>JALGVA010000072.1:21456-44582 GCA_029820295.1 Candidatus Zipacnadia bacterium
GGCCCGGGCGAGCGTCTCCTTGATGCGCGCGACCGTGTAGTAGTCGAGCATCTCCTGATCACGCTCAGGGCTCTGGTGGCTGAAGCCCGAGAACGGGTTCCCGCCGATGATCAGACGCGACACCTCGAGCCCGCAGAAATCGACGCGCGGCAGCATCGGTGGACCTCCCTCGGACCGACCGGTCAGGTTACCTGCACGCCGAGGATGGCGCACAGGTCGCCCAGGGCCTCGGTGTTGTCGCCGTAGCTGATGATGTAGTGCTGGCTGAGCACCTGCCGGGCGAACTCCTCCATGGGCACATCGAGCGTGATCTCGAGTCCGGGCAGTTGCGGCGCCGGCGGCGCCCAGCCCGCCTCCTCCCACGGCCGCGGCGTGGCCGCCTCGCCCGTCACCATGTGCATGACGTAGTGGTCGCCGGTGTGCGCCAGTCGCGCGATGGTCACGCGGCCGGTCTTCACCTTGGAGACGTTGAGCAGCCCCTCGCCGAACTCGCCGAAGGCGTTGGGCAGCACGGTGACCGGGCCATCGACGACCTCGCTGGGCACGTAGTCGGGCACGCCCATGAGCACGCCGTCACGCATGAACTCATAGAACTCCATGTAGGCGCCGACCTGCCCGGTGACGTGGCGCACCATGAGCTGCGTCACCGCGCCCGGGATGTCGTTCTCGGGGACGGTGCACACGTCGTCCTGCTCGTGCAGCAGCATGAACACGCCCGCGGGCGCGAAGCCCAGCAGCTTCTTCACGCCATCGACGTCGAGCAGCGTGACCGCCTCGAAGCCCCGTTCGACGATCTTCTCGTGCAGCGCCAGATAGAGCTTCACCGTGTTCTCGATGGTGCCCGGCTGCGGCTCCTTGACGAACTCCCAGCGCTCGCGCACCTGCGCCGACAGCTCCGCGACTGCCGCCGGGTCGAGGCGCTCGATGGTCTGGGCCATCTCCAGCATCTCGAAGGTCTCGACCTCCGGCCCGATGCGTGCGCGCAGCGAGACGCCGTCATGCAGCGTCCCGTAGAGCTTCATGTCGCGGTAGCCCATCGAGCCGATGCGCGCGCCGCGCAGCGTGCTGGCCGCGCGCGCGGCGCGGGCGTAGCTGACCACGCGCTCGACCGGCAGCGGCTCGCCGCGGTACGTCACCACGTACTTGAAGGTGTAGCCCAGGTCCTCCATCGGCTTACGCAGCGCGGTGGTGCCCGCCTGGTCGGCGGTGGTGACGAAGCGGTCGCCGGGCGCGTCCGCGCTCTCCCAGCCGGTGAGCCCCAGCAGCACCATCGGCTTGTGGCGGAAGGCGTCGGCCACGCCGATGACCGCGTGCGAGGGGATCCAGCCGGCCAGGCACAGGATCAGCAGGTCGAACTCCTGCCCGGCCAGCTCGGCGCGCGCCCGGGCGACGTCGTTGCCGGCCGGGTCGTCGCTCACCGGGTCGGTCGCGATCAGCTCGAGCCCCTCGGCCTCCAGCAGCCGGCGCGCCTCGTCGCACTTGCGCTCGACGATGTCACGCGGCGTGTTGATCTCCCCGAAGCCCACGAATGCGGCCCTGATTGCTCGCATGGCTCTCCTCCTCGCGGCGGTCTACCAGTCGAACAGCGGCACGTCGCGCCAGTTACCGTCGCTCATCGCCGACTCGTGGGCGATGATCCCCGGCACCGTAAAGTCCATCGAGCGCATGACGTCAATGGGCGGCTGTACGCCCGCCTCCAGCGCGTCGAGGAAGTCGCGGATCATATAGTACTCGCTGGTCCCGTGGCCGCCATGCTTCGCCTCTTCGGGGGCGTCGGGGTCCACGGTGGTGCAGTGGATGACCTCGGCCTGGCGCTGGCCGCGCTCGTCATCGGGGGTCTCGCCCTCGATCCACAGGTAGCCGTTGGTGTTGCTGCCATCGCGGCCGTTCTCGACGTAGCCGCGCGTGCCATAGAGCGAATAGTAGACCATGTGCGGATAGCGCGGCGCCACCTGGCTGCGCGCGATCTTGATCAGCGCGTCCTTCTGCGTGCGGAACAGGCCGATCTCCATGTCGAGGAAGCCGAGGTGATCGCTCTGCTCGGGGTGCTTGTGAAAGCCCGCGGAGCTGCCGCTGGCGGCCACGATGCGGTCGTCCATGAGCGTGAGCAGCGGGCCGAGGCAGTGCGCGCAGTACCAGATGGGTGGGCGCTCGTGGCGCCAGTAGTACTCGCCGGTCTCATCATTGATCAGCAGGTGCTCGATCTCATGGACGTACTCGGCCTCGGCGTGGAAGATGGGCCCGAGCTTGCCCTGGTCCACGATCTGCTTCCACTGGCGGATGTAGTGGAAGTAGCAGTAGTTCTCGGCCATCATGTAGGTGCGACCGGTGCACCTGACCGCATCGACGATGTCCGCGCAGTCCTCGACCGTGTAGGCGGCGGTCTGCTCGCACATCACGTCCTTGCCGGCCTCCAGCGCGGCGATGGTCTGCGGGGCGTGGAAGCGGATGGGCGTGGCGATCATGACGATGTCGGTGTCGGCCGCCACGAACTCGTCGTAGTCGGTGAACAGGGCCGAGTCGGGCAGCTCGAAGGCCTCGCCCAGGTCGGCGAGGGTGTCCTGGTTGATATCGCACAGCGCCGTCACCTGCACGCGCGGATGAGCGGCGAACACCGACACGAAGCCGCGCCCGCGTCGCAGCCCGGCGATCCCCACCTTCCACGTCTTCATGATTGCGTCACTCCCGCCTGTCTGCCAGGATCCGCCCGTCGCGCGTACTCTGTTCGCTGGTCGGGCGGCAAGACCCTCCGCGTCCGCCGTGCGCCTTCCGCTGCACGGGACCTGACCGGAGGGCCGGCGGCGTCCGGAGGCGAAGCCCCCGTCGCAGACGAGAGGAGGCGCGGCATGACCTCGCGCGAGCGTGTGCGGGCGGCCATCGAGCACCGCGAGCCTGACCGAGTGCCCATCGACCTGAGCGGCCATCCCAGCAGCGGCATCTCCGCCATCGCCTACGCGCGGCTCAGGCGCCACCTCGGGATCGGCCCGGGCGAGGTGTTCGTCTACGACCTCATCCAGGGCCTGGCGCAGCCCGAGGACGACATCCTCGACCGCTTCGGCGCGGACGTGCTCGACCTCGGCCGCGTCTTCCTGACCGAGCCGGACCGGCGCCGGTCGTGGCGGCTGCTCGATGGCACCGAGGCGCAGGTCGCGTACTTCTTCGCGCCCGAGCCCGACGGGGCGGACGGCTGGCTCTTCCGCGGAGATGAGGGCCAGGTCATCGGCGTCATGCCCGCGGGCCAGCCGTACATCACGCAGGTGTACTGGCCGCTGGCGGACGGGATCACCGACGAGGCGCTGGCCGACCTGCCCCGGCACATGCGCCAGACGACCTGGGGCTGCCCACGGCTGGCGGCCGCGCCGTGGCACCGGCCGATGGAGGGCGAGTGGCTGGACGAGGTGGCGCGACGGGCGGCGCGGTTGCGGGCCGAGAGCGACCGCGCCATCATGCTCGGCTTCGGCGGCAACCTGCTGGAGTGGGCGCAGTTCCTGCGGGGCATCGGGCAGTTCTACCTCGACCTCGCCGGCGACCCGCGCGCCGCCCACCGGCTGCTCGACCGGCTGACCGAGCTGCACCTCGAGGGCCTGCGCCGCGTGCTGCCGGTGCTGGGGCCGCACATCGACCTGATCCGCATGGGCGATGACCTGGGCACCCAGGCGGGGCCGCAGATCTCGCCCGCCATGTACCGCGAGTTCTTCTTCCCGCGCCACCAGGCCATCTACGCCGAGGTCAAGCGCCACTGCGACGCCTTCGTCTTCCTGCACTCGTGCGGGGGCATCTGCGAGCTGCTGCCCATGCTGATCGAGGCCGGGGTCGAGGTCATCAACCCGGTGCAGACCTCGGCGCGCAACATGGAGCCCGAGCGTCTCAAGCGCGAGTTCGGCCGCGACCTGTGCTTCTGGGGCGGAGGCTGCGAGACGCAGTCAACGCTCATCCACGGCTCGCCCGCGCAGGTGCGCGACGAGGTGCGCCGGCGCATCGACATCTTCGGCCCCGGCGGCGGCTTCGTGTTCACGCAGGTGCACAACATCCTGCCCGACGTCCCGCCCGAGAACGTCGTCGCCATGTACCAGGCGGCGCTGGCCTGAACGGGGCGCGGACGGGGCGTTCACCGTGCCGCCGGGCTCCGAGGACTGGGCTCTGCATCTGTCTGCGCCCCACGGACACGGAGGGGATCACTGACATGGTAGATATCGAGCTGACCACCGCGACCAGCGGCTACGACCGCAAGACCTGCTGGGTGCACGCGCGCGCGGGCGCCATCCCCGCCGACCCGCCCATCGTGGTCATGACCATGCAGAAGCTGCGCCTCACCGGCTCGGATGTGTTCTACGAGCTCAACGAGATGCGCACCGACGATGGCGGCCAGACCTGGACCGAGCCGACGCCGCACCCGGACACGCTGGGCCGGCGGCCGGTGGAGGGCGGCATCGAAGAGGGCATCAGCGACTTCTGGCCCAAGTGGCACGAGCAGTCGGGGGTGCTGCTGGGCACCGGGCACACGGTCCGCTACCTCGACGACAACCTGCACCCGCACCCGCGCGCGCGCAGCAGCGTCTGGACGGTCTACGACCCGCAGGCCCGCACGTGGACGCCGTGGCGCAAGCTGCACCCGCCCGATGAGGTCAAGTTCTTCGACGCGGGCGCGGGCAGCACCCAGCGCGTGGACCTGCCCGACGGCGACATCCTCCTGCCGATCTACTTCGCGGTGCCCGGTACCACCGGCGGCGTCTGGGGGGCGCAGTACGCGGTGACGGTCACCCGCTGCCGCTTCGACGGCGAGACGCTCACCTGGGTCGAGCATGGCGATGAGTTCACGGTGGAGAGCGGCCGGGGGATGGCCGAGCCATCGCTGGCGCAGCTCGGCGACCGGTTCTTCCTGACCATCCGCAACGATGATGCGGGCTACGTGACCTCGGGACCGGACGGGCTGCATTTCGGCGAGCCGCAGCCGTGGACGTTCGACGATGGCTCGGACCTGGGCAACTACAACACGCAGCAGCACTGGGTCACGACGCCGGATGCGCTGTATCTGGTGTACACGCGGCGCGGCGCGAACAACGACCATGTTATGCGCCACCGCGCGCCGCTGTTCATGGCGCAGGTTGATCCGGAGCGCCTGTGCGTGCTGCGCGACACCGAGGTGGTCGTGGTGCCCGAGCGGGGGGCGCGGCTGGGCAACTTCGGGGTGACGCGCATCGCCGCGCGCGAGTCGTGGATCACGGTGACGGAGTGGATGCAGACCGGCCCGCCGGACCCGCACGACAGCACGGTCTGCGAGCGCTACGGCGCCGACAACAGCGTCTTCGTGGCGAAGGTGCGCTTCGACTGAAGGGCGCGCCGTTGCCGTTCCGTGGCACGCACACCCCTCGTCTCGCTTGACTCCGGTCCTGCTCCTCGCGCGCGGATGACCTTGCTCGGCTTCAGCACCCGTGTGCGCGCGCGGCTGTCGGGGAGGTGCGCGCAGGCGTGGATGGAACTGACGGTCTGTAGCCCACGAGACAATGAGGTGCCTGAATGCCTCCTGACGCCTTCGACAACGAGCGCTACCTGGCCGAACAGACCGCCGCGATCCTCGAGCGCGTCGAGCAGTTCGAGGGCAAGCTCTACCTGGAGTTCGGCGGCAAGCTCACCTTCGACTTCCACGCCGCCCGCGTGCTGCCCGGCTATGACCCGAATGTGAAGATGCGCCTGCTGCAGGGCCTGCGCGATCAGATCGAGGTGGTGTTCTGCGTCTACGCCGATGACCTCGAGCGCGGGCGCATCCGCGGCGACTTCGGCATGACCTACGACCTGGCGACGCTGCGCGCCATCGACGACCTGCGCGACTGGGGCATCGCCACCTCGGCGCTGGTGCTCACCCGCCACCGCGAGGGCCCGGTGTCCGAGCGCCTGGCCCGGCAGATGCAGTCCAAGGGCATCGCGGTCTACCTGCACTCCGAGATCCCCGGCTACCCCAACGACGTGGAGTTCGTGGTCTCCGAGGCGGGCTACGGGCAGAACCCCTACATCGAGACGCAGGCCCCCATCGTGGTGGTGACCGGCACCGGGCCGGGCAGCGGCAAGATGTCCACCTGCCTGTGCCAGCTCTACCACGATCACCGGCGCGGCGTGAACTCGGGCTACGCCAAGTTCGAGACCTTCCCGATCTGGAACCTGCCGGTCGAGCATCCGGTGAACGTGGCCTACGAAGCGGCGACCGCCGACCTGGGCGACATCGTGATGGTGGATTCGTTCCACCTCGAAGCCTACGGCGAGACCGCGGTTAACTACAACCGCGACATCGAGAACTTCCCGATCCTCAAGGCGATCATCGACCGCATCGCGGCCGACACGGGGCAGCGGGTGCCCTACCAGTCGCCGACCGACATGGGCGTGAACCGCGCGGGCGCGGGGATCATCGACGACGCGGCGGTGCGCGCGGCCTCGACGCAGGAGGTCATCCGGCGCTACTTCCGCCACAGCCGCGAGGTCAGCCAGGGACTGTGCCATCCGCAGGCGGTGCGGCGCACCGAGGCGCTTATGGCGCGGCTGGGGGTGAGCCCGACCGACCGGCCGGTGGTGACGCCCGCGCGCGAGGCGGCGGTGGACGCGGAGGAGCGCCAGAAGGGCAACGACGGCTTCTACTGCGGCGCGGCGCTGCAGCTTCACGACGGCACGGTCGTCGCGGGCAGCAACTCGATGCTCTTCCACTCGGCCTCGGCGGCGCTGATCAAGGGCATCAAGCACCTGGCGGGCATCCCCGCGCACATCCACCTGCTGCCCGCGGACGTTATCGGCGATCTGACCGAGCTGAAGGCCAACTACCTGGGCTCGACTTCGCCGAGCCTCAACGTGCAGGAGGTGCTGATCGCGCTGGGCATCACGGCGGCGAGCAACCCGGCGGCGCGCGCGGGCATCGAGATGCTGCCGCACCTGCGCGGCACGCAGATGCACCTCACCCACGAGCCGGGCACCGGCGACGAGACGGGCCTGCGCAAGCTGGGCATCTCGATGACCACCGACGCGCGGCCGACCTCGACCGGCTACTTCCTGCGCTGAGCGTCACGCAGCGCGCGCCCTACCTCACGTTGTCGAGCAGCCCCTGCATGTTGCGGCCCAGGATCAGCTCCTTGGCGCGCTCGGGGATCTGCGCGGCCATCACCATGCCCAGCCGCTGCGCGGGATCGGAGGCGGGCAGGTCGGAGCCGTAGAGGATGCGCTCGGCGCCGATGCGCTCGCACAGCAGCTCCAGCGTTCCGGCCAGCATCGAGGTGGCGGACATGTCGGCGAAGGTGTTGGGCAGCTCCGCGAGCTTGAGCATCTGCGCGGGCGCGCCCGAGGCGTGGGCCATGATGAAGTTGGCCCCGGGGTAGCGCCGGGCGATCTCATACGTCAGGTAGCCGTGGCACAGGATGGCGGCGCCGCGCTCCTGGGCGAACTCCCATGTGGGCCGCAGCGGATCGTCCTCGTCGAACCAGTCGCGGGTTTGCGGGTGGAAGCCCCCGCGCCGGTCGATGATCTTGATGCCGCGGAAGCCCAGCTCGTCGAAGCAGCGGGTCAGCTCGGCGCGCTGCACCTGCTCGCCCCCGGCGAAGAGGTCCACGTAGCAGATGCCCTCGACCCGGTCGGGGTAGCGGCGCATGCACCCGGCCACCGTGTCGTTGGCCCGGCGCATCTCCGGGCAGGCGGCGTAGTTGATGCACAGCCGGTCGATGCCGACAGCGTCGGCCACCTCGATGATGCCCTCGATGCGGCGCTCGATGGAGTACATGCCGATCCACCAGTCCACGTGGCAGTGGCCATCGATCACCAGCAGGTCCGCCAGCGGCTCGTCGGTGCCGCACATCTCGATGAGGCGATCGGTCTGCATCATCCTGCCACCTCCGCCAGCAGGGCCCGCAGGTTGCCCGCCGCGATCATCTGACGCTCCTCGGGCGGGCGCAGCGCGCGGGCGACCATGGACATCGTCTGACCGACCTGGTAGGTCGGGTAGCGGGTGCCGAAGATGATCTGCCGCGGGCCGAAGTGCCGGCACAGGCCCTCGAGGCCGCGCCAGCCCTGGTAGCCGGCGGTCCCGACGTGGAAATTGGGGAACTTCGCCAGCAGCGGGAACCAGTCACGCTCCCACTGCGTGAGCTTGGCGTGCGTGAGGATGATCGGCAGGGAGGGGTACGTCGCGCAGATGCCGGCGAGGTCGTTCCACGCGGGCTGATGGCTCTCCCACTCGATCATCAGCGGCATGCGCACCTGCGCCAGCGCCCCCAGCAGCTCCTCGTAGGCCCACGGCATGTACTCCTGGGATGAGCCCCAGATGGAGAAGAACAGCCGCGCCAGCCTCACGCCCTGGTCGAGCATGCGCGCCACCAGCTCGGGGCCGGGGGGCATCTGCCGCGTGTGCTCGTGCATCACCACCCAGGCCGGGTGCAGGCGATCGCGATGGGGCTCGAGCCGGCGCATCAGCTCGTCGTTGCCCAGCGCGATGTCCCAGCGGTTGCACCAGGCGTGCCAGACGACCGCCTCGCCCACGCCGAAGCGGTCCATCTCGCGCAGCAGCTCATCCACGGTCGTGCCCTGGCGCGGATTGTGGTTGGGCACCGACCCGATGCGGGCGTTGGCGTCGAAGAACTCGAAGCGCACTGGCGTCATCTCCTCTCGTCGGTTCCCGGCGGCCGAGCGGCCGCTCACAGCTCGTCGGCGCTGAGCATGCGTTCGGGCGGTGGCGAGTGGTTGTCGATGCCGAAGTGACAGTTCTCGTCGGTCACGGGGTAGCGCGCCTGCACCGCCGGGTCGTCGACCCAGGCGCGCAACTGCTCGGGGTCGGCGAAGCGCGCCAGCGCGTCGGCGAGGCCCGGCCACTGCACGCCAAGATCGGTCTGATAGACGCACACGCCCGCGGCGCCGCGCTCGTGGGCGTCCAGCGCGCGCCGAGCCGCCACCCACGGGTTCACGCCGCGCGGGTTGCACTGGCCGCTCCAGCCGCCCGACTGCACCGGCAGGCAGTTGTGCGCCGAGAGGACCGGAATGCCGTACTCGCGGCCCAACGCCAGGTAGGGCTCTTCGCTCCACTCCTGGTACTCCCGCAGCCAGCGCAGTTCCGAGAGCGCGATCTCGTCGATCAGACCGCGGCGGCACCACTCCTCGACCGCGAAGCCGCAGATCAGGTTGCCTGCGAGGCCGTCGCCCGGTATGCGCACCTGCACGGCGATGCGCCGGTCGGAGCGCTCGCGGATGGGGTCGAGCGCGGCCTTGAGTTCGGTCAGCAGATCGGTGACCGACTGCGCGCGGAAGCGGCACCACTCGAGGAAGCGCTCGCGGTCGCCTGAGAGCGTGAGCGTGCGCGGGTCGATCCCGGTCTGCTCGCGGAAGGGGCCCGTCAGCGCGGCATGATAGCGCACCGCGGGCGGCTGGCGGCAGAAGTCGAGGCACAGGCCCCGGCAGCCAATGCGCGCCGCCTCCAGCAGGATCTCGACGCGCTCGCGGCGGTACTCGGGCTCGCCGAAGCACAGGCGGGTCACGTCCAGCCGCCCGTCGCGATGCATCTCGAGGAACTGCGGGTGGTCCTGCGCGAAGGCCGAGCGGTGCGGGGTGCCCGGCGAGTAGTGCCGGTTCATGCACAGCCGCCCATAGACCGTGCAGCCCCGCTCGCGGCTGTAGCTCAGCGCGGCGCGAAGCTGACAGCGCTGGCCGAACATGCGCTCAACCGCGCGCTGCTGGGCGCCCATCCCCGGCGGCTCGGGGCGCAGGCCGGCGCAGGTTGCGCCGGACAGGTCGCTGTGGTAGGTCAGGACGCTGCGCCCCAGCTCCCAGACGAGGTGGCGGATGTTGCACGACAGGTGCGCATCGATGCAGTCCTCGGCGTCGTGGCCGGTGGGCCACCGGTGCGGGAAGTGCCCGATCCAGCAGCCCAGCTCGATGACGCCCTGGATGGTCCAGTCCATCGGCACCTGATCCCTCCAGCCTACGACGTGAGGATCTCGACCTGCTGGTAGTTGAAGCTGTAGAACGGCCGCCGGCCGTCTATGACCTGGAAGTCGGTCCAGACCAGCCAGAACGAGCGTCCGTCGCGGCCGATCCACTTCGGGGGGATCTGCGGCTGATAGCAGCGTGCCGCGAGATCGCCGCCGGGTGTCCACGCCGGCTCCTCATGCACCTGCGTCCACGGCCCCCATGGCTGGGGCGCCGTCCAGAACCCCAGGTAGCTGGGCCTGCCGAACCACATACCGTCGGCATCGCAGCCCATCCCCCAGTTCGCCATGAGGTAGACACCCAGCGGAGCGTTGTAGACAATGCTCGGCTGCCAGGCATAGGGGTGGATTCGCGTGTTCACCCAGCCATCCGGGAACTGGCATACCACCGCGCGCTGGGCCAGATCGTCGCTCCATGACGCGCCGCCGTCCGCCCTGCGTCCTGCGAAGAAGCGGTATTGCGATCGGTCAAGCAGGCCATCAACGGGTGCGCGAGCGAGCACTAACTGGTTCATCGTGCCGACCGCGTTCCCGTTGGGCGCGTAGATGTAGACGAAGCCGTCGCGGTTGTGCTCGTAGTCCCGGCCCATCTGCAGGATCGACAGCAGCGAGAAGCATTCGCCGGGCTCGTCGAAGAACATCATCGTGTCACGGCTGCGCTCCTCCCACGGCTCCCAGCGGAGCGCGCCGCCGTCCTGATTCCGCCAGCTTCGGCCGAGGTCCGGCGAGTAGATCAGCTTCGCGCCCGCGAAGCGCGCGTCCGGCTCCGAGAAGCGGTGGTTGGGCGTGCTCAGAAACTCGTAGATGTGCCGGCCCAGTGCGATGATGCCGAAGCCGTAATAGCAGTTCGCCTCAACCGGCAGGTCCGGGTAGCCGGGCAGGAACTCGAAGGTCGGCTCGGGCGCGTCGCCGTCGATGGCGTAGACGCGCGTGTTCCAGCCCGCGCCATCGTACCCGGGCATGCCTGGCCACCCGCGGCCGTCGCACAGCGAGGTGTACTGCCGCCCATCCGCGGCCCAGGTCATGTGCCAGTTGTCGCCGTTGCACGCGGTGCGGCGGATCGTGTCGTCAAGGCGCCGGATGCCCGTGATTCCGCGCATGGGTCCCTCCACGGCCGATTGCCGGTTCCGCGCCTCGGCCGGCGCTCACTCGCCGACGCGCAGCAGCCTGCCGCCCCCCGGCTCCAGCGTCACCGTGGCGCGCTCGCCGTCGGGTGAGGGCGACCACTGCCCGCTGCTCGCATCGAACACCTCGAGCGGCCCGGGCCCCACGACTGTCGTGGTCGCGCCCGCGAGGTAGTCGAGGTTCACCACCATCACATGCGTGGCGCGATCGTCCCGGCCGAAGGTGCTCAGGATCAGGCCCTTCACCTTCTCTGGCGGAGTGTACTCGGCGGGCGGGACGGGCGGATCCACCCGGAAGGGGCTGTCCTCCGGCAGTGGCAGGCAGCCGTCAGGCAGCATCCCGAGGTGGTAGACGCCCAGCGACTGCAGCGGCTGCAGCTCCGAGGCGATCGCGACGAACTCGCGGTTGAGGACACTGAGCGCATCGTACTTGGGCGTGGTCGTGCCGTCGGCGTTGGCGATGGTGCCCTCGTGGTTGGGGTGGCAGTAGACGTAGTAGGAGATGCCCTGCGCCCCGTAGGCGAGGGTGGTGTAGACCAGGAAGCGCATCTCGTCGGGTCCGGGGATGCGCATGCTCGGCGTCCAGGTGCAGGCCTGCACGATATTCAGGAAGGGCACGCCGGCATCGAGCGCCGTCTGCCGGATCATCGCCAGGTTCAGGAAGTACTGCGCGCCGTCCCGGCCGTCGGTCGCGAAATGATAGTGATCGTAGCTGATCAGCTCCGGAGCGACGATCTCCATGTACCGGCGCAGGTGCTCGCGGTAGGCGGTGACCGGGTCGCCCTGGGTGCCGAGCTGCTCGTTGCTGGCGTAGATGGGGAAGAGGTTGATGTACGCCAGGTGCGCGGGGTCCTTCTCGCGCAGGTAGGCCACCAGCCGGCCCCACTCCGGGAACACCGAAGCGCCGGGCTCGTCGCGCATGTGGTAGGCGTACAGGGCCGGGTGGTCGCGCACGCGCTCGATCAGCGCGTCGAGCTGCGCCTGCCGCTCGCCGCCATCCAGCGACTCCGGCCGGAGCAGCCCGTCGTGCAGCAGGCCACGCAGGCCGTGGCGCTGCAGGACATCGAGGGTGTCGGCGGTGCACCACGCGAGGTTCCAGCCGCCCGCCACAAGCTGCTCGGCGAAGGCATCAGTCATCGCGGGGCCCGCCCAGTAGGTGACGATCGGGGCGCCGATCTGCCAGCGCATTGCCGCTTCCTCCTGTCCGGCGGCCGGCACGGCAACTCCGGCCACCAGCGCGATCAGCAGCACAAGCGTCCGTCGGGTTGACATCGATGTCCGCGCGTGGTGCATGGCGATGTGACCTCCCGGGCAAGCCTGCTCGACCCAAGCCAGCGCGCCTTCCGCCGGGTGGACCCGGATTCCTCCGAGCGCTCCGTCACTCGGCGCGCACCATCACCAGCGCGTGGCTCGACTCGCGCGTCGCCTCCCCCGACACGGCCTCCGCCCACAGCTCGGCGTAGCGCCCGCGATCGTCGGCGTCCGTCCGCCAGGTCATGCGGTAGGGCGCCCGGGCAACCGATCCCAGCAGACGCGGCGCGGACACGATGTCGCCCTGCCGCACCCAGAAGCGCACCTCATCCACACCATCGGCGGCGCTCGCATCGGCGCTGAGCCGCACCGTCCCGGCATCCGCGAAGACCGTCTGCAGCGACGGATCGAGCAGCCGCACCTGCGGCGCGGCCCTCCCGGGCGCCGTCGCCTCGATTACTTGCACCACGCCGATGGCCTCCGGCGCCAGCTCGCCGACAAGGGCGCCCTCGTCCACGCGCCAGGCGCCTCCCAGCACCGGAGCGATCCCTGCGGCGGCCGGGATGGCCACCAAGACGCGCTGCGCCGCGCTCGACCAGTTCACGGCCACGAGGTAGCTCGTGCCATCCTGCGCGGTCACGAGCGCGAGGCCCACCTCCGGCCCGGCGTCGATCCATCGCGAGGCGGCGGTGTCGGACGCGAACTGCGCGGTCTCAGCCGCGGCGCGGTCGGTGAGGATGACCGTGCAGCAGTCGCGCGCATCGGCGGCGTTCGGCCACGAAACGGGGATGCGGTACTCCCCGTTCGCCTCGTTCCCGTGCAGGCCGTGTGCGAAGCTGGCCTGTGTCGGCTGCAGCACGACGTAGCCGATGCGGTCGTCCACGTTCAGCCACGGCCCGGCCAGCGGCGTCGGCGTCTCAGCGTCCGCGTCGGCCTCCGCGGAGAGCACGCGCTCGCCTGCGGTCGAGTGCAGGGTGTGGGTGCGAGCGTTCAGGTCGGAGCTGAGCAGCTCGAGCGCAGCCTGCACCTGCGCGCCGGGGCCCTCGGCGCCCTCGCCCGCGCGCGACATCACCACCACCGTGGCATCATCGGGCAGCGCCACCAGCGCGTGGCGGCTGCCGTCGGCCTTGACGCCCAGGCCCGCGAAGCCGCCGCCGAAGAACGCGGTGCGCCGGCGGGTGAAGGCGCCCTGCCCGAGCCGCCCCCACGCGCTGAAGAGCCAGTCGCCCTCGCGCGGGATCACCGCCCAGTCGCTGACCCCGTTTTCGGCGCCCATGACCGCGAGCCGCCGCGGCGTGCGGTTGATGGCGATGCCGGTGAAGGTCGAGTGTGCCCACAGCAGCGAGTTGCCCGAGAGCCACTGTTGCAGGTCCTCGTCCCGGCCCGGCTCGACCTGCACACCCGAGAGCAGGTTCGCGAGGTAGGAGTTCGCCGGCTGGATGGTCCCCGACCACTCGCCGAAGGCCAGACAATCGCGTTCGAGGCGTGCCGCGCGTGCGTCGCGGTGGCGCAGCTTCAGGTACGTGGCCAGCCGGATGGCCTGGAAGTAGGTCGCGGCCTCCCCGTAGCGCGTGCGCTCCTTCTCGTTCGGTGAGTAGATGCGCCCGCGCCAGAGGGTGAGCGGCATCAGGAAGCGGCGCGCGATCCAGTCGAAGTTGTACATGAAGGTCTCCGGGAGCGCGCCTTCGCCGTCGAGGAAGTACGCCGCGCCCAGGCAGGCGGTGTTGATGGCGTTCTGCGAGTACATCACGTCGGGGTGCGTGTGATTGGCGACGGAGAAGTCGGCCCACCACGCGCTGCCCTCGGCCCACTCGTTGACGGGCCGGCCCTCGATGACCTCGGTGCACTCCTGCAGGTGCCAGGTCGAGCAGGCGTTGACCAGATCGCGGTTGAGTTGCGCCCGCGCCTCCTCCCAGCCCTCCGCGCCTGCCGCCGTGACGTAGATCGTGCGCGGGATGCGGTTGTCCAGGCCCCACATGTTCTCTTCCATGCGCGTGTTCCCCGCCCGCCCCCAACGGCTGACCACCACCGACTCAGTCGGCCGCGGCGCCATCTGATGGCCCATGACGCCCTCGAGCAGCGGCTGCTCGTAGTACGCCCGCTGTTCCGGAGTCAGCTCCTCGCCCAGCAGCCGCAGCGTCAGGTACTGGCTGGCGAAGTAGTAGAGCCCCGGCCCGCGCCCGAAGCCCGCGATGCCGCCCGCGAAGTCCCAGTCCTGGTGCGGCTGCCGCACATGCAGCGCGACGATGGCGCGCGCGAGACGCCGCAGCTCATCGCGGTCCACGCCCAGGATCGCCGCATCGTACTCCGGGTCGGCGATGAGGGGGCCGAGCAGCGTGTTGAGGGTCCGGGCAAATCCGCCCGGCGTCACGTGCACCTGCGCGGGGTCGCAGTCGGGGTCAAGGGCCACGTGCCCGCCATCGGCGTCCTCAACCCACGTCAGTCCGGGGAAGGGCCGGCCGTACAGGCGCAGCGTGCGGTCGGAGACCGGCTGGCCTGCTTCGAGGGTCGCGCGCGCCTGCAGCGCGACCGCGCGCACCCAATCGCGCGTGGTCAGACCGTAGTCGGGGGGAAGCTGTGCCTCCCACTGCTCGAAGGCATCCTGCGCGCAGGCGGGAACGGTGGCAAGGGCGGCGAGGCCGGCGAGCAGCAGGCGCCTCGGCCATGGGGATACGGTCATGCTGTACACCTCGGGGGCAGCCATCCTCGCACGGCGCGACGTCGCGTACTTCGCCCCGCGCGCGGCCGAGTCCTGTGCGGACTGCCGCGTCGGTGGCTACTCGACCACGATGGTGATGTCCGACAGGCGTGCGCGCGTGTTCGCGCCGGGCGCGAAGAACGCCGCCAGCATGAAGTCCTCGCGGCCGGCGACCAGCTCGGTCAGGTCCACGGTGATGCGCACCCAGGTGTTGCGGTCGGTGCGCTCGATCGTCTGCCAGGTGGCGCCGCGATCGAGCGACACCCGCCACTCGAGCCAGCCGGCGGGCTCGTCACTGTCGTAGGTCAGCGCCTTGACCGAGCAGGCGGCGATGGGGGCATCCGTACGCACGTACCACGCCGCCATGCACGCATTCCCGTAGATGTACCCATCATCCACGCTGTCCGACCAGCGCAGCCCATCGCTCACCACCATGCGCGCCAGGCTGAGCACCTTTTGTCCGAAGCTGTCGGAGCGGAACTGCCCGTCCCACGGGTCGAGTTCGATCTGCCCGAGCAGAAACGCTGCCTCCGCGAGCAGCGGGCGCATCCCGCCTGTCTCCCGCTGCGTGCTCCAGTAGCGCGCGGGATCGTAGCCGCGGATGCGCTCGAGCACCGCCAACGCGTCCTCGTGCGCCGCCGCCAGCGCGACGCGCGTGGGCTCATCGGGCGTGCCGTCGATGCCCCTCACCAGCGCCCGCAGTTCGTAGAAGGTGCGCATCATCTCCATCGCGTCGATGGAGCGCTGCACCTGGAAGCGCTGGGCCTCGGTGGCCGCCTTCGCGAGCGCGATCGCCAGCCGCTCGCGCGCCCGCGCGATGCGCTCGGGCGGGAAGAGATCAGGGATCTCGTCGAGGCCGCCGCGCGCCCGGAGCTGCGGGTCGGCCGCCGCCTCGCGCAGGACCTCGAAGTACGCCCGCATATCCGCCGCCGCCGGGCCGTAGAGGCCCTCGAAGTACTCCGCGAGCAGCGCCTTCGAGTCCTGCGCCGGGTCCCAGCAGAGCTGCCCGAGCAGGTACCAACCGATCTCCGCGCCCTCGGCGCGGTACTCCAGCTCGGCGTTGAAGCCGTTGAAGTTGTGCGCCGACAGGTAGGGGATGTCGGCGGCGACCGCCGGCCACATGGGCCACGCCGCCCAGTAGCGGCAGTAGTACTCGCGCAGGAACATCTGCTCGCTGACCGCGCCCCAGCCGTCCACGTAGCCCCTGAAGGTCGCGTTCCAGGACGACTGCGGATCATTGATCGCGCGCAGGTGGTCGAGCGCGTAGTGCGCGACCACTACCAGCACGTTGTCGTCGGGGTCGGCGTAGGTCGGCGGCGCCACGCAGCCCGCGTAGGCGTAGAACGCCAGCCAGCGGTCGGGGTAGCGCTCCCTGACGCGCCGCGCCACCGCATTCACAAAGGTCACCACGCGGTCGGCCTTGCCCCGCTCGGTGCCGCGGGCCTCCGGCGGGTCGAGCGCCTCGCAGTTGGCGCAGTGACACCAGCCGGCGCCGTCATTGGGCGACAGCGAGAACGACTGCAGGTCGGGGTTTGCGTCGAACGCGGCCATCGCGGCATCCGCGAAGATGCCGATGACCTCCTCGTTGGTGGTGCAGAGCTGACCGTCGCTCACGCGCCGGCCATCGCGCTCGGCGAAGTACTCCGGGTGGGTCTCGAAGTACTCGTCGGGCGGTACCACGTGCAGGAAACTGTGCCCGAAGCGCACCGGCACGCCCTGGCCCATGCGGTTGCGTCGCTGCCACTGCGCCAGCTCGACCATCAGCGCGTCGAACTCGTCCGGAGACTGCTGCCGCACGTGCCGCATGCCCGAGTACCACAACTGCCGGTGCACCCAGGCGGGCTTCTCGACCGCACCCCACCCGCCGAGCGTCACCTCGCGCTCGGGGATGACCTCGCCGTGCGGGCCGGGCATGAACCACCGGCAGCCCAGCTTCCGCAGCCAGCCGTAGACGGCGTTCCCGTGCCCGGCCTCGTTGCGCCCGCACAGCAGCAGGGCGTCGTCGTCGAGCGAGCGTATCACGTAGCCGTCGTAGCCGACGCGCTCGGCCGTCAGCGACTCGCGCACATCCGCCGGGGCGAACTCGTCGCCCAGCAGCACGCACGGGCCATCGGGTGCGCTTGCCGCCGGCACCACGGGGACGGGCTCGCCGGTCATGCGCTCGAGGATCGCGCGCAGGTCATCCGCGACCACGAGGCGCTCCTCCGGGCAGTCGGGCGGAACAACCACCTGCAGCGCAGACGCTCCGGCGCCCGTCGCCAGCAGGGCCGGTGCCATCAGCGCGAACACCCATCTCCTGCTCCCGTGCACAGTGCCACACTCCTGTCTCGTCTGCGCTCAGGCCGCCGGGAACAACTCGCGGTCCAGCTCCAGCAATGCCGTCACCAGCTCGTCGTGGATGTTCGCCAGCGGCAACGTGCCCTGCATCAGCGGGACCTGGTCGGCGGCATAGCCGCCACGCGCGGCGGCGGTCCGGTCGGGCGCGTAGCTCACCGAGTCGTTGGTCACGCTCAGCACCACCGGGACGGGTGCTCGGGCCTGCGCGAGCACATCGTTCTTGACGGCCTGGAAGATCTCGAAGGGCGCACCGTAGATGCCCAGCGGGCCGATGCGCACGCCCTGCATGAACGTCGGCCGGGTCAGCGGCCGGCCCTCGTCGAGCGCCGCCAGGAAGCGCCGGTAGGCCACCGCCTTCACGGTCGCCAACCGCACCGCCTGATCGGCGTCGGTCGCGTCCGGCGCGTGGATGATGGCCTCCTGCTCGGCGAGCAGGCGGACGAAGTCCTCGCGGCTCAGCTCGCGCCGGCTGAAGTCCATCTCCCGCCGCACCGCCTCGATGCGGCTCACCTCGAGTGGCCGTGCGGCCTCGATCCCTGAACGCACGCAGCGCGCGTAGCGCCCGGCGATGATGGGCAGCGCGCGCAGCGACTCCTCCTCGGGCTCGTGCACCACGCAGGTGTTCACGTCCCCCTGCGCGCCCTGGAGGAAGAGGCCGGTCGAGCCGGGCTGCTCGCCCTCGATCATGTTGGTGGCCACGCCCGGGAAGTCGCCGTGGATCTGCCGCGACTGCGCGCAGCACACCACCGGGTGGCAGCCGAAGGAGCTGGCGAAGCCGAAGATACGCCCATCCTCGTCGCGCGCCACCACCACGTGCGCGCCGGTGTCGGTCAGCTCCGGGTGGGCGGGGCGCCAGTCGTCGCGCAGAGCCTCCTCGAGCGGTGGGCGCGTGTCGTACTCGCGATTGTAGCCGATGCCCTCGCAGGGCACACGCGCGTGGCTCAGGGTCGCCGGGCGCAGGTCGCGGACGGCCGCGATGGCCGCGGCGGCGATGCGCCCGGGCAGCAGCTCGAGCCACGGTTGATCGGGCTCGCCCCAGCCGATCAGACCGCCGGTCCCGGGGCCGCTGTGCGTGTGTGTGCAGTGCACCATCACCCGCTCGGGGGCCACGCCGGTGGCCTCCTGCACCAGCGCGCACACCCGCTCGGTGGTGTCGCGGTAGATGACCACGAGGTCGTTGCTGACGATGACCACCGGCTCGCCATCGAGGTCGAAGGCCATCGCGCGCGCCCACAGCGGCTCGAGCACGCCGGTGCTGTGCCGGTTGATGTACGCGCCGAAGCCGGCCAGCTCCACGCCGACCCGTGGCGTCAGCTCACTGCGTCCCACGCCGATCCTCATGCGTCCGTCGCCTCCTGCGCCACAGAATGCTCGCTCCCTCCGTGTGTCGTGCTTCGTCGCGCCCCTCTCGTCCCCTCCGCGAGTCTGCAGGAGCCACGCCTCGCCACGTGGAAGGCACGGCCCATGGATACCCCGGCGCGCATGATGGCCGCGCTGATGCTGACCCTCGTGCTGAACGCCGGGCCGACGGCTCTCGCACAGGGAGGCGACGAGATGCAGCAGCAGACCCACGCGCATGATCCGGCCCTGATCCCGCCCCCGGTCATCATGGACCCCGGCCCGGAGTACGGCCCGGATAGGCGCTCCTTCCAAGGCATTCCGGGCATCGAGCGCGCGCCGAGCGGTCGCCTGTGGGCGACCTGGTACGGCGGCGGGCCCACCGAGGGCCCGTGGAACTACGTGATGCTCAGCACCAGCGTGGATGACGGCGCGTCGTGGTCGGGGCTGACGCTGGTGATCAATCCGCCCGACCCGGTGCGCGCCTTCGACCCGTGCCTGTGGATGGATCCGCGCGGCCGGCTGTGGCTGTTCTGGGCGCAGGCCTGGCGAGCATGGGACGGGCGCGGCGGCGTCTGGGCCATCGTCACCGAGAACCCGGACGACGCGGCGCCGCGGTGGTCCGAGCCGCGGCGCCTGTGCGACGGCGTCATGATGAACAAGCCGGTGGTGCTGTCCACCGAGGAGTGGCTGCTCCCCGCGTCCGTGTGGTCGAATGAGCCGAACGTGGAGGATGAGTACATCCGCGACGCCACCGACGGCGGCGGCTCGAACGTCGTGGTCTCGAGTGACGAGGGCGCGACCTGGCACTGCCGCGGTAGCGTGGACATCCCCGGGCGCCGCTGCGACGAGCATCAGGTCATCGAGCGCGCCGATGGCAGCCTGTGGCTGCTGGCGCGTACCACCTACGGCATCGGCGAGAGCGTCTCCACCGATGGCGGGCGCACCTGGTCGCCGGGACGGCCGTCGTGGATACCGCACGTGCCGACCGCGCGCTTCTACCTGCGCCGCCTGGCCTCAGGCCGACTCATCCTGGTCAAGCACACGCCGCCGGACGGGCGCACGCGCTCGCATCTGACCGCCTACCTCTCCGACGACGAGGGGCGCACCTGGCAGGGCGGGTTTCTGCTGGACGAGCGTAGCGGTGTCTCCTACCCGGACGGCACGCAAGCCGAGGATGGCACCATCTATCTCATCTACGACTTCGAGCGCAAGGGCGCCAAGCAGATCCTGATGGCCACGCTCACCGAGGACGACATCCTCGCCGGGGAAGCGGTCTCCGACCGCGTGCGCCTGCGAGTGTTGGTCAACCAGGCCACCGGGGAGGATGAGCCGGAGTGACGCCGCGTCTTCCCGGCGCGAGGCGGCGATGCTGGCCGTGGGCGCGGGCGCAAGCGCGGGCCGCATCGTGGCGGCGATCGACCGGGTGCGCTTCGACCCGAACCACGCGTGGCTGCCGGCGGAGTAGGCGGCGGGCCCGGCGCACGGCACAGGCCGGAGCGGGCTCGGCTGCGGGCATGAGGACGAACGGTAACGGCGGACGGCGCGCAAGGTCGCGACCGGCGGGGGGGCAGCGGCCGGTCCCTGCCCGGGGGGCCGTGCCGTTGCCGTGTGGGGGGGCCGCCGCGAGCGCCCACGCCCGACGGGCGAGCGTCAGCAGGCGTAGGCCGAGCGGTGAGCCCTGCGGCTCGCCGGAGGGCTCAGTCGCCTGACCGGCCCGCCGTTCGCGCGCGCGCCGTCAGTAGGGCCGCATGATCGGCTGCATGGTCCAGGCCATCAGCAGCAGTTGCAGCGCCGTGAGCGCGCAGGCGATGATCAGCAGGCGCAGGTCGCGCGCGTCCTCGTCGAGGGCCTGCGGCGCGGCGGCCGCGGCCAGCCATGGCCCGAAGAAGAGCCAGATGCGCCCGGTCTCGGCCTTCACCGTCCCCGACAGGTCCAGCAGCAACAGCACGATCAGCGCCGAGGCGCCCAGGTAGGCCGGCAGCGCCTGGCTGGAGGTCGCGCGCAGCGCGTGCAGCATGCGCGGCGCCGACGTCACCACCAGCGCCGCCAGCGGCAGCCCCAGGAAGACCGCGAACTCGACGAGGTTCAGCCACACCCAGATGTGATAGCTGCGGAATGACGCGCGGCCGGTCAGGCTCGAATGCGCGCCCAGGCCCTCGCTGAACACTCCGGCCGCGTCCACGCCGATCAGGTACCACGCGCCCAGACCCGCCAGCAGCCCCGCGCCGAAGATCAGGGCCGGCGCGAACACCGAGTAGCTCTCGCTCCACGAGGCGTCCGCGGACTGCCCCACCTGCCGCGCCGCGCGCAGCAGGAGGAACACTCCGCCCAGCGCCACCAGCGCCAGCGCCCCCAGCGACACGAACAGCGCCGCCGCGCAGATCAGGCCCGCGCCCCCCGACCACGCCTGGTGCCGCTGTGTGGCCGCCAGCGCCGCCAGCATCAGGGCGCTCAGCAGCGCCACGAGCTGATCGAGCACCGGGAAGAAGAGGAGCATGCTCGGCATCAGCGCCAGCAGCGCCGCGCCCGCCAGCGCGCGCTCATCGCCGAGCTGCCCGCGCAGCGCCGCGAAGATCACCAGCGGCATCAGCGCCCCGGCCGCCCCGAGGATCCACGACGCCAGCATCGCGGTCGCCAGCCCGCGGTCGCCCTGCCACTGGACGGTCGGGAAACGCGAGACCTCGACCGCCAGCTCGGGGATGCTCAGGCCCACCGCCGTGCTCCCGGCGATGAGCGCCGCGCGCTCGAGTGCGGGCACGGCCTCGGCGAGGCCGCGCACCGCGTAGAAGAACAGCACCGCGCCGGGCGGGTGCGTGGCGACATGCTCGGGCTTGCGCGGCATGTCGCGGGCGTACTCGCGCAGGTAGTCGCCGAGGTCGTCGATGCGCCACGCCTCGCTGAGATAGCCGGTCGAGACGTCACTGAGCTGGATGGCCGCGAGCTGCGAGACGCTCCCCGGGGTCACGCTCCACAGCGCCGCCTGCAGGCACCACGCGCCCGCGCACAGGGTAACGGCTACCGACCACGCGAGGCCACGCCGGTGGCTGGCGATCTTCTCCCGGCGCAGCGACCGCCACAGGTACTCGGTCAGCCCGCCGAAGCCCAGCAGCGTCGCCAGCGGCGCGACCAGGAAGCTGACTGGATAGACCGCGCCGAAGACCGGCCACGACCACTCATCGCCCCAGCCGATGCCGTGCCGCGCCGCGAGCAGCCAGACGGCCAGCGCCGCGACCAGCGCCGCCTGCGCCACGATCAGCTTCACCGGCAGACGGGGGCGCTGGGGCGGCAGGTTGCCGGGCTCGTGCTCGCTCATGGTCGTCGGTACGGCGTCATCAGATGGCATCGGTGGACTTAACGTCCATCGGCTGTCCGCAATTCCTGCGATTCACCGGCGAACAGGCTGTGACCTGCGCCAGGCGCGAGGACGTCTCGCCGACGGGGCCAGACAGGCGCCGGCTCTGTACACCGTCGTACGAAGGGACTGCGCACAGCGCGGCGAATCAGAGCGTGCACGCACGCAGTTGCGAGGGAGGTCGGTCATGGCAGGCAATCCGGTGAAGGCCGCGCTGGCACGCGGTGAGGCGGTGGTGGGCACAATGCTCGGCGAGATGCTCTCGCCCGGCACCTGCCGCATCGTACGTGAGGCGGGCTACGACTTCGTGATCTTCGACACCGAGCACCACTGGCCAAGCCTCGACACCGTCGCCTGGCTCATGCGCGGCGCACGCGACATCGGCCTGCAGGCCTACGTGCGCGCGCCGGGCTTCCGGGGACAGTGGCCCGCGCGTTACCTCGACCTCGGCTGCGACGGCCTCATCTTCCCGCACGTCGAGACGCCCGAGCAGGCGCAGGCGATCGTCGAGCAGGTCAAGTTCCCACCCGTGGGCAGGCGAGGTCTCGGGACCAACATCGCCCACGATGACTACGCCGCCCGGCCCGCCGCCGAGTTCACCCGCGAGCGCAACGAGGATACGCTCGTAGCGGTGCAGATCGAGACCGCGCTGGGGCTGGCGAATCGCGACGCGATCCTCGCGGTGCCGGGCATCGATGCGGTGTTCATCGGCCCCAACGACCTGTCGCTGAGCATGGGCCTGCCCGGCCGGCTCGACCACCCGGACGTGGTGCAGGCGATCGAGGACATCTTCGCCTCGGCGCAGGCCGCGAGCGTCGCGCCGGGCATGCACGCCTTCGATGTCGAGATGGCTTTGAAGTACCTCGACGCAGGCTGCCGTTTCATGTGCTTCGCGTCCGAGGTGTCGCTGTTCATCCGCGGCAGCCGCGCCGCGCTGCAGACCATCCGAGGCCACGAGAACGTCGGCGAGGGGGTCCACGAATGACCGGACGGGTGCTCGCCATGGCCGCGCCCTTCATCAAGCACGAGCCCGAGGCCGGCGAGCCGATGCGCGCGGCGGGCCTCGAGGTGATCCA
>JALGVA010000073.1:0-1186 GCA_029820295.1 Candidatus Zipacnadia bacterium
TCCGCTGCCTGAACAAGCGCGAGACCTACTCGTCGGATCGCTACATCGTGGACATGCCGGTGCTGTGCGAGCGGCGCGAGGCGGTGGACGTGGCCGCGCAGACCACCAGGCGCTGGGTGCTCGACCTGCGCATCGCCGATGACGCCCCGCCGGGCCTGCACGAGGGCACGGTGACCATCGCGGTCGGGGGGCGCGAGCCGGTGACGCTGCCCCTGCGCCTGCGCGTGCTGCCCTATGCGTTGCTCGAACCCACCGACATGTTCTGGGGCGAGTATTACCAGGGCCCGAAGCTGGCGACTGAGGACGAGGCCCGCCTGCTCGAGATGCGCGGCGACCTCGCCGACCAGCGCGCCCACGGCATGACCTCGGTGGGCCTGTGCTTCGGCGTCCCGGCCGAGAGCATCGCGTGGGCCGAGGATGGCAGGTGCGAGCTGTCGCTCGATGGCACGCAGTACGCGGCCTTCATGGACGATTATGTGGCGCTGGGCTTCCCCATGCCGGTCATCCAGCTCTCCGACAGCGGCCAGGCCGCGGCGGGCATGGCCGGGGACTTCGCCTTCGACAGCGAGGAGTGGGGCGAGGCCTACAAAACATTCTGGCGCGCCATGCAGGCCGAGCACGAGCGCCGCGGCTGGCCGGAGGTGATCGTGCAGCCGGTCGATGAGCCGGGCTGGCGCGACGACGTGGCTCGCGCGCGCAATGTGCGCTGCCTGACGCTCCTCAAGCAGATCCCGGGGATGCGCACCGAGCAGGACGGCCCCGGCGACGCCTACTTCCACAACGAGGCCGGGCCGGTGTCCGACGTGTGGAACTACAACGGCGGCATCGCCGAGCCCGACGTGGTCACGGCGGCGCAGGCCGATGGGCACATCATCACCCTCTACAACTGCGACGTTGAGTCCTACCGGCCCGAGGTCGATCGCTACGTGACCGGCTGGTTCCAGATCGCCGCCAACATCAACGGCTGCTACAACTGGGCCTACATGGCCTGGGGCGGCAGCCCCTACAACGACAATGACCACGCCACCGGCACCTGGATGCACGTCTACCCGCCACTGGGCGACGAGCCCGGCGGGCCCTCGACCGGCTGGATCGGCGCGCGCGAGGGCATCGACGACTACCGCTACGTGCACACGCTGCGCGAGGCCATCGCCCGCGCGCTCGCATCCGACGACGCCGCCGCGCA
>JALGVA010000073.1:1216-24229 GCA_029820295.1 Candidatus Zipacnadia bacterium
CTGATCGCCTCGATCCAGTACTCGCCGCGCGTGCGCAACACCGCGCAGTGGACGGTGCGCGAGACGCGCGACGACGGCACGCGCATCCTGGGTGGCACGCTCAAGCTCCCCAACGGCTGGTCGCACGCCGACTACGCGCTGCACCGCTGGATCATAGCGGAGCAGACCGTGCGCGTCCTGGAGGCGCTGGGGGAGATTGAGGGGCAGTAGGGGAGCGCCCGCCGTTGTCGCTGGCCCGTTGCCCCCTTCGGGACGGAGGGGGAAGGAGTTCGCGTCAGCGAACTCAGGGGGAGGCACGTGGGGCCTCGACCTGCGGGCCTCCCCCGCCGACCGCTTCGCGGTCGTCTGCCCCCTCCGTTCCGGAGGGGGCCACGACAACGGCAGTGATAACGCGGAGGTGCACCGCCATGAGGCGCACGCTCGCCGCGTTCGCCCTGATCGCTCTGCCCACGGCCGCGCTCGCCCAGCCCCTGGCCGACGACGGGCACAGTGACTGGGCGATCTACCATGCGCCGGACGCGCCACCCTCGGTGCAGCTCGCCGCCCGCGAGATCCAGCGCGTGGTGCTGGCCTCCACCGGCGCCGGGCTGCCCATCGTCGATGTCCCGGTCGCGCCCATGATCTGCCTGGGCGATAACGAGGCCGCGCACGCCGCCGGGGTGTCCGCCGAGGGGCTGCCGCGCGACGGCTTCCGCCTGCGCACGGTCGATGGCAGCCTCTACATCTGCGGCCGGGAGTTCCCCGACGACCGGCCCGAATGGATCGGCTGGACCAGCCGCGGCACCCTCTACGGCGCCTGCGAATTCCTCGAGCGCGTCGTCGGCGCGCGCTGGCTGATGCCCGGCGAGGTGGGCGAGGACATCCCCGCGCACGCGACGCTGGCGGTGCCCGACCTCGACATCGAGCAGGCCCCGGACTTCGAGATCCGCGTGCTCCAGGACGTGCGCGAGGAGCTGCCCGAGTGGTTTGAGGACCGCGAGCTGGTGCGGCGCTGGTTCGACACCCAGAAGCTCCCGTGCAAGCAGTTCGACGGCTGGGCGCTGAGCTGGGGGCACTCGTGGAATGACTACATCACCGAGGAGACGCTCGCCGAGCACCCCGAGTGGCGCGCCATTCCGGCCAACATGACCGAGCGCTGGGTGCCCGCGCGACACTCTGCGGTCAAGTACTGCACCACCAACCCGGAGATGATCCAGGCCTTCGCGCAGGGCGTCATGGCCCGCCTGGAGGAGAACCCGCGGCGCATCTCCGCCTCGATCTCGCCCAGCGATGGCGGCGCGTTCTGCACCTGCGAGGACTGCGCGCCCTACATCGACGATGACCCGCACGGCTGGCCGTCATACTCCCGCCTCATCCTCAAATTCTACAACGACATCGCGAACATCGTCTGCGCGCGCTACCCCGACCGCCAGCTTCCCGGTTACGTCTACTACAACTACATGTACCCGCCCGCCGAGACCATCCGGATGCACCCCAACGTCTGGCTGGTGTTCTACGGCCTGCGCTACTACGGCTGGGGCCTCGCCAAGCCAACCTACGCCGCCGAGTTCCGCGACGTGGTCGAGGGCTGGCGGCGCTTCACGCCCAACATGGTCTACGGCAGCTACACCGTGTGGATGCGCTCCTTCAACGGCGCCATCATCCCGCCGCCGCGTGCGATCCTGAAGATGGAGCTGCCCATCGCCCACGAGGCCGGCTATCGCGGCGCGAGCATGGTGGGCATCGCGGCGTGGGGTTACGGCGCGCCCATCAACTACGTGTTCGCGCGGCAGATGTGGGACGCGGACCTCGACGTGGACGCCACGCTCGACGAGTGGATGCAGCGCGCCTACGGGCCGGGCTGGGAGTCGATGCGCGACCTCTACGCGCTGGTCGAGCAGGCCCTGACGCGCTGGAAGGAAGCTGAGACCATCGAGTACCGCGGGTATCAGTACGAGATGAACTACGAACTGATCGACGCGGTGCACCGGCCGATCTTCGAAGAGATGGAGCGGCTCTACCTCGATGCGCTCGCGCGGGCCGAGACCGACGCACAGCGCGCGCGGCTGGAGATGTTCGGCGACAACCTGGTCAAGCTGCACCA
This sequence comes from Candidatus Zipacnadia bacterium, assembly GCA_029820295.1. Taxonomy (GTDB): domain Bacteria; phylum Armatimonadota; class Zipacnadia; order Zipacnadales; family UBA5352; genus JALGVA01. The sequence continues at coordinate 3,300 of JALGVA010000073.1, forward strand.
CGACATGCGCGAGGCGGGCATGATCGAGGGTGGGGAGGACTCGTACTTCCACCGCGATGACGCGGCCTACGAGGCCTGGCTGGAGGGGCAGCGCAACTCCATCGCCATCGACCCGCGCCGCTACCCCATCTGGCACGGCGAGTGGTCGGGGTAGCGTTCAGTAGTGCGTGTGGTTGGCGATCTTGCGCAGGGACTCGTAGTCGGTGCGACGGGGCAGATCGCCCTCGCCGGGGGCGCCCCAGGCCATCAGGTGGAAGTTGCCGTCGGCGTCGCGCGTGTTGCACACGAACTCCTCGCGGCCGTCGCCGGCGAAGTCAAAGGCGTGGTGCAGGACGCCGGGCAGCGCCGCCAGCACGTTGCCGCGTCCGTCCAGCACCAGGTTCGACCACGCGATCTCCATGCCCGGCTCCCCGTCCCACTGCAGCACGCCCAGGTTGGCGTTGCCGGTGATGGCGGTCTCGGGCCAGGCGGTGAGCAGCGTGCCGTGGCAGTCGTAGATGAGCAGGCGCGCGCGCAGCGCCGGCAGGTAGAAGCGGTCGCCGATGATGACCTCGGTGCCGGGCACGTCAGGGCGCACGTCGCCGATCTCAAGCTGCTGAGCGTGGTTGGTTGGGTGGTGCCAGAGGGTCTCGCCGGTGGCGGCGTCGAGCACGAACACGCCCTCGCCGGAGTAGGCGTAGACCACCTCGACGCGCCCATCCTCGTTGATGTCGGCGATGCGGATGCTGTCGGCGTGGCTGTTGGTCAGGTCCTCTCGGAACCAGCCGATTGAGCCGTCGGGGCGGATCATGGCCGGCGAGACGAAGACCTCCTCGCGCGCGTCGCCCTGCACGTCGGCGGAGTAGATGAAGTGGCCCAGCGTGTCGCCGCCATCGCGCGCGTATGACCACAGGTGGTTCAGATCCGCGTCATACGCGTCGGCCTCCTGGAGCAGTCCGACGGTCCACTGGCCGCTGAGCATGAGGATGGTGGCGCGGTTCGGGTCACCGGTCAGGTTGCCCACGGCCAGCCGGCCGTTGATGTAGCTGTCCTCGATGGGCCACGGGACCAGGCGCCGCACCTCGCCGGTCATGGCGTCGCACAGGCACAGGCACTCGACCCCGTCAACCAGCCGCCACATAGCGACCTCAGCCGCCCTGTCGCCGTCGAAGTCCCAGATGACCATCGGATGCTCGCGGCGCTGCACCGGCGTGGGGAACTCCGGCGGCGACTCGTACGACCACAGCAGCGTCCCGTCCTGCAGATAGGCGTCAACCCAGCGGTAGGGGCTGCCCTGCAGGAAGTCCACCTGCCCGTCACCGTTGAGGTCGCCGAAGCGCGGCGCGTAGGCGCGCCGGATCGGCACCTGGGCCACAGTGCGCCAGGTCTTGGGGATGATGTGCACGGTCTCGCTGCGGGAGTGCGTGACGCCCCGGCGGTCGGTCACGGTGAGCGTAAAGCGATAGTCGCCGGGCGCTTCGTAGGTGTGCGCAACGCGCTCGCCCTCGGCGGTGGCGCCGTCGCCGAAGTCCCACTGCCGGCGCACGAGCCGGCCGGCGCTGTAGCCGGCGCTGAAGGTGACGGCGGCGCCGTCGGTCTGCCAGCGCTCATCGCCGCCGAAGGCCAGCGGCTCGTGCAGCGTTGCGGGATCAAGCTCGAGGTCGCCGGTCAGCAGCAGGCAGTCGAAGTAGGGGTTGCGCTCCGCCCCGCCGATGCGCACGGTCAGTGGCCCCCGCGCGAGGTCGAACTCCCCGCCCTGCGTCCAGCACATGGCCCGGTCGCCGAAGCGCGTCTCCGACTGCTCCTCTCCGACCCACACGCGGAAGCTGCGGTCGCTGGCGCCGTGGCTGCGCACCCACAGACGGTAGCGGCCGTCGGCGGGCACGGTCACCTCGGCCGCCGATTCCCCGGGCCCGCTCATGAGCAAGGCGGTGCCGCCGGTGCAGCCGGTCATCAGCCACTCGCTGGTGACGGGACGCCAGCCCTCCTGCAACGCGAAGGCCGCGTCATCGACCAGCACCTCCGTGTCCGGGTCGATGAGCGCGGGCAGATCGGCCGTGCCCGGGTCGAAGGCCGGGTCGGGCTCGAACGGCCCCAGGCCGTGCGCAGCCGACGCGACAGCCACCAGGGCCGCGATCGCGGCGATGCGTGTTGTCCGGTGCATGGCACTGCGCCTCCTCACAGCTCCACCCGCATGAGTTCCTCGGCGATGAGCACCTCGCCCGGGAAGACCGCGGCGATCTCCGCCAGCGCCTCGTCGCACTCGCGCACGATGTTCCCCGTCAAGTGCGTCAGGATCATGCGCTCCACCGCGGCGTCGCGCGCGACCTGTGCCGCGTCGAGCGTGCCGAAGATACAGGTCGCGAGGTCCTCGTGCAGATCGCCCTGGCGCAGCGGGCAGTTGGCCACCAGCAGGTCCGCGCCCTCGGCCAGCTCCACCAGCGCGTCGCACGGGCGCGTGTCGCTCGAGAACACCACGCTGCCGCCCGGCCACTCGATGCGCCACGCCAGCGTGGTCATGTACGGCTGCATGTGATCGACTTCGGCGCAGCGCGCGCTCCAGCCCTCGCCTTCGATGACCGCCCCCGGGCTGACGTCCTGCGCCCGGACCTCCAGCCCGGGCCGGGGCAGCGTCCCCCCGCGGCTCAGGTGCACGCGCTTGCTGGCGATGTGCTCGCAGCGCGCGCGCAGGTCATCGATGAAGGCGCCCTCCGGGCCGAAGAGCTTGCCGGTCACCTCGCGGATCGGCGCCGGCCCCATGACCACCAGCGGCATTTCTCCCCCGACGCAGTGGTCCCAGCGCGTGAGCACCAGGCACGGGTAGTCCACGAAGTGATCCGAGTGCAGGTGCGTGACCAGCAGCCAGCCCACATCGATCGGGCGCAGGCCGGCCTGGGTGAGCTTCCAGGTCGCCGCCGGCCCGCAGTCTATCATCACGACTTCATCGGGGAACTCGATCGCGAACGCCGTCCCCCAGCGCTCGCGCACCGGGCTGGGCGTGCCGGTCCCGAGCATATGCAGCGTCGGCATGCGCCTCACCTCTCGTCCGTCACGTCGCCCTGAAGCTGGACGCGACCCGGCTTGACCGTCGGCCGGCGCACGGTGGCGCGCGCGGTCGGTGTCACGCTGCGCTCGGGGCGCTGGAAGTGCTCCCCCTCGAGGAACTCGTGCAGCACCTGGCCCTCGTTCTGCGCGGGCGGGTCGAGACCCAGCAGATGCGCCAGCGTCGGAGCCACGTCCGTGGTGCAGATGCGGAACTGCTCGAGACGCGGGGCCGGCTCCTGCGCCCGGATGCCCGCGCCGCCCAGCACCATCGCGCCCATGACCGAGGTGACCTCGGTCTCCCACGTGGGGATCATCGGCCCGTGGTTGCCGCCGGTGCGCTCGAAGACCACGCGCTCCTCGCCCATGCGCAGCACCTCCGGCCCGGACCATGTGTACCCGCCGGCGTAGACGAAGCACACGTCGCCGATGATGTCGCCCCACAGGCCGATCATCGGTGCGTCCTCGCGCGGCAGCACGATGGGCAGCACGTGCTCGCCGGTGTCCGGGTCGGTGAGGGCGCGCATGACCGCGATCACGCGGGCGCGCAGGTCGTCGTACTCCTCCGGCGGAACGATGCCGCCCTCGTCGCGCCCCTGCAGGTTGATCCACAGGTGGTTCTGCGCGAAGTAGAGCCGACTGCGCGCCCAGTCGATGCCCCTGCCGTCGGCGGTTCTCGCCAGCCAGCCCTCGGCCAGGAAGGCGTTCACCAGCGAGACCGCCTTGACGTTGGCGGGCATGCCGTGATCGGCGGCGACCACGAAGACCGTCTCGCCATCGTCGAACAGATCAAGGAAGCGGCCGAGCAGGCGGTCGGCGGCGCGGTAGTAGCCGCGGATGACCTCCCACGCCGCCTCCGCGCGCTCGGGATCGTACGCAGTGCCGACCGGATCGACGAACTGCACGAACTGATGACCCATGGCGTCGAGCAGGTGCCAGTGCAGGTAGAGCAGCCCGGCATCGGTCTCGTCCATCGCGATCTGCACCGCGCGAGGCCACCACAGCGCCTCGTCGGCCATGACCTCATCGACGGTGGCGAAGTCGATCCAGCCCCTGCGGTGCAGGTCGCAGCTCCCGCCGGCGTGCACGTAGGGCCCCAGCTCCGCGATCAGCCGCCGGCCCAGCTCCGGGTCCGAGCAGATGCGCCCGTCGGTCGGGAAGGCGTCCGAGCGATAGATCTGCACCCTCGACGCGTCGCGCGCCAGCTCGATCAGCTTGAAGCGGAAGGCGCCCTCGGCAGTCCCCATGTCCTCGGTCACGAAGTCCGCGTAGACCCAGCCGCTCCACTCGCCCGGGCGTAGCGTCGCGACCGCGCAGCTCGCGTCGCGGTCGGGCGAGATGAGCACGTGATCGTAGACCTGGTCGCCGAAGATGAGCGCATGCAGCGTCGGCCCGACGCCCTCGGTGGTGGTGTGCACCTCGAGGGTCGCCGCCAGCGGCTCGACGCCGGAGGCGGGCAGGTGCTCCCAGCCTTTGGCGGGGGCAAGCTCGATCGGGTCGGTGGTGTCCAGCTCCGGGCAGTTGTGGTAGTTGGTCGGGGGCGCGAGGTCGAAGTATGACTGCGCGGGGCGGAACAGCCAGTCGATGTGCGTGACCATCTCCGGCTCGGTGGGCGGATAGCCCGCGTAGTTGAAGACCACGCTGCGCATCCCGTTGCGCGCGGCTGTCTCCCACAGGTACTCGGCGCGACAGTGCCCGGCGTTGAAGGCCTCCTCGCGGTGCGAGACCGTATGTGCCTCGCCCGGCACGCGCGAGCCCCACTGGATGATGCCGTGGGTGCCGGGAGTCGCGCCGGTCGCGAGCGTCGTCCAGTTGGTGGGCGTCTGTGCCGGAATGACGGGGCGCACGCGCGTGAACACGCCACGCGCGAGCAGCCGCTGGAAATGGGGCAGGATGCCCTCGGCCAGGAACTTCTCGACCATGTTCGGGACCAGGGCATCGTAGCCAAGGAAGAGCGCGCGCTTCGCCTGTGCCATCGGTCGGCCTCCCTGCGTGGTCCGTCTCAGCGGATGGTGCGCCAGTATTGCTCGCCGCAGGCCCGGTTCCCTGCATCGCGGCGGCTTCGCAGGACCCGAGGGCGGCGCGGCGAAATGCTCATAGCCCACCAGCGGGCCGAGGAGGGCGATCATGCGCGGATCGTGCCGGACCACCATGGCAACCATCATCTGCCTGGCGGTGGCGCTCAGCATCGCCGGCGCGCAGCCGGTCTTCGAGGCGCGCTTCGACTCAGGCGCGGGCGAGGCGCCCGAGGGCTGGCGCTTCCTCAACCAGCGCGGCGAGTGTTCGGGCGCGTGGGACCGCGCCGAGCCGCCGGACAACGGCGGCTCGCTCCGCTGCGACATCCCCGCCGATGCGACCGCGCGCGCCACCTGGGCCGCCCCGCGCATCGAGCTGAAGGGCGGAGCGGCCTACCGCCTGCGCTTGCGGGTGATGCTGGGTGAGGTGACCGAGGGCGCGAAGGGCGCCTACGTGATCCTCTACGAGGACGGCGTGCCCGCGCCCGACCACTGGCACATGACCGGGTTCATGCGCGGCAGCCAGGACTGGCACGAGCGCGAGCTGACCTTCGTCACGCGCCCGGAGACCACGTGGGGCGAGCTGCAGTGCAAGCTGTGGGAGTGCACCGGCTACGCGTGGTTCGATGACATCGTCCTGGAGGAGATCGACCCCGCCGAGGCGGAGACCGTGGAGACCACCGCGCTGGTGCCGCCGCCCGACGACCGCTGGCCGCTGCAGCTCGTCTGGTACCCCGCGCAGCGCCGCCCGGACCGCACACTCCACCTGCTGCCCGGGCAACTGAACCCGGTCAGCTTCTTCGCGTGGGGCCGCGCCGACGAGATCACCGAGCCGCACCTGATCGTCGAGGCGCCCGAGGGCATCACGCTCGCGGGCGAGGTCGTGTGCGGGCGCGCGTTGCCGCCCGAGCCGGTCGAGGTCACGCCCGAGCCCGCGATGCGCGACGGCGAGCGACTGCTGCGCTGGCGACTACCCATCCGGCGGGAGACGCTGGTGCGCGGCATGAAGCCCGACGGACCCAACTGGGAGCGCTACCACTTCATCTACGTCGAGCCCGGCCCGGACGCGCCGGCGCAGTTCACCTGGCGCTGGGCGCTCGAGAACGCCGGCGAGGTCGGCCCTGAGCACGAAATCGCGGCGCGCCTGGTCGAGGACCTGGGCCCTGCCATCGAGCCGGTGCCGGGCTTCGACCTCTACGCCCAGCACTCCAGCGCCCTGCGCCACCCGACCGAGGCGGGACGCGAGCGCATCCTCGAATGGCTGCATTACGCGGGCATCCGCGGCGGGCTGGCGCTGAGCTACTGGTCGCCGGAGATGGTGCCCATCGACGACGAACTGGCCGGCAAGGGGTGGTTCGCGTGGACCTGGGCCTGGTACGGCTACGGCGGCCCGGCGGTCGAGGGTCAGGAGCTGATCGACGAGACCGGCGCTCCGAGCCGGCGCGCGACCGTCTGCCCGCAGGTGCAGGCGGAGATGCACGAGCCCCACGCCTCGTGGCTGCGCGAGTTCTACGCGACGAAGCTGGCCCTCGATCGCCGGTGGCTGATCCTCAACTACGAGCCGCCGGTCTTCAACGTCTGCTTCTGCGAGCGCTGCCGGCGGGCGTTCGCGGAGTTCGCCGGCCTCGCCGCCGACGCGGTGCTGGGGATGACGCCCCGGGAGATCCAGGCGCTGCCCGACCACGCCTGGGGACGCTTCCGCGCGTGGCAGAACGAGCGCATCATCAAGAACCACGCGGCGATCATCCGCGAGATCGCCCCTGACTGCCGCTTCGGGGTGTGCGGGCCGGCGTGGACGCAATGGACCGCCGACCGCGGCATGGACATCCGGCGCTTCGAGCCCGACGTCTTCCTGCACGCGCCCATGATCTACCGCGACCCGCTCGACTTCGAGCCGCTCATCCGCTCCACCTGCGAGAACACCGACGCGCTGGTGATGCCCTTCACGCTCGGCTCGGACCTCGCCGTGCCGGGCGTCTTCCCCGACGCGTGGGACCAGCAGGCCAACATGCTCGCGACCGCGCTCTCCGGCGGCGACGGCGTGATCCTGTGGGTGGGCATCGAGTCACTGGACGCCGAGATCATGAATGCGCTGCGCAGCAGCATGGAGCAGATCCGCGTGCTGCGCCGCTTCGTCGCCGGCGCCGAGCGCGGTGCGGGCGTGACGGTCGGGGCCGAGGTGGCAAAGGCGCGCACCGTGACCGTCGATGGCCGCGAGATCGTGGTCGCCGGCGAGAACACACTGCAGCCCGTGCGCGACTGGCAGTGGCGCGGGCCGAACGGGCGCATGATCGCGCTCACCAACTACGACCGCGAGCAGCCGCATACGGTGCGGCTGGTCGGCGAGGGCATCGCGGAGGCTCAGCCGCTCTTCGGCCCGGCGCCCGAGGTCGCCGACGGCGACGTCGTGCTGCAGCTCGCGCCGGGCGAGTTCGCGGCGCTGACGTGGTGATTGCTGAGTGCAGGCCCGGCGGGCTCGGCGCCTGCTGAGCCCTGCGCCATGCGCCAACAGGAGGCCCTGCCATGATCCGCACAGCGGCTCTCACGATGGCCACGATCTGCGCCGCGCTCCCCGGCGCGGCCGATCTCGACCTGATCCGCGAGGGCCAGCCGGTCGCTCAGATCGTGCTCCCGGCGGATGCCGATGAGACGGTCGCGCTGGCCGCCGAGGAGCTGAATCTGCACCTGCGCCTGATGTCCGGCATGGAGCTTCCGGTCGTCGAGCAGTCTGAGGAGGGGCGCCCGCCTGTCTACCTGGGCGCACCCGATCAGGAGTGGGCGGCCGACGCCGACCTGGCGTCGCTGGTCTTCGACGGCTTCGTGGTCGAGGCCGCCGGCGAGCGCCTCGTCCTCGCCGGCAACGTGCCCGACGGCACCATCAACGCCGTCTACTGGCTGCTCGAGCGGCTCGGGGTACGCTGGTACATCCCCACCGACCTGGGCATGAACGTGCCGGAGATGGCGACCGTCACGATTCCGGAGATGCGCGAGCGCGTGGAGCCGGCCTTCGTCTGCCGCAAGAACCACGGCATCGAGCGCTCGATCCGCGGCCATGGCGACGCCTGGCAGCGCCGCGTGCGCATCACCGACATGGACCTGAATGTCCCCTTCAACCGCTACTCGCATAACCTCGCGAACATCGTGCGCATCGATCAGTACGCCGAGACGCATCCCGAGTACTTCCCGCTGATCAACGGCGAGCGCCGCATCCCGACGCTCAGCCACGGCTGGCAGCCCTGCACCAGCAACCCGGAGGTCGTGCAGCTCGCCATTGAGGCCGCGCGCACGTGGTGGGAGCAGCACCCTGAGGCCAACTTCTTCTCGGTGGGCATGAACGATGGCCGCGGCTGGTGCGAGTGTGACGCGTGCACCGCGATGGACATCCCGGGCCACACCTTCCGCGGCCGTGACGTGAAGTCCGAGCGTTACTTCACCTTCGTGAAGCAGGTCGCGGAGGCCGTGCAGGTGACGAACCCGGGCAGGTGGATCACCTGCATCGCCTACTCGAGCGTCGAGCCCGTGCCGCGTGGCCTCGAACTGCCCGACAACGTCCTGGTGGTCATCACCCAGGACGTCGGCGCGTGGCATGACCCGGAGTACCGGGCGGAGGACGAGGCGCTCGCGCGCGCGTGGACCGAGGCCGCCGGCGCCTTCGGCGTCTATAACTACACCAGCGAGATGTGGCTGCTGCCGCGCAACTACCCGCGGCTGATGGCCGAGGCCCTGCGCTTCTACGACGACATCGGCGCGGTCGCGATGACCAACGAGTCCTGGCCCACGTGGTGGTACGCCGGGCCGATGATGTACGCGCGCGCGAAGCTCATGTGGGACCCGCAGCAGAACGTGGGTCCGATCCTCGATGACTACTACTCGGGCATGTTCGGCCCTGCGCGCGAGCCCATGGCCCGCCTCTACGAGCGCTTCGAGCAGGTCATGCGCACTGAGCGCCCGGGCCGGTGGTTCTACGGCATCAACTCGGTACCCGAGCAGATCGCTCTGTGGACGCCCCGGCAGCTTGAGGACAGCCTCGCGGACCTCGCGGAGGCGAAACGACTCGCGCAGACCGCGCCCTATGACGCGCGCGTTGACTTCGTGGCGCGCGGCTTCGCGCTCACCGAGGCGATCCTGCGCGAATACTGGCAGGCCGAACGCGTCCGCGAGATGGCGGGCCTCGCCGACGTCGAGCCCGACGGCCTGCTGGACGAGGTCGAGACGCTCGCGGGGCTGACTGCGCGGCGCCAGGCGGTCATGGCCGAGGTCATGCAGGACGAGCTGCTCTCGGGTATCTACGAGCGGCTGATCAACGAGCGCGCGAGCCGTCTCACCTCATGGAAGGGGGATCTCAGCTCCGCATACTCCAGCGCCCTCGGGAATCTGCTGACCCATGGTGAGCAGATCGACCTCGAGCGCCTCAGGCGACTGGCGGGCGCCGCGGGCGATGAGGTCGGCCGGCGGCTCGCCGCCATCGCCTGGGTCATCGACCATCCCGACGCCGAGAACCTGTGCCCGAACCCCGGCTTCGAGGAGACCGCCGGCAATGCTCCGGAGGGCGTGGACTGGGTCACCGCTGACTCGCCGCCGGGGTGGTCGAAGTGGTCGATCGAGAACCGCACCGATCGCCTGACCTGGGAGCAGGAGGGCGGTCGGACCGGCCCGCGCTGCGGGAAGATCACCGGCGCGAGGCTGGCCACGTTCATCGCCAGGATCCCGGTCCGGCCAGGCGAGGGCTACTACGTCTCGATCTGGGCGAAGAGCACGGGCTCGACGGAGCAGGTCCCGCGCCTGGAGATCAAGTGGCAGGCGCCGGAGGGCGGCTGGGTGCGCGCCGACGTCAATGAGGCGGTAGCGGGCGAGGGCGGCACCGGGGAGTGGCAGTTGCTCAGCGCGGTCGTCGAGGTCCCGGAGGAGGCCGGGCAACTGATTGTCCTGCCACGCGCCGCCGACCAGCAGGAGGGCGACGTCGTCCTGCTTGACGACGCGCGCATCATCCGCCTGCCCGACGACCTGTGAGCCGACCAACCCGTGACCGGGAGGCGCTGCCATGAAGCTGCTGCGGACCATGATCTGCTGCGGCACCATCGCGTCAACCATTACCGCCGCGCAGGGCGACCTGTTGATCGCGGAGGGAGGCGCGAGCGAGTACGCCATCGTGGTGCCGGACGCACCCACGCCCGAGGAGACCCACGCTGCGGAGGAACTCGCGCACTACCTGCAGGCCGCTACCGGGGCGGAGCTGCCCATCGTCGCAATCGCCGACGCTCCTGACGCCGGGCGCATGCTCGTGGGCGCCGCGGCGCTGCCCCTTGCGCCCGACAGCGCGGAGTTGGCCGGCGACGCCTTCATCGTGAGGGCGGTCGGCGATGACCTCGTGCTGGCCGGGGCGCCGCCGCGCGGCACGCTTTACGCGGTCTTCGACTTCCTCGAGCGCGAGGTCGGCTGCCGCTGGTTCAACTGGTACGGCGAGGAGCATGTGCCCGATCTCGCGCGGCTGACGGTCGGCGAGATCGATCGCCGCGAAGAGCCTGCGTTCGCCACGCGCGACGTGTATTTCCACCGCAACAGCGACCCCACGGTCGCCCGCAACTTTGTGCTGCGCAGCCGTATCTCGGGGCCGGCCACCGCGAACCTGCTGGGCGAAGAGGGCTACGGCGGCACACGACACATTAACGGCGGGCCCGGAGTGCACACGCTCTTCCACTACATCTCCCCCGAGCAGCATCTCGACGAGCACCCGGAGTGGTTCTCGCTGGTGTCAGGCCGGCGCCAGGCGCGGCAACTGTGCTTCACCAACCCCGAGTTGCGGCAGGCGATGACTGAGGCGGTCCGCGCGCAGGCGGCCACCATGCAGGGCGTGCGCAACATCTCGATCTCCGCCCAGGACACCGGTGGTGAGTTCTGCGAGTGCGAGGCCTGCCGGGCCGTTGTCGAGCGCGAAGGGTGTCCGGGCGGGCCGCTCTACGACTACATCCTCGAGGTGGCAGATGCGCTGGCCGAGGACTACCCCGACGTCTTCGTCACCACGCTCGCCTATCGCCACAGCCAGTCGGAGGAGCCGCCGGCGGGGCTGCACATGCCCGGGAACGTGATCATCATCTTCGCCCCCATCGACGCGAACTTCGCGGCGGCGCTCGAGCACCCCTCAAACGCCGAGACGCTCGCGAACATCACGCGCTGGCCGGAGCGCTGCGAGCATCTGTGGGTGTGGTACTACACGAACCCCTACGGCAGCGCCACGGGGCTGCCCATCGGCAACCTGGGCCGGCTGGCCGATGACATGCGCCTGTTCAGGCACATCGGCGTCGAAGGCTTCTTCATCGAGCACGACACCGGCATCGCGCAGATGCACCTGCTCGCCGACCTGCAGACGTGGCTGCTGGCGAAGCTGATGTGGGAGCCCGAGCGCGATCTGCAAGCGCTGATCGCGGACTTCACCGATCACTACTACGGCCCCGCCGCGCCGATGATCCGTGACTACATCGACCTGCTCGAGCGCGAGACCGCGGCCAGGCAGATCGGCATGCGCTGGAGCGCCAGCCCGGGGCAGTTCAAGCACCTGACCCCCGAGTTCGTCGCGCGGTGCGACACGCTCCTCGACGCCGCGGAGGAGGCGGTGGCGCAGGATGATGTGCTCCGGCAGCGCGTGCGCATCGCGCGCATGAGCGTGGACCGCGCCCGTCTGATGCTCCTGGGGCTGGCCCCGGAGACGATCACGGCGGCCCCGGCGGAGGTCGTGGAGCGCTACCGCACAACCTGGGAGAGGGCGGTGCAGGAGCGCATCGCCGAGAACCGGCGCGCGGCGGTGGCCGCGTTCGTCGATGCCTTCCTGGCGCTGGCGGAGGCCTTCCGCGAGCCAGCGCCGCTGCCCGCGCCGCTGGCCGACGTTGATCCCGACCGCGTGGTCCAGGTGGGGCCGATGGTGGTGCAGGCGCGCAGGGAGACGCGGCTGGTTCCTGATGAGCGCGCGGCCATGGGCATCGCCGTCACGCGCCCGACCGAGGGCGAGGCGCCCTTCACCATGGGCGCGTACGCCTTCGACACGGCCACGCACATCGTCCGGGCGGAGATCACTCCCGAGCAGATCTCCTCGGCGGACTACAGTCTCTACCGCCTGGGCGAGGGGGCGCTGACGCCGGCCAGCTCGATCTGGGCCACGCGCTCCTGGGGGCTGACCGTCCCGCTGGAGTCGGCCTTCGACGCCGCCGAGCCCGAGCGCGTGTTCACCATCTACGCTTCGATGCGCTTCGAGGGCCCGGCGTACAACCAGCCGGGCGAGGAGGATCGCGTGTTCATCGACCGCATCGTGCTCGTGCGGGCGCAGTAGCCCGGTCTCTACAGCGACACCGGCTCGCCCTCGTCGTTGAGCGCCTCGCCGGTGGCGAGGAGGTGCTCGACGCGCCGGCGGATCTCGTCGCGGATGGCGCGGCAGACCACCATCCGCTCCTCTTCGATGCCCTGCGCCTGCGCGGGGTCCTCGAGCGACCAGTGCACGTTCTCGCGCGCGCCCAGGAACATCGGGCAGGACCGGCGGACATTGTCGCACACGGTGATGACCAGGTCGAACTCCTGGCCGTCGTAGACCGCCAGGTCATTGGGCTTCTGCGCCGAGATGTCGATGCCCACCTCGGCCATCGCCTTCACGGCCAGCGGGTGCACGCGCTCGGCGATCTCGGTGCCTGCCGAGTAGGCCTCGAAGCGCTCACCGCCCAGCTCGCGCAGGAAGCCCTCACCCATCTGGCTGCGACAGGAGTTGCCCGTGCACAGGAACAGGACCCTCGTCCTCCCGGCCATGTGGTCCACATCGCCTCCCTGGCGGGCCGGCAGCCCGCCCCACGGGTGCTGGTTGATGGGCTGAGAACCCGCCCGGCGACAGGACCCGATGCTGCGTCACACCGTCAGCCAGACCGGGCTCGACCACGCCTGCGCGCCGGAGGCGCAGGTCACGCGCAGGTAGTAGTACACGAACGGCCGCTCGAACCACCCGCGCGGCGGGAAGGCCACCTGCGCCAGGTCATCCTCATCGGTCCAGGCGACGTCGGCCCGCCAGCCATCACCCACCACCGCGTGGACGTCCTCCCCGTTGCGGACGATGTCCACGCGCACGATGTTCGACTCGGCCGCGACCTGCGCCACGAACGCGCGCGGCTCACCGTCCCACGCGAGCACGCGCCCCATGCGCCCGCCCGCCATGCCCTCCTCCATGATGATCCGCTCCAGGCTGGTGCCCCAGCAGTCCCGGTCGAGCATCGCGTCGTAGACCGCCGCGCGCGACAGGCGGTCCGCGCGAATAGCGGTCAGGCCCGGCAGGCGGTCGATGTGCTCGCTGTCATCGCCGAAGCTCGAGGGCATGGTGGCGTGGGTGTCGGTGCCGGCGATGAAGCCGAGGGGATAGCCCTGGCCGAGCAGGTCCTGAGCATAGCTCGGGCCCTCGTGCGGCTTGTGCAGCGCGTTGGGGTTGCCGGGGAACTCGCCGGTGCCCCACTTGGAGTGGATCTCGACCACGGGCATGCGCTCGGGGCCGGGGTAGATGGCGTCGGACAGCTCCCCGTGCTTGCCCGGGCGCGTGGTGTGATGCGGCACGACGATGCAGTCCTCGGGCAGGGCCTCTGCAAGGGTGCGCGTGTTGCCCTCCTCGTAGTGATCGACGAAATCCTCGAGGTCGTCGCGGCAGTAGACGTTGTTGTCGCCGCCCGCCCCGCCCTGCAGCGACGCCTCGTACCCCGGCAGCGTGGCGAAGTGCGGCGGGTCGTCGAAGACGCGCACCGCGCGCCGCTGCGCCTCCCATTTCCCCTTGTCGGAGCGGGTGTTCGAGACGTGATCGGCGGCGCACACCCAGTCGAGCCCGCTCATCCAGCGCGCGCCTACGAAACAGAAGTCGAGCGACCGGCATTGCGTCGGGTTGCAGCGGCTGAGCACGGTGTGCACGTGCGGGTCGCCCCAGAAGATGCGGCGGGCGTCGGGGCTGCAGTGCACAGGGTTGCTCAGGAACTCGCGCCCGCCCAGCTCGAAGCCGATGCGATGCCAGCCCTCCTCCACGATGGTCACGCTCTCGATGGACGCGACCGCCGGCCGTCGGGTCTCGAAGGCGACTTCGCCCAGGCCCCGCGCCGGGCCATCGACCGGCCGGGCAACGCCATCGCATTCGACCGACGGGTAGGCCTTTGCATCGAGCCCCGCGAGTCGCACGGAGAGGGCCTCCCCCGGCCGCACCACCGATGGGGCGACGATGGTGAGCCGCTCGACGGGCCCGCCCGGGGCCTCGACCGCCAGAATGCGCTCGCACAGGCTGTCCCACATGGCTCGCGTTGGCCTCCCGTCAGGCATGTCGCCGTCGTTGCCGATGCCCCGTGCCCCATCCCCTATCCCCCGAGGTTGCCCAGCAGCCGCCCCAGCGCGGTCGCGACGTAGCAGAAGTCCGGATCGTCGATCAGCAGCGTGAAGGTCGAGAGCGGGCCCTCGAAGCGCGTCTGGTGGATCTCGAGCGTCCAGATGCCGCCATCCTCGCCCTCCTGCACCGGCACCCCCAGCGGCGTCACGATGCGCGGGTCCGCCGGCTTCATCTCCACGCGCCGCCCCGTCGGCGAGGTCAGGATGATATCCGCCTCGCGATCGTAGGTCCCCAGCGACAGCGGCACCACGGTCGTGCCCTCGCGAACGTAGAAGTAGAGCGGCCGCTCGAAGCGGTGCACGAACAGGCGGTTGGTGTCCATGCACGGGATCACCCAGCGCTCGTTGGTGATGCGCACCTGCGCATCGTTGGCGCCCGCATCGACATGCAGCAGCGCGATGCCGGCGGTCGGCACAGGCACGTCGATCTCGGCGGTCTGCCCGCAGGGAGCGCCGCCGTCGCCAAGGATCGCGCCGTCAGGGCCGATCACGAACCAGCGCACCCAGGGGCCGGTCGAGAACCCGCCGCCGCCCTCGGGCATCAGGTCCAGCGCTTCGGTGTCGCGCGCGCGCAGCTCGGCATCGGTCGGCGTCTCGAACTCGTAGCCGGTCACGATCGCGCGCACACGATCGCCGGCGGCCACCTGCACCAGGAACTGGTGGTTCGCGCGCAGCAGCAGTTGCCCCTCGGGCTCCGCGGTCTCCGCGTTGGGCGCCAGCGGCGTCATGCGCGCCATCGCCGCCGCGTCGATAGCGTACGGTGTCTGCGCCGGCGCGCGCGGCAAGGTCGCCGGGACGTCCGCCTCGGCGACTGCCGCCGTGTCCTCCGCCAGCGCGATCTCCGCGACGCCGTAGGTGCGCAGCTCCGGCAACGTAAAGCGCACTGAGCGCTCGCCCGCCTCGAAGTCCAGCGCGCGTGACTCGCCCTCGGGCGTGTGCCAGCGCACCGCCGTCGCCCGCGCATGCGGCGGCAGCTCCACGACCGCCGCGAAGTCCGCCACCGGCTCGACCACGGGAGTGCTGCCCTCGCGCCACTCGTAGGCGATGGGCGCCTCGTGCAGCTCTACCTGGACCGAGTGGTTGATGGCGTGCAGCAGCAGGCGCGTCGGCCGGCCGGTCTCGGCCTGCCGGTACAGGCTCACGCGCAGGCGCGGGTCGGCCTGCCGCGCCGCGACCGAGAGGCTGCGGCCGCACACCCGGTCAAGGATCCCCAGCGCCTCCTCGGTCATCTGCGCCTGCACCAGCGCCTGGGTGTGCGAGTAGCGCTTGCCGCCGTAGCGATGGTAGAGCGGCGGCTGGTAGGCGGGCAGGTTGTAGCTCAGCGCCATCGTCCCGAACGATAGCGGCCGCAGCCGCCGCCACAGGTTGCCGCCGCCCGCGCCCTTGCGCATCACCAGCGCGTCCAGATCGGGGCTCTCGGGGAGCACGTGGACCAGCAGGCCGCCCCGGTGTGGGAAACCATTGGCGCGCCGCGTTGCCGCCGTCCCCAGCACCAGCACCTGCACGCCCCTGTCCTTCGCCATGTCGAAGGCCTCGGCGGTCGCCTGGTCCATGCCGGTGACGTAGGGGACGATGACGAGGTCGTAGCGCGTGAGCGTCTCCACGCCAAGGTTGTTGCCCATCAGGATGTCGAACGGCACCTGGTGGTCGAGCAGCGTCCGGACCCACAGCCGCCACTCATACTCGAACTGCGGGTTGATGAGGAACTCCGTGCTCGGGCAGACGATGGCGACCCGCGCCGCAGAACGCGCGCCCGCATAGAGGTCACGGTGCTCGTTCAGCCACGGGAACCAGACGTGGCGCTCGACCTCGACCTCGGGGTCCTGCCCGACGGTGCGGCCGGTGAACTGCAGGTCGCAGTAGACGCCGTCGTAGGCCAGCGCCTCGGCGAAGGCCAGGCGGTAGGTCGCGGCGGTGTTGGTGATAGTCGGGTTCCACTCGGGCATGCAGTACAGCTCGCCCTCGCCCACGCCGCGGCAGGCGATGTAGCCGGGGATGTGGTCGGCGTGCTCGCGCTGGTAGAAGCCCCCGCCCACCGGCCGCTGCCAGTCGCCCAGCCAGGTGGTGCGCCGCTCGGCGAAGCCGATGTTCTCGCCGCCCGCGGCCCAGGTCTCGAGGCTGCCGTTGGGGCCGGGCTTCACGTCGATGGCGGTGCCGTTGGCGGAGATGGGGAAGTTGCCCTCACCCCACACTTCCTCCCCCGCCGCCTTCATGGCGGCGAAGAACCCCGCCTGCATCTCCCACTGCCACAGCCAGCTCTCCACGTCCAGCGGCGTACTCGGCCAGCTCTCGCCCGAGCCCATCTCGAGCTGCTCCAGGTCGCGCGTGCCGAACATCCGCTCGATCTCGTCCGGCGGGTACTTCGCCGCCAGCCAGCGCCGGAAGCTCTCCTGCTGCGCCGGCCGCCGACCGCGCTCGAAGGGGTTGTCGATGAACAGGCCGTTGCAGCCGGACTCGGCGATGGTGCGCACGCAACCGGCTTTGAAGCGCACGTAGTCCGGGTCGGCGGAGCTGCCCAGCCACGCGGTGAACTCCTCGCCGGTGCCCGCGTGCGTGTAGCTCCAGCCGCCATCGCGCTGCCGCCACTCCCACGGGTCCTGAGCGGGCCTTGGGCCGAGGTGAAAGACTTCGGCATAATCCTCCCAGTGGTCATACAGCGCCCAGACGCCGGTTCGCCGCTCGTGGTCGCCGACGTACTTGACCGCGCAGATGTAGGGGAGCGTGGTAACCCCGATCGAGGTGTAGTAGCGCTCCTGCGACTCGCGGGTGAGCCGGATCAGCTCCGGCACGCGCTCGGGCGGCACCGGCAGCTCGGTGTCCAGGCCCCAGTAGTAGTCGCTGAAGAAGTAGTAGGTGCGCGCCAGGTCCGGGCGCATGGTCGCCATCTCGCGCGCGAACGGCTCCCAGGCATCGCGCAGCGCCTGCAGTCGCTCGGCATCGCTCGGGTCGCAGGTGGCGTAGACGATCTGGTCGCGCCACTCCCACGACAGCACCGCGACCTCGGGGTTCACCCAGTAGCCCCAGAAGCACGTGCGCGGGTGGTCCTGAACGGCCTGGCCCAACGCAGGAACTGCAGGCACGAGCAGCGCTGCGACGGCGAGTACCCGGGACATGGGCGAGGGCTCCCTCGCGGTCGGATGCGGGGCGTCGAGAAGTTCGCCGCAAGCGGCTGGGGGGCCTCCAGACAAGCAGAGCCCTGCGCCCGCGGGCGCAGGCGGCGCTCGCGTCGCCAGACGCGAGCGGCGACGGCGCAGCGGCGCGGCCGTCGTGCCGACCACAGGGAGGCGCGAGGTCGCGCCGCCACCGGCGATGCGCGCGGAGATCGCTCCGAAGGAGCGGGCGCAGCGCGCGAGCCGGCCGCGGGCGCCCGGGCGGTCGGCCTCCGTCGCGCTGCCGAGCAGTCATGCCGTCCGACGGGTCCCGCGCGAAACCGGGCGCGTCGGGCGTGCGCTGCAGGCGCGCCCCGGCACCACGGGTTCGCGCGAGCCTTCTCGCGCGCGACCGGCCCTTGGCGTCACCGGGACGTGCCTGCGCGCAGAGAGAAGTTCTTCGCGGGAGGGAGCGCGGGGGAGGGCGGCTTCTTGCAGGAAGAAGCCCTCCCCCACATGCCGTTGCCGTCGTCTCGCCGCGACGAAGGCCGCCATCCGCCCCGCGGCGAACTCCCGCCCGGCCCGCAGACCGCCAGCCGGGAGGTCGCTCATGTCGCCGCACGTCCGCTGCCTGTTCTCCGCGCTTGTCCTGCTCGCCAGCCCCGCGTTCGGGAGTGCCCAGCCCATGAACCTGCTGCTCAACCCACGCCTCGAGTTCCACTCCTTCGCCAACCACCGCGAGGGCCGGGCGGTCAACTACGAGTCAGGTAACGTGGCGTTCTGGAACACCGACGCGTGGGGTGACATCACGGTGATGCGCGAGTCGCACGCGCCGGCGGAGGTGCAACCGAAGTTCTCGACCGGCAACCTGGTGCGCATCGCGCCGGGCAAGCGCTTCTGGCAGTTCTTCACGCTGCCCGAAGCCGGGCTGGCGCCCGGGGACGTGGTCAGCCTGATCGCCTACGGCTGGCAGCCCGAGGCCGGAGCGCTGCGCGCGAGCGTCAGGCTCATGAAGATCGACAGCGAGGACGGCGAGTGGACGCCCGCCGACTTCGGTTTCTCCGACGAGCGTACCTTCCCGCGGCACTCGCGCGGCGAGCTGGTGGTGGCGCGGAGCTACGAGGCGACGAGCGACGCGATGGGGCGCGTGGAGCTGCGCATCGAGGGCGCGGAGGTCATCGGAAACTTCACGGCCGGCGAGGAGTCGCACTCAGAGGACGTCAACACCGTCGGCATCCGCGTCGAGTTCGAGAACACGCTCGAGGCGGTCGAGGGCGAGGAGCGCAACGTCTGGGTCTTCGCGCCCTCCCTGACCGCCGGCACGGCGGCGGCGCCGGGCCTGCGGCCCGAGCGCGAGATGCAGCCCCTCCACCGCCACATTCCCCGCACCATCCAGAAGCTCTGGAAGGGCGAGGCGATCCACGTCATCCTGATGGGCTCGAGCATCGACCGCGGCAGCGCCAACCCGCCAATGTACCTCTATGACGAGGACCCGGACTCCCCCACCTTCAAGCAGCCGCTGTCTGAGCGCATCTTCGACGCCGCCACGGTCGGCCGCCCTGAGCTGGAGGGCTACTTCGGCTGGTGGCAGCACTACTTCTGCTACACGGGCCGGCTGAAGCTCGAGCTGATGCGCAAGTTCAACCTCGGCCCCGACAAGCTGCTGTTCAACTGGATGGCGTGCGACGGCTCGTGCATCGGCGAGGCGCACTCGGGCTTCGCCGACTACGCTTCGCTGGCGATCCCGCCCGAGGAGAACGCCAACGGCCACCAGTCCGGCCGCACCTGGGAGGAGCTGTACCCGGAGATCTTCACACGCCCCGAGGGCCCCGGCCCCGACCTGGTGATCTTCGGCTCCGGCGCGAACGAGAAGACCGACCCACCCGACGAGGTCGCGGTCTTCGAGGGCGCCATCCGCTGGTTCCAGCGCCACTACCCCGGCGTCGAGTTCCTGTTCTGCATGTTCCAGAACGCCGGCGGCTACACGCCCAACCCCGGCGATCTGCAGGCGCTCGCCCTGCGCTACGGCATCCCCATGTGCGACTACGGGATCATCGGCGACCGGCTCACCCGCTGGGCGAACCTGCGCACCGTCGTCCCGCGCGACGGGCACCCGCAGGCGGCCGGGCACTACCTGTGGTTCAAGCAGCTTGAGCGCGCCTTCGAGTGCTGGGACCCGATCGAGGCCGGGCAGCCGCAGGAGTATCTGCCCGAGCGCGTGCACGCGAACACCTACGGCTGGGAGGGCGAGATGGCGCGCTTCGACCAGCAGAGCCCGCGCATCGTCACCAGCCGCTTCATCCTCGAGGACACCGCCTTCAACGCCTTCGCCGGCGCGGAGGGCGACGCGGCGCCGGTGCCGGTCATCGACGGCGTGGAGTTGTCCGGCGCGCGACGCAGCAGGCCTGGCTACGATCCGCGCAACTCGTGGTTCCGGCACGGCGACCTGCGGCTGGGCGACCGGCACATCCTCGAAGTCAGGGGCCCGGGCGCGCAGCTCACGTACGTGGACAGCAAGCTCTGCCCGAACCGGCGCTTCATCGGGGTGGGGAGCGGGCAGTGGTCGTTGGGCGACGCGAACGTGACCGCCTTCGCGTCCGAGTGGGGCGCGCCCTATGGCGACCGGCGGGCGGTGCTGCAGCCGGGCGCGGTCTTCGAGATCGAGGTGGTCGCGACCGACCTCTCGGTGGCCTACGTGGATGCCGCCGATGCGGGGACACTGCGGGTGCTCGTCGATGGCGAGGAGCGGCTGGTGCAGCCGGCCAACGTGGCCTTCACCGATTGCGACGCGAACGCGCACTACCTGGAGAACCGCCGGGGCATCCTGGGGCTGGGCTACGGGCTGCACCGGGTGCGGCTGGAGGCGGTGGACGCGCCGGTCGCGATCCTGGGCATCTTCACCTACGATGCGCGGCCCAACCGCGACGCCGAGCGCCGCCTGACCGGCCTGGCCTCACCGGGCGAGTCGGTCATGCTGACGCCAGCCTTCCGCACGCGCCCGCTGGTCATCGCGCACCCGCCGCTGGCCATCCGCCTCGAGGACATCACGCCCGCGCAGGTCACCTTCTCCGGCGACGGCCCCGGCACGTACGAGGTGGTCGGGGAGTAGCGCCCCAGAGACCGGGGGCGGGCCGCCAGCCTGTCGGGCTCACTGCCGTTCGCAGCGGCCGGGCTTCAGACCGGCCGAGTCGCTCGCCGTTCGGCGAACGGCGCACGGGCGAGGCGCCCGTGCCACGGGGACACTAACGTCGCCACTACTCCTCCAGGAACCACAGCATCTCCGGCCGGTTGGCTACTCCTCTCCCGTCGGGCGCACGGTGAAGTCCTGCGTCCACGTCTCCCCTGGCGAGATCGCCCTGGGCTCGATCAGCGTCCAGGCCACCGGAGCGCCGCCCTCCGCGGGCGTGGCCGCCAGCGCGGC
>JALGVA010000074.1 GCA_029820295.1 Candidatus Zipacnadia bacterium
GCATGGTCCCTGAGATGGCGGCCGGTGAGTGGGATGGGCAGGTCTCGGGCGAGCCGGCGTTCGCGCCGGGAGTGAGCGGGTCGGCGCTGCGCGTCGGCGACGGTGGTGGGAGGGCCGTCTATCCGCGCGGGCCCAACGCCACCATGGGCACGCGCGGCGCGGTCTCGCTGTGGATCTGCCCGGTGCAGTGGACACGCGTCAACGGCGGCAACACCACCTTTCTCGTCGCCGGCAACGGCGCATTCTACCTCCAGCGACAGGGCCCCGCGCACGATGAGACCGGCAAGCTCACGCGCCACGAGGGAGTGCAATACCTCGTTCACGGCGAGCTGACCGGTAACAAGACGCTCATGACCGGCAGTGCCGACTGGCCCGACGGGCAGTGGCGCTTCGTGGTCGCCAACTGGAGCTGGCCGGTGTTCTCGTGGTCGATAGACGGCGGCGAGTTCGTCGGCATCTCGGTCAAGTCCAGCCCCGACGAGAGCTACTTCGGCAGCCTGGTGGTGGGGGCGACCGGCGGCGAGCCGACGCTGATCGACGAGCTGACCATCTACCGCCGCCCGCTCACGCAGCAGGAGGCGCGGCACCTGTACGAGAGCTTCAGGCCGCAGAGGGAGGCGACGCCATGAGGAGCACGATCAGCCTGGCGATTGCGATGAGCTTCGCCGCGCTCGCGCCCGCCGCCGCCCAGATGGCGCGGCCTGAAGTGGCGCTGCCGCTGATGAGCACCGCGCCGACCATTGACGGCGTCATTGACGAGGCCGAGTGGGCCGGGGCGATGCGCAGCGTGGGCATGCACAGCCGCCGGCACGCCCGCCTGGGAGACCGCGAGACGGTCTTCCGGGCGGGGTCGGATGGGCACAGCCTGTTCATCGCGGTCAGGTCCGAGCTGCCGCCGGGCGGTGAGCTGCTTACACGCGCGGTGCCCGATGGTGACAACGACGTCACCGCGGTGACGCGCGACGACAGCATCGAGCTGGTCGTGCACCCGCACCTGGGCGCGACCGACGGCGACCGGCGCTACTTCCACCTGATCGTCAACGAGCGCGGCGCGATGTTCGACCGCTGGCTCGATGAGGGCAACCCGCAGAACCCCGTCAACCGCAACTGGCGCCTGAGCACCTGGCAGTTCGCGAACACGACGCACGATGGCTGGTGGGACGTCGAGATCGCCATCCCGTTCGCCGAGATCGGCGCGACGCCGGCCGACCTCGGCCACCCGTGGGGCCTGCGCATCGGCCGCAACTTCCAGCGCGGCGGCGACCAGCAGTGCTGGGAGAGCGTGGGCGTCGCCTACGATGACGTGCCCAGCATGCCGCGCATCAGCTTCCAGGCCGACGCGCCGGTGGTGCAGGTGATGTCGCTGCGCGGCGAGGACGCTGCGCACATCGAGCTGCGTATCGCCAACCCCGGTGCGCAGGAGCTGGCGCTGACCACGCTCATCTCCGACGCCTGGCACCAGAATCCGCCCGACGAGCATACCGAGGGGCTTGCGATCCCCGCGGGCGAGGAGGCCACCGTGGTCTTCGAGCCGCGCGACGGCGGCCCCGAGGGCCCGCACCGCACCATCATCCGCGTGACTTCGGCCGACGGCGAGCGCACCTTCTACCTGCGCGACTTCAAGTGGATGCTGGCGCGGCCGCCCGCCGATGAGCGCTGGACCATCCTGCGTGAGGACCGCAAGGCCGTGAACCTGCAGTACTCCGTCTACCCGTACCACAACGCGGTGCTCGCGCGCGTGGACATCAGCGCGCTGGCGTCCAGGGACCGCGTCACGGGCGCGACCCTGAGCTTCGTCCCGCAGGGCGCCGACCGGCCGCTCGCGCAGGCCGAGTTGGCCTTCGAGAACGACGTGGCCCAGGCGCGCCTCGACGTGCCCGAGATGCCCGCGGGCATCTACGAAGTGCGGGCGCAGCTTCACGGCGACGGCGTACCGCGCGGTCCGGTGGTGGGCGAGTACGAGCGGATCGTGTTCGACTGGGAGCACAACGACCTCGGCACCTCAGACATCGTCATCCCGCCGTTCACGCCCATCGAGGTCACGGGCACCAGCGTCTCGACCGTGCTGCGGCGCCATGACGTGGGCGGCTCGGGCGTGTGGGACCAGGTGACCGGCCTCGACCGGCC
Organism: Candidatus Zipacnadia bacterium; assembly: GCA_029820295.1. GTDB lineage: Bacteria > Armatimonadota > Zipacnadia > Zipacnadales > UBA5352 > JALGVA01. Next base: position 2,128 of record JALGVA010000074.1, read on the forward strand.
GCTGCTCACCGCGCCCATGCGCTGGCGGGCGTGGGCGGGCGGTGAGGAGCTTGCGGTCGCGCCCGCCGAGGCGCGCGTCACCGAGCAGCGCCCCACGCGCGCGGTCACCGAAGGCGGCTTCTCCGCGGGTGCGCTGAGCGCCACGGTGCGCAGCGAGTGGGATTACGACGGCATGGCCAAGGTGTCCGTGACGCTGGCGCCGGCGGCCGGGCAGAGCATCGACCGCCTGAGCCTCGAGATCCCGCTGGATGACGGCCAGATGCCCTACATGCACGCCTGCGGCGACGGCCTGCGTCACAACTACGCGGGCTTCGCGCCCGAGGGCCAGGGCGCGATCTGGGACTCATCGCGGGCCAACCGCAATGACCTGACCGGGACGTTCTACCCCTATATCTGGCTCGGCGGCGGGGAGCGGGGCCTCGCCTGGTTCGCCGACTCGGACCGCGGCTGGAGCCTCGATGACGAGACCCCGACCGTGCAGCTCGAACGCGATGGCGAGACGCTGCTGCTGCGCATCAACTTCGTGACGAAGCCGACCGCGCTCGATGCCGAGCGCACCTTCGTCTTCGGGCTGCAGGCCACGCCCGCCAAGCCGATGGTGGCGGAGCCGGTCAACTGGCGGCGCTGGGTGGGCTACTTCTACGATGATCACGAGACCCAGCGCTTCAGGATCATGGGCTCATGCCCCTACTACGGCTGTCTGTCCCACGATCTCTATCCGCTCGACCGCGACTTCTCGATCTACGACGCCTTCTCGCGCGCCCGCGACACCGGGGAGTTCGACGCCGATTTCGTCGCGCAGTGGCTGACGAAGTACGCGAAGTACGGCATCGAACCCGGCGGCGAGCGCGAGGAATACTACACGCGCCACGTGAACGCCGGGATGCGCACCGCCGCCGGGATGCTGCGCTCCGAGGGCTGGCTGTGGACGCCCTACACCAACCCGCGCGGCATGGGCTACCACCTCGAGGAGTGGCCGGTCTTCCAGGACGAGTGGATCCGCTTCCAGTTCCAGCAGCGCTCGACCACCGGCGGCGCCTCCTACGACATCCACCCGACCGCGAGCATGCGCGACGCCGCGGTGTGGTACTACCACGAGATGCTGCGCTGCTTCGACGGCATCTACTGGGACAACATCTACCTGTCGGCCAACTGGGACACCATCGCCGGCGACGCCTGGGTCGATGACACCGGACGGGTGCACCCGAACGTGGGCCTGTGGGACATGCGCGAGCTGATCCGCCGCACCGCCATCATGCTCCACGAGCAGGGCCGCACCGCCTACGCCAACGTCCCGCACATGACCAACACCAACATCATCCCGATCCTGAGCTTCGCCACCGTGAACCTGGACTGGGAGTGGCAGTACGGGAAGACGGACTTCCAGGACCGCTTTCCCCCCGACCTGACCGTCGCCGAGACCATCGGCCGCCAGTGCGGCAACATCCCGCTGATCCTCGGCGGCGGGCACACGCCCGCCGATGATCCGGACTACCCGTGGATGATCCGCACGCGCACCGGGGTCTGCCTGGTGCACGAGATCCGCGTCTGGGACTGGCGCCAGGAGCTGCACTACGATATGCTCGGCAAGCTCTTCGAGTTCGGCTACGGGACCGATGAGTGCCGCGTCTACAACTACTGGAACGAGGGCTTCCCGCTGAGCATTGAGGGCGTGGATGGGCGCGCCATCGTCTTGGTCAACGGCCCGCGCGCCATCGCCATCGTCACCGACTACGGCGAGGGCGGCGAGTGCACGCTTGGCCTCGACCTGGCCGCGACCGGCGTGCCCGCGACCGTGAGCGCGCGCGACCTGGAGACCGGTGAGGACATCGTCGGCGACGCGCCCGGGAGGGTGACCTTCCCGCTGAAGAAGCACGACTTCCGCGCGGTGATCTTCGAGTAGGCCGCGCGACACAACCACGAATGCGGAGGTGTCGGAGATGATGCGACTGTGCGCATTGATCCTGGTGACGCTCCTGGCGGCGACAGCCGCGGTGGCCGACATGAAGCTGGCGGGCGGTGGCGCGACCGATTACATCATCGTGGTGGACCCGGAGGCGACCGTCGCCGAGAAGCACGCGGCGGCTGAGCTGGCGAGCTTCCTCGGCCAGGTGACCGGCGCGAGCTTCCCGGTGCTCGAGATGGCCGCGGTGCCCGACCGCCCGGCGCTGATCGTCGGGCCGGGGCGCGCCGCCCGGGAGCTGGCGCCCGACCTGGACTTCGAGGGCCTGTCGCCCGACGGCATCATCATCGAGACGCGCGCGCCCCACCTGATCCTCGCCGGCGACCGCCCGCGTGGGACACTCTACGCGGTCTACACCTTCCTCGAAGACACGGTGGGCTGCCGCTGGTGGTCGTCGACCGCGAGCACCATCCCCAGCCGCCCCGAGCTGACCGTTGCCGACCAGCACGTGCGCTACGTGCCGCCGCTGGAGTACCGCGAGGTGTTCTGGTGGGACGCCTTCGACGGCGACTGGGCCGTGCGCAACAAGAGCAACGGCAACCGCGCGAAGCTCGACGAGCAGCGCGGCGGGCACATCACCTATCAGGGCTTCGTGCATACCTTCAACCGGCTGGTGCCGCCCGCCGAACACTTCGCCGAACACCCCGAGTGGTTCAGCGAACGCGATGGCGTGCGCATCGGCGCCGACGGCGCGCGCACCCAGCTCTGCCTGACCAACCCCGAGGTGCTCGACTTCGTCATCGCCCGGGTGCGCGAGCAACTGGCCGCGAACCCGACGGCCTCGGTCATCTCGGTCTCGCAGAATGACTGGGACAACCACTGCCTGTGCGCGAGCTGCCGCGCGCTCGAGGAGCAGGATGGCTCGCCCGCGGGCCCGCTGCTGCGCTTCGTCAACGCAGTCGCGGCCGACATCGCTGAGGACTACCCGGACGTGGCGGTGGACACACTGGCCTACCAGTACACCCGCAAGCCGCCGACAGGCGTGACGCCGCTGCCCAACGTGATCGTGCGCCTGTGCAGCATCGAGTGCAGCTTCCTGCACCCCCTGGAGTCCGAGACCAATGCGAGTTTCGGCGACGACATCCGCGGCTGGAACGAGGTCAGCGACCGGCTGTGGGTGTGGGACTACACCACCAACTTCGGCCACTACATCCAGCCCCACCCGAACCTGCGCGTACTTGGCCCCAACATCCGCTTCTTCGTCGCCAACGGCGTAACCGGCATCTTCGAGCAGGGCGCCTACCAGTCGCCCGGCGGGGAGATGGCCGAGCTGAAGGCCTGGATGCTCGCCAAGCTGCTCTGGGACCCCAGCCGCGAGACCGACGCGCTCATCGAGGAGTTCTGCGATGGTTACTACGGCGCCGCCGGGCCGTTTGTGCGCGAGTACATCGATCTGCTCCACGACACCGCCGAGGCGAGCGATCACTACCTGAGTATCGGCTCCGGGCCCAACGCCCCCTTCCTGTCACTCGACTTCATGGGCCGCGCGTGGGCGCTCTTCGATCAGGCCGAGGCCGCGGTCGCCGATGACCCGGAGCTGCTCAACCGCGTGCAGATGGCGCGCCTGCCCCTGCGCTACGTGTGGGCGGTGCGCTGGTATGAGTTCGAGGCGCAGGCGCGGCGCGAGGGCATCGACTGGCCGGGTCCGGACGACTACATCGCCAACGCGCGGACCTTCATGGAGGTGGCGCGCCGCAACGAGGTCACCAAGCTCTCCGAGGGCCGCGCGATCGAGAGCTTCGCAGCGCGGACCATCGACCTCGAGCGGATCAGCTCCCCACCGCCACCCGGCTGTGAGGACCTGGGGCCCGACGAGTGTATCGACCTGCAGGACCGCAGCTTCCGCCTGGCCCACGAGGGCACCTGGGCGGCGCTCGAGCATGACGACACCGCCTCCGACCACGTTGCGGCACGCATGCCCGGCACGCACTTCGAGTGGGCGGTGCAGCAGGACCTGGGCATCGCCGGACTCGACACTGAGGCGACGTACACGGTCTACGCCGCGGTGCGGGTGGAGAAGACCGGCGATGAGGGGCTGGCCTTCACCGCGGGGGTCTATGACCGCGGCAACCGCGTGAGCGTTGGAGATATCCGTGTCGAGTGTCGGCAGATCGAGGATGATGCTTACCACGTCTACGAACTCGCGACGGCGCAGCTTGACCCCCGCATGTACATCTGGGTCGCGCCGCCGAAGAACCCCGACAGGGTTGAGGCGGTCTGGGTCGATCGCCTCTGGCTGGTGAAGCAGGAGGAGTAGCTACCCGTGCGCCCGACGTCGTTGTCGTCACCCTTCTCCTGCCCCGCGCGCTGCGCGCGGCAGGAGAAGGGGCGCGGTCCCGCCAGTAAGCGGGATCGCGGAGGCGGCTGAGGCCCGCCCGCTCAGTCCTGCGCCAGTAACTCCGCGAAGCGGATCAGCCAGCTCACCTCGTCCATCTCCTCGGCGGCCGCCTCCAACTCGGCGGTCACGCGCGCCCACCCGGCCAGGTCCAGAGGCCGGTCGGCCTCCATGAAGGCGTGCAGGCCGTCCAGCGCAGCTACGGCGCGCTCGACGGCGGGCTGCGCCTGCGCCCGGTCCTCGTCGTCGAGCAGGTCGATGCCACTGCCCCGCGCCCGCGGCAGGGCGGCGGCGATGCGCTGCTCCAGCTCGATGCTGCGTCGGGCGTAGCGCGCGCACTCCATGATGAGCGAGCGGTTCACGCCCGTGACCGTCCCTGTGAAGACCAGCCGCCCGAAGCGCTCGGGCACGTGGAAGCCGTCCATGGTGTCCGACCAGCCCGACCACTCGGTGTCACCGCCCGCCAGCCGATCGCGATTGACGTTGAGGCCCCACATGGCTCCCGGCGCGGCGTAGACCCCCAGCGAGGCGAAGCTGACGGCGCATTCGAGGTACCATGCGTCCGCGCCGACCGTCGCCGCCGCCTGCCAGTCGGCGTTCCAGCTCGAGTCAAACGCGCGGCCGTCGTAGCGCGTGCCCAGCGAGTTGGCCGCGAGCTGGTAGTAGGTGGGCTCGTCGAGCCGCGGGTGCAGGAAGATCTCGACCGCATCATCGCCCATGACCGCCGAGACGTCGTTGGCCCGCATCTCGGCCTTGATCGCTTCGGGGTTCGGCTCGAGGCAGGTCACCGCGATGTACAGGTTGGCGTCGTCCCACGCGACCTGGAAGAGGGTCTGCTGGATCTCGGCCGGGCCCTTCATGATGCGCACGAACGAGTCGGCCTTGGGCGCGCCCTGCCAGCACGGGTCGTCGAGCCGGCCGTCGATGACCGGTGGCTGCTCGACGCGCGTGGCCTCGTAGACGCGCGTGCTCTCCAGGTCGGCGGCGTGGCATGCCACCGCCGCGAGGATGGCGATGGCGCAGATGATGCGTGCGGCTGTGCGGTTCATCGCAGGCTCTCCCTTGCCGGTTTCGGGCTCAGTTGCCCAGCTCGAAGGTCCCCTCCGCGCTCTCGCCGCTGATGGCATCGCGCGCCACCACGCGCCAGATCCCCGCCGGGTCGTTGAGCGCCATCGGGATGTAGGTGACGCCCGTCCCCTCGTTCAGCTCCGCGTTGCGCGCGTAGTGCCGCCGCTCGACGCCGTCGGGGTCGTAGACGCGCACGTTGACGAAGTGGCGGCCGGGCGTCGCGTCGCCCGTGAGCAGCCGCATGGCGCAGGCGACCACGGCCATGTTCTCACGGTCGTTGGCGGGCACCGCGCTCTTCTGCAAGCTCAGCCGCAGGCCGTCCACATGGTAGGGCAGGCGCGCGAACAGCGACCCGCGCGAGGGCACGAACTGCGCGTCCCACGCGTCCACCAGGCCCAGGTACTCGCCGCTGCGCACGTTCCACGTGTGCATGCGCTCGCCGGTGGCGATGTGCGCGGTGACCGTCGGCTCCTCGGGGCTCGTGCGGTACTTGACGAAGCCGATGAACCGCGCCGGACCGTCGGCGTAGCGCACGGTCTCGAGCCCGCGTAGCGGCTCGCCGTCGGCGGTCACGCTCACCTGCGCCTCCACCCCGGCCATGGCCAGCAGCGCGCGCAGCACCCGCCAGTGCTCGACCGCCGCCGGCTCCATGCGCTGGCGGTCGATGCAGCCGAACGAGTAGTTGAGCAGGATGGTGCGGCCCGCGCCGGTCTCGTTGATGAGCACCAGCGGGACATCGCCCACCGCGCCCATGGCCCTGGCGGCCAGCGCGCGCACATCCCCGTCCACGTCAAGTTCGGGCAGCACCGCCGGCTCCGCGGACAGGCCATCGACTACGCCTTCGACGCCCGCCAGCACACCCTCGCCCTCGAAGCGCGCGATGCCGAACAGGTCATCGAGCAGCCCCGGACTCACCGGCTTGCCGTGGTGGTCGGCGACCGCCGGACGCACGTCGGCGATGACGGTGCCGCCCGCCGCGACGTAGGCGCGGATGGCCTCGGCCTCCGCCGGCGAGATCGCCTGCGAGCAGGGCATCACGAAGACCGGGTACTCAGCCGGGTCGAGGCCGTGCTCCTCAAGCTGCGCGTAGGCGTAGCAGTCATACTGCAGACCCATGTCCTCCAGTGTGCGGTAGGTGGACAGCCAGATGCGGTCGAGCAGGCCGAACTCGGGGTTCCAGGTGGCCGCGTGCAGCGACGACTGCGAATAGTGCACGGCAATGCCGTCGTGCAGGCGCGTGGCGTTCATCAGCGCCTGCGCGGGCCCGGCGCGCAGCTCGGCGATCTCCTCGCTCGCCCACCGGAAGGACGGGTAGACGGTCATGCTGGGCGTGACCGCGTCCATGGGGCAGGTGGTCAGCCCGTGATAGACGGCGTACCACCACATCGAGTTCATGCCGTTGAGCAGCGCGCGCCACGGCCACAGGCGCTCGGCGTCCTCGTTGCGGTACTGGAAGTAGCCGCCGTACCACACGCCCAGCAGCGCACCCGGCTTGGCGAACGAGCGCATCGGCTCCCACTCTTCGGGGCGCTCGTAGAGGTTGCAGATGTCGAACACCTGCATCAGCCGCCACCAATCGTTGCCCGAGGTGCTCGAGGTGTCAAAGGGGCCGTCGAAGCCGACCTCGGCCTGCGGGTCACCGCTCTTGATGGCGTCGCGGGCCCGCTCCATCATGCGCGCGTAGACGAACTCCATGTGCCGTCGGTGGTCCACCCAGCGCGCGGGCTGGCCGGCCTCGCGCGCGTCCGAGAGCGTGATCGGCGTGGCCTCGTCAAAGCTCGCGTAGTCGGTGCCCCAGGAGGCGTTGAGGTCATCGACCGTCTCGTACTCCCCGCGCAACCACTCGCGCAGGTCGGCCACGCAGGTGTCGGAGAAGCACACGTCCACGCCGCCGCGCGCCAGGAAGCACTCGTCGCCGAGGGTATAGGCGCGCGGCCGGAACGGGCCCAACTGCGAGCCCAGCTCGGCGAGCTTGCCCAGCTCGGTCGCCAGGTAGTCGGGGTCGGTGAGGCACGGCTCGCGCACCAGGTCGTCGCCGGAGTAGAAGTAGCGCGTGGCGTAGGGGATGGTGTCGAAGTTGTTGCGCGCGCTCCACGCGTTGATCTCCAGCGAGCGCGACGAGTTGGTCATCATGTCCACGCCCTGGTCGTGGAGCCGGCGCAGCATGATGCGGCGCACGTACTCGTTGCAGTTGCTGTCGGCCGACCACACCGCGTGCGCGAAGCGGTCGCGGCTGATCTGGATCGGCGTGTACAGCCAGACCGTCTCGCGGTCCACCACCTCGCCGCCGATCTCCAGCCGCGCGGTCACGTCGGCGGAGAGCGCCAGCGGGTTCCTGACCCGGAAGGGCACGCGCGCCTCCGCCTGCCCGGGCTGCAGCGCCTGGTACTGCCGCGCCATCACGCGACCGAGGTTGTCGGTGACCTCGATGACCAGCTCGGTGCCCGCGGGGGCCTGACCGCCGATCCACACGTGCGCCGAGACCTCATCGCCCGGGTCGGCGAACTGCCGGCTCAGCGTCATGCCGTTGACGTACGGGTCCGAGGTGACGCTGAAGTCGGTCGAGGCCCAGTTGACCACCTGCCCGTCGGAAGTGAGGGAGATGTCGGCGAAGTAGTGGCCTGCGGGCATGGGCGCCAGCGGCACGCTGATGGTGTCGCCCGTCACCTCCAGATGCTGCGAGAGGGCGCGCCGGCCGTCCTCGTCGCGGACGAGGATATCCGCCGCCAGTCCTGGAGCCGGGCCGACGAGCTTCGCGGCCAGGTGCGTGTCCGCCAGGTCGGCGCGCGCGACCGTGTCGGCGCCGACGCCGATGGAGGCGAAGCGCACCTGCAGGTCCTTGCGCGCCGCCCAGATGATCGCGCGCACCGCCAGCGACATGTAGTACTCGTAGTGCAGCTCGCGGTACGACCAGTCGGTGTCATCGGGCCTGGGCGTCAGGAACATGAAGCGCGGCAGACTCGGTCCGTGGTCGAGCAGCGCCATGCGGCCTTCGCCGAACTGGCGCAGCTCCAGCACCTCGTCGATGCCCAGGTCGCGCCACACCGGCAGCGCCCGCCAGGGCAGACCCATGGCCACGTAATCGTCCTCGACCTCGGGCTTGGCGAAGAGCAGGTCCACGTACTTGTTGCGCCCGAAGGCCGAGTATGAGTGCACCAGCCCCGTGCCGTCGTGGATCTTCTGCATGATCTGGTAGAGGGCCTCGCGCGGGAACATGTCCCAGGTCACGCGCCCGGTGACGATGACGTCCCAGTCCTTGGCGAGCGCGTCGCGCAGTTGCGCCGCCATGTCCTCGTACGAGATGCCGTCGGCGAGCGCGTAATGGCTCGACGCGCTGCTCCAGCCCAGCTCGGTGTCGGACAGTGTCATGACCACGTCGTACTCCATCTGCAGGCGCTGCGCGACCTCGATCACCTCGCGCGCGGTGCCGCGGGGCACGATGAACAGCGCGCGGATCGGGCCGGCGCCGTAGGGCTTCGCCCACGGGGTGTGCGGCGAGACGTAGTCCTCCGTGAGGGTGTAGAAGTCAGGCTCGATCTCATAGGCCGGGGCCGGCGGGGCCGCCAGCGCCAGGCAGGCGGCACACAGCGCGAGGGTGAGGCGCGGGTCGAGGCGTCGCAGGCGATCCATGGCAGGGCCCTCCCGCCCGTTGGGGGCGTGTGCATGGCTCGATTGCGTCGGCGCGGCAGGCGCACATTTGTCCGCACACGCGGCCCGCACCTCCCCGAGCACGCCCATGGGAGGCGCGCGAGCCGTCCGTGGCGGGGGCGCCCCGCCCCCGATCGTTGACGGCGCGGATACACGATCGGCGCGCGTGCTTGACCGTGGGATTTCGCGGCGGGTATAATGTCGGCACTGCATCCTGCGGGGGGGCCTCTATCTCACGCAGCACGGCTGCGCGCATCAACTCCCTGGAGGACGCCCGCAGATGACCTACCACCGGCGCGGTGGCCAGGCGAGAACCGGCCTGCTGATCGTGGCCCTGCTGGCCTTCGTGGGCCTGATCGCGCTGTCGGTCATCGCGGTGCGCTACCGGGTTGACGGCGCGCCCGCCACCGAGCCGCGGATCACCCGCGACAGCCTCACCCACGAGGTGCAGCGCGGCCCCGACGGCTCGCTGACACGCGGGGGCGAGGTCGCGGATCCCGGCGCGGCCGACGCCACGCCCGCCCCTCCGCCCCCCGACACCGCGCAGCCGTGCCCGACGTGACTGTAGTCCCACGCCATGGGGTCCATGGCTCGCGACGACCGACGACACCGGGGGATGGATGATGGGTAACGGGGAAGCGGCGCGCCCGGCTGAAGCGCCCGCGGGCGCACCGGGTACGCCGCGCACCATCAGGGCGCGCATCGCGGCGCAGTTCGGTGCGCTGGCGGTGGTCAGCCTGGGCTGGCTGACGCCCCTGCGCGGCGTGTGTGCGCCGGTCTTCCAGTGCCACTCGTGCCCGCTGTCCACCTTCGCCTGCCCGCTCGGCGTCATCATCAACTTCGTCAGCCTACGCGTGTGGCCGCTCATCACCATCGGCATTCTCGGCCTCGCCGCCAGCTTCGGCGGGCGCATCTGGTGCGGCTGGGCCTGTCCGTTCGGGCTGCTCCAGGACGGTCTGCGCAGGCTGCCGGTGCGCAAGCGCGAGCTGCCGCGCTGGACCCGCGGCATCAAGTACGCGGTGCTGGGCGTGCTGGTGCTGGGGGTGCCGGCGGTGGCGCCGGGCAGCTACTGGACCTTCTGCGGCTTCTGCCCTGCGGGCACGCTCGAATCGGCTATCCCGTGGACCATCATGGGCGCGGCCTCGCCGCTGCGCTGGAGCTTCGCCCTGCGCGTGGGCATCCTGCTGGGCGTGCTGGCGCTGGCGGTCGTGGTGCCCCGGGGCTTCTGCCGGGCGCTGTGCCCGCTGGGGGCGATCCTGGCGATCGGCAATCGCTTCTCGCTGCTGCGCATGCACCCGAGGGCCGAGGGCTGCACGTCCTGCGATCGGTGTGCGCGACGGTGTCCCATGGGTATGCATCCTCTTGACGAGATGAACGGGCCCGAGTGCACGCGCTGCGGCGAGTGCCTCGCCACCGGGTGCATCGGGCTGGGGGCGAAGTAACCGGGCGTCGTGGCTTCCGAGGGAGTGGAGACCGTGGACGCGCTGGTCGTGATACTCGCGGTGGTGTTCGGCCTGGCCTTCCCGCTGGCGGCGGCTGCCGTGCTGCTGGGCTGGCTGGTGCCGCTGATCATGGGCATCACGCGCGCGCGCCGGGGCCGCGGCGGCGGCAGGCTGATCGCGGCGGGCGGCGCCTGGGGCCTGGTCGCCGTCGGCATCGCCATCTGGCTGGTCTACAGCCTCGTCACGCTGTCAAGCCGCTTCACGCCCGAGACATTTGACCCGCAGGAGTACGCGGGCGAGACCGGCAAGATCGTCATCGCCTGGCAGGGCCCCTGTGAGCTGACGCTCTATCCTGAGAGCGGCGGCGAGATGCTGCGGCTCTCGTCGGAGAACGGGCAGTTCACCGCGCCGACCGGACGGCACAGCATTGCCTCGTGGACGCTGCGGGCCACCGACCAGTCCGGCAGCGAGTGGTCGGTCATCGGCCGGCCGGGCTACGACTGGCCGGAACAAAAGCGCACTGTCGGCGTCAATTCCACCACGCCGGCGCAGATTGACCTGCAACTGCCCCTGCGGGCGTCCATTAACGCGGACGTCGGCGGCGACGACGTCTCGATGGGCTTCAGCCTCAGCGACGGGGCGGGCGGTCAGTATACGATCTCGTCCGGCGGCCGCGATGACCCGCCCGGGTTCGAGATGATGGATGGCAGCGGGCGGGTGGTGCTCACCGGCGACTTCGAGTATGGCTGAGGGGGCACATGCAGGTATTCCGGGCGAATACCACGAAATGTTAGGGGCAGCCTCACCGTCAGGCCCGTGGTGGATGGCGGGCCGTTCGAGATCGTCGCGGAGACCACCCGGGTCCCGCGGTAGGCGCATGACTGCAGAGAGTGGAGGTGGTCGCGATGGTCCAGCGATGGGCGGCGGTGCCGGCGGCACTCATGATCGCTTCGGCGGCGTGCTTCGCGCAGGTTGACGAGACCGCGCCCGCCGACAAGATCGTGACCGTGCCGCTGACCGACCTGCCCGAATTCCTCTCCGCCCGGCCGCAGTTCGCGCGCCTGCTGGCGACACCCGCCTACGACACCGCGCTGTGGCTGATCCTCGACGAGTCGCGCGGCACCGGCTCCGGCTACGACCTCGTCTACGCCGACTTTGACTACAACGGCGTTATCAGCGATGACGAGATCGCACGGGGCCAGGCCAGCAGCACGGGCGGCATGGTCTTCGGCCGCTTCCCGAGCTTCGGTGTGCCCGAGCCCGGCAACCCGGACCGGCCCGCGGCGGAGAAGCCGCGCGTGACGCTGGGTTACCAGGCGTACTCAGGCAAGAGCTTCTTCACCGTCAGCGCCATGGTCCGCATGGAGGGCGAGTCCGGGCGCCCCGACGACACCTGGCAGTACCAGATCTCGGCGCAACTGCGCACCGGGACCAGCCCGGAGAATGCGCCGCTCACGCGCCTGGGCGGCGAGCCGGCGGTGAGGATCGACGCGCGGCCGAGCGGTACGCAGCGCAACACCATCGGCATCGGCCTGACCGTGACCTTCGGCGGCGCCTTCTGCGACCCGCGTACCGCCGCGGGTTCGCCCGACGCCGAGGTGACGATCCGGGATGCCGCCGGGAAGGTCGTGCACACCAGCGTGCAGCGCCTCGACCGCTTCTGCTTTGGCTGAGGCGGTTCAGCCGGGTACTCCGTGAGAGTGCCCTCCGGGACGTACCAGATCGAGGCGACCGTGAATTGCGGGCCGTTCGCCGGAGGCGACGGCACGGTGAGCGCCGGCACAACCTACACGGTCCCGTAAGCCGCGAACCGGTCACATCCCCGTGATCCGGGGGCAGGACCATGAAACGTAACGCGGCGGTCGCCACCGGGCGCGCTTTCCTGGGCGGACTGGGGGCGGCCGCGCTGCTCCTGCTGGTGGGGTGCACCGAGCCTCCCGCGCAGCAGACCACTCAGGCCCCGGCGGCTGACTCCGTGCCGGCGCCTGAGCCGGAAGACCTGGGCGTCACGCCCACGAGCCCGAACGCCCTGTACGCGCGCCTCGGCCTGTCCGAGGGCGCCGCAGGCGTCATGGTGCTCATGCTCGACGAGTCCGGCGGCGCCGACAGCGGCTATGACACCCTCTACGCCGACAGGGACCTCGACGGCACGCTCACCGGCGAGGGCGAGAAGCTCGAGGCGACCAACGCCGAGGACTACGGCGATTTCGCGATCGCTCAGTTCCCGCCCATCGTCCTGGGCGCGGACCCTGAGCGGCCCCGGCTCCTCGGCCTCTCCTACATGGGCTACCCCGAGCAGGACGAGCATTCGCTCCGGGCCACTATCACGCCGGAGCCATCCGGGGACGCGGGGGGCGACATGCCGACTGCCATGCTCATGGGTGAGCCGGCCCTGGCTGCGACGCCCGGTGAAGCCGCCGTCTTCCGTGCGTTCGGCGAGCCGGTGCTGGAGATCCAGACGCAACCCTCGGGGCGGATGCTGTGCATCGCCCTCACGGCCAGGATCGGCGACGCCGAGCTGTATGCCCGCGAGGCCGAGGTGGACCTGGTCATCCGCACGGCCGACGGCCAGGTGGTGAGCCGTGACCACGGCTATCTCAGCGACTTCGGCTTTGGCTGAGGCGGCTCCATGTCGTACTCCGTGCGAGTACCCAAGGAGCCGGACACGTTGATCGTAGAGGCAACCACGGACATCAGCCCGTTCGGCGGCGAGGTCACCGCCACGCAGGAGGTGACCATGCAGTAGCCCCGGCCGGGCGAGGAGGCCTGCGTGGACCGGGAGCTGCTGCGCGAACTGCCGTCGGTGGATGAGCTGGTCGAGTGCGCGTCGCTCACAGGCGAGCGATCGCGTCACGACCGCGAGCTGATCGTGGCCGCGGCCCGTGACGTCATCGATGGCCTGCGACAGCGAATGCTGGAGGACACCGGCGACCCTCTCAGTACCGAGGACCTCTCGGTCGAGAGGGTCGCGCCGCTCGTGGCGGCGCGGCTGGCGCGCTGGCTGGCGCCCTCGCTGCGCCCGGCCATCAACGCCAGCGGCATCATCCTGCACACGGGCCTGGGGCGCGCGCTGCTGCCTGAGGCGGCGTGCGACGAGATCGACCGCATCGCGCGTGGGTATTCGACGCTGGCGGTAAACATCGAGACCGGGCGACGCGGGCACCGCGACGATCACCTCGAAGGCCTCATCTGCCGGCTGACAGGGGCCGAGGCGGCCACGGTGGTCAACAACAACGCCGCCGCCACGATGCTCATCCTCAACACGCTCGCGCAGGGCAGGGAGGTCATCGTCTCGCGCGGGCAGCTCGTCGAGATCGGCGGCTCGTTCCGCATGCCCGACGTGATGGCCGCCAGCGGAGCCATCATGCGCGAGGTCGGCACTACCAACAAGACGCACCTGCGCGACTACGAGGGCGCCATCTCCGACAACACCGGCGCGATCCTGCACGTGCATCAAAGCAACTACCGCATCGTCGGCTTCTTCGCCGAGCCCTCGCTGGAGGAGCTGGTCGAGCTGGGGCGCAGGCACGGGCTGCCGGTCATCGACGACCTGGGGTCCGGCGCGCTGGTGGACCTGTCGCGCTACGGTCTCAAAGCTGAGCCGATGGTGCAGCACTCGATGGCCGCCGGCGCGGACGTGGCCTGCTTCTCCGGCGACAAGCTCATCGGCGGCACACAGGCGGGCGTTATCGTCGGCAAGGCGGACGTGATCGCGCGCATCCGCCGCAACCAGCTCGCGCGCGCGCTGCGCATCGACAAGCTCACCATCGCCGGCATGCACGCCACGCTCAAGCTCTTCCTGAACCCCGCGACCCTCGAGCAGACCCATCCGACCTACCGCATGCTGGCGTTGACGTCGGCCGAGCTGGAGCCGCGCGCGCAGGCGATGGCGCAGGCGCTCGCGGGCATCCCGGCGCAGATCGAGGTCATTGACGGGTACTCGCAGGTGGGCAGCGGCTCGGTGCCGGCCGAGGAGCTGCCGACGCGCCTGCTGGCCGTGCGGCCTGAGGCGATCTCGGCCGAGGAGCTGGCGCACCTGCTGCGCGAGCACGAGCCGGCGGTGGTCGCGCGCATCCAGCACGAGACGGTGCTGCTCGACCCGCGCACCATCCAGCCCGCCGAGGACCAGGCGGTGTGCCGCGCGCTCACCGAGGTGCTTTCGGAGGCATCGGCATGATCGACATGGAGAAGCGCCGGCGCGTGATGGCGCGGTCGGCGGCGCTGGGGCACTGCATCTGCAACCCGAAGCAGCCCTGCCCGTGCGAGACCTTCCGCACGCACGACATCTGCCCGTGCGCGGGCGAGCGGCTCGAGGACGCGGGCGTCGCGCAGGAGCTGCGGCTGACCGAGCTGGTCGAGAACGCGGGGTGCGCCTCGAAGATCAACCAGGCGGACCTGCGCCGGGTGCTGGACGGCCTGCCTGAGATCGTGCACGAGCGGCTGCTGGTGGGCACGAATGCCTGCGATGACGCGGGCATCTACCAGCTCAGCGACGACCTCGCGCTGGTGCAGACCGTGGACGTGTTCACGCCCAGCGTCGATGACCCCTACGCCTTCGGCCAGATCGCGGCGGCCAACTCGCTCAGTGACTGCTACGCGATGGGCGGGACGCCGCTGACCGCACTGGCGGTGGCGGCCTTCCCCATCGACACGCTCAGCCACGACGTCATGGCGCGGATGCTGCGCGGGGGCATCGACAAGATCGCCGAAGCGGGGGCGGTTGTGGTCGGCGGGCACTCGATCAAAGACAGCGAGGTGAAGTTCGGCTTCGCCATCACCGGGACGGTCGATCCGCGGCGCGTGGTCACCAACGCGGGCGCGCGGCCGGGCGATGCGCTGGTGCTGACCAAGCCGCTGGGCGTCGGCATCGTGGGCTTCGCGCGCCAGCTCGGCCGGGCCTCCGAGGAGGCGATGGCGGCGATCACCGCTTCGATGACGCAGCTCAACGACGTGCCGGCGATCGTGATGGTCGAGATGGGTGTGCACGCGGCGACCGACGTGACCGGCTTCGGGCTGCTCGGGCACCTGTCCGAGATGGTGCGGCAGAGCGGCGTGACCGCCGAGATCACCGCCGACCGCGTGCCGGTGCTGCCGGAGGCGCTGGAGTACGTGCGCGAGCAGATGATCTCGGGCGCCATCGAACGCAACATCGAGTACGCCCAGCAGTTCGTCGAGGTCGCGAGCGGCGTCAATCCCGACCTCGCGTGGGTGCTCTACGACCCGCAGACCTCGGGCGGGCTGCTCATGGCCATCGAGGAGGAGCGCGCCCATGCGCTGGTCGAGCGCCTGCACGCCGAGGGCGTCGAGCACGCCGCGATCATCGGCCACGTCGTCGAGGAGTCGGCCGGGCGCATCGTGGTGACCGGCGAGGGCGGCTCGACCGTCAACGCGGTCGCCGCGCCCACGATCGCGCGCGCGCCGTCCGAGCTCGAGCCATGCTGCGCGAACCCGCCCGGGGCTCAGGCGAGCGAACCGTGCTGCGCGAATCCCCCGACGGTGGAGACCAGCGAGCCCTGTTGTGCGGATGCGCCCGACCTGGCGATGGGCACGGCCGACGCGCGCGAGGCCTTCGGCGCGTTCATGGGCGCGGTCAACGCCGAGGGCGCCATCGACGCGCGCACCAGGGAGCTGATGGTGCTGGCGCTGTCGGTGCTGGCCAGGTGCGAGCCGTGTGTGCGCATCCACCTCGACAAGGCGCGCGCGATGGGCATTACCGACGAGGAGGTCAACGAGGCCGTGTGGCTGGCCATCTCCATGGGTGGGGCGCCCATCATGATGTTCTACCAGGCGCTGAAGGGGCAGGCATGAGCGGCGACGAGCTGCGCCACGTGATCATCGGCACCGCCGGGCACATCGACCACGGCAAGACCGCGCTGGTCAAGGCGCTCACCGGCATCGACGCCGACCGGCTCGAAGAGGAGAAGCGCCGCGGCATCACCATCGAGCTGGGCTTCATCTTCATGGACACGCCCGGCCTCGACCGGCAGATCGTCTTCATCGACGTGCCCGGCCACGAGAAGCTGATCCGCACGATGGTGGCGGGCTCGGCGAACCTCGATGCCGCCATGCTTGTGATCGCCGCCGACGAGGGCGTGAGCGCGCAGACCCGCGAGCACTTCGACATCCTGCGGCTGCTACAGGTCCCGGCGGGCATGGTCGCGCTGACCAAGTCTGACCTCGTGGATACCGACATGCTCGAGCTGGTGCGCGCGGAGGTCGAGCAGTTCGTCGCCGGCAGCTTCCTCGAGGGCGCGCCCATCGTCCCGGTTTCCTCAATCACCGGCGATGGCGTCGAGGATGTGCGCACGACGCTGATCGAGCTGGCCCGGGCCGCGCCGCCGCGCGCCGACAGCGGCATCCTGCGCATGCCCATCGATCGCGCGTTCACGATGCACGGCTTCGGCACGGTCATCGCCGGCACCATCCTCGCGGGCGAGGTGACGGTGGGGGAGACGCTGGAGGTCTACCCGATCGGCCTGACCGGCAAGGTGCGCGGCATCGAGGTGCACAACGAGCCGCGCCGGCGCTCCATCGTCGGCCGTCGCACCGCCATCAACATCCCCGACCTCGACAGGGACGCGCTCCATCGCGGGCAGTGGATCGGGCGGCCGGGCGAGCTGCGGCCCACGCGGCGCATGGACGCGCGCCTCTACCTGCTCGCGTGTGCGCCCGAGGAGCTGGGCAACCGCGCGCGTGTGCGCCTGCACATCGGCACGGGCGAGATCCTCGCGCATGTAGCGCTGCTCGACCGCGATGGGCTGCTGCCCGGCGAGACCGCGCTTGCCCAGCTCGTGCTCGAGACCCCGACCGTGGTCCTGCCCGGCGACCGCTTCGTGGTGCGCTCGATGACGCCCGTGCTCACCATCGGCGGAGGCACGGTGGTGGATGCCCACCCCGCGCGCCACAGGCGCTTCGACGAGGACACGCTCGAGGCTCTCGAGCAGCTCGAAGCCGGGCAGACCGAGGCGGTCGAGCAGGTCTTCGGACAGGAGCGCTTCAAGCCGCAGAGCGTCGCCGAGGTCGCGGTGCGGCTGGGCGAGGCCGAGGAAACGGTCGAGCAGGCGGTCGGAGAGCTGCTGGCGGCCGGGCGGCTGGCGCCGATGGGCGCGACGCCCGAGCGCTATCTCCACGCCGACGGGCTCGCCGAGCTGAAGCGGCGCACGCTCGACCTGCTGGGCGAGCACTTCGCGGCGCAGCCCTGGCGGCTGCTCATGCCCGAGGCGGAGCTGCGCTCGCGGCTGGGCAAGGGCGCGCAGCGTCCGGCGGTCGATCGCGCCATCACCGACCTGCTCGCCGACGGTACGCTGGTGCGGCGCGAGGCGTCGCTGGCCATCGCCGGCCGCGAGCCGGAGCTGTCCGAGCGGCAGCGGCAGGCCGCGCTGACCATCGAGCAGACCTACCGCGACGCAGGCTTCGACGCCCCGCGCGAGGAGGAGCTGCGCGAACGCATGGGCGCGCCCGAAGAGCCGTTCGCGCAGGTGATCGTGAGCCTGATCGAGGCGGGAACGCTGGTGCGCATTGCCGATAACGTGACCTACCACGCGGCGACGCTCGCGCGCGCTGAAGAGGTGCTGCGCGAGTACGTCGCGAAGCACGGGAGTGTGGCGGTCGCGGGGTTCCGCGATCACCTCGGCGTCTCCCGCAAGTTCGCCCTGGCGCTGCTGGAACACTTCGACCGCACGGGCGTGACGCGCCGCCACGGCGACGAGCGGGTGCTGGCAGAATGAGCGGGAGGGCATGGGTCCCGGTGGGCCCCCTGGACTTCAAACCCAGTGTGGGGCAGGGAGTCCTGTCCCGGGTGGGTTCGACTCCCACGCCTTCCCGCCACACGGCGGCGACGACCGCAACGGCGTCGTTCCGTGGCACGGGCAGTACTGCCCGTGCGCCGTTCGCAGCCCGTACACGCCTCGCTGACGGGCTGGAAGCCCGCCCCATGATGCTCCGGGGGGCATCCCGCCCATGACCCCTCGCACCGTCGGCATCGACCTCGGCTCGCGCACCACCAAGATCGTCGCCCTCGAGGGCGCCACCGTCGCCTTCAGCGAGGTCTTCGACACCGGCCACGATCCGCTCAGCCGCGTGAGCGATCGCCTTGTCGCCCTGGGTGACTGCCCCACCGTCGCCACCGGCTACGGCCGCCACCTGCTGCGCGAGCGCTTCGGCCATCGCGCCATCACCGAGATCTCCGCCTGCGCGCGCGGCGTCGCCCATCTCGCGCCCGACGCCCGCCTGGTCATCGACATCGGCGGCCAGGACTCCAAGGTCATCCTGGTGACGCCCGGCGGCGGCTTCGACGACTTCGTCATGAATGATCGCTGCGCCGCCGGCACCGGCCGCTTCCTCGAGGTCATGGCGGCGGCACTCGCGTACTCCATCGAGGAGTTCGGGCCGGAGGCCCTGCTCGCCGACCGCCCCGCGAAGGTCAACTCCATGTGCACGGTCTTCGCCGAGTCCGAGGTGGTCTCGCTCATTACCTCGGGCGAGGACCGGCGGCGCATCGCGCTGGGCCTGCACCACTCCGTGGTCGAGCGCGTCGCGGCGATGGTCCCGCCCGGCGCGGCCACCGGCCCGGCCGTGTTCGTCGGCGGCGTGGCGCTCAACCCGTGTGTCGTCGAGCTGCTCCAGCGCCGCCTCAAGGCCACCATCGTCGTGCCCGACGAGCCGCAGATCGTCTCCGCAATCGGCGCCGCCCTGCTGGCGCAGTCGCTTCCGGAGGGGTCGTCATGAGCGAGCAGTATCACGCGATCTACGAAGAGCTGGGCATGGACGTTGCGCTGCACGAGCAGATGGTGCAGTCGATCCACGAGGGCTTCGAGCGCTGCGTGCTCAGCCAGACCGGCCGCCCCGAGGGCATGGCGTACTTCGACTCGCTGGTCGAGGCCGCGCACGGCTCGCGCGTGCAGGAGGTGCTCGACCACAAGGCGGCGGGCGGCGCCTTCATCGGCACCTTCTGCATCTACGTGCCCGATGAGGTCGCGTGGGCGCTGGGCGTGCTGCCGCTGGCGCTGTGCGGCGGGACCGGCTTCACCGTCCCCTACGCCGAGGCGCGCATGCCGCGTGACATCTGCCCGCTCATCAAGTCCACCCTCGGCATGGCCTTCTCCGGCTGCTGTCCGTTCGGCGGCATCAAGGACATGGCCGTAGGCGAGACCACCTGCGACGCCAAGAAGAAGACCTGGGACGTGATGGCCGCCTGGGGCATCAACTTCCATGTGATGGAGGTCCCGCAGACCAAGGGTGAGCGCACCGCGGCGCTGTGGGCGGCGGAGGTCGAGGAGTTCCGCACGCGCCTTGAGGAGCTGTCCGGGCGCAAGCTGCAGGCCGATGCGCTGACCGACGCGGTGCGCGTGATGAACCGCAAGCGCCGGGCGCTGGCGGAGCTGCACGCCTTTCGCGCCGAGGAGCGGCCGCCCATCAGCGGCACCGACGTGCTGGTGGTGACGCAGGGGGCACTGGTCGATGACCCCGAGCGCTTCAGCGAGCACCTCGAGGCGCTCAATGAGGAGCTGGCCGAGCGCGTGACGCAGGGCATCTCGCCGGTGGCCGAGGGAGCGCGCCGCATCATGGTCGGCGGCTCGCCTGCGGTCATGGGCAACTGGAAGCTGCACCACCTGATTGAGACCTCAGGCGGCGTGGTGGTCGCCGATGAGAGCTGCACCGGCACGCGCTACTTCGAGCACCTGGTGCCCGAGATCGAGGATGACGTGGACGCGCAGCTTGCGGCCATCGCCGATCGCTACCTGCAGATCGACTGCGCCTGCTTCTCGCCCAACGCCGAGCGCATGGAGAACGTGGTGCGGCTGGCGCAGCACTACCATGTCGAGGGCGCGATCCAGTACATCCTGCAATACTGCCACGGCTACAACGTCGAAGCGATCAATGTGGCGGCGACGCTGGACGAGATCGGCGTCCCCAGCCTGACCATCGAGACCGACTACTCGGAGGAGGACGCGGGCCAGCTCCGCACGCGCATCGAGGCCTTCATGGAGATGGCGCCGGCGGTTCGCTGACGCGCGGGTCGCGCGTGGCGACGATGGCCTGCAGTGGATGGATAGGCGGAGGTGGGGGAGTCGTACGGAGGGGCCGCTGCGAGCGCCGCAGGCGCGAGAAGTGACGCCTGCGCGGCCCAGCCGCGTGGGCGTCAGGTTCGTGTGCCGGGCATGTTCGGCAACCAGGAGGTGTAAGTCCTCTACCCAGCGGGATGGAGGCGAAGGGTGAGCGCAGCGCAAGGGCTGGATCGTGAGGTGCGGTCTGAAGGAAGCGTGTAGCGGAGCCGCGCCTC
>JALGVA010000075.1 GCA_029820295.1 Candidatus Zipacnadia bacterium
TCAGGCGGCATCAGCATGGCATCGAAGTGGCCAACCAGCCGGCGGATCAGCGTGCGGCACCGCCGGCCGTACTGTCGGCCCATCTCGAAGCGACTGCCGGACATCTCGACAACCGTGAAGCGGACGGGTTTGCGCACCAGTGCACCTCCGGGTCACTCGCGAAACGGCTCGCTGTGCAGGACCGATCGGCGAACGGCCTCCTCACCCCTGGAATTCGCTGGCGCGAACTCCTTCTCCTTTCCCCGGCGCAGCCTGCGGCTGCGCAGGTGGGAGAGGGGAGAACACCCCCGTCAGCGGATGTGCCTCAGCCCGCCAACCGCGCGGACGGGCGTCGAGCCAGCCGTTCGCTCGCCGACGGACGGTTGCTTCGGGAATGTCTGCCGGGGCCGGTACGCAAGCCCCCTTCTGTCCGCGACCACGTCGTGTGCGGTCGCCAGGGAGGGGTGGCCCGATCCCGCTCCTGAGCGGGGTCGGGGCGGGGGAGGAGGCCGTTGCCCGCGCCCGACCGGCGATCACCGGCAGTTCTCCACCTGCCACTGGTAGATCGACGGCACCGGCGGCGTCGGCCGGGGCGGCAGGGCGTCGCCCTCGGGCAGCGGATGGGCCACGTTCCCCTCGATGAGCGCGGGTTCGGCCATGCCCTCGGCGAACCGGCCGTTGCCGCCGTAGAGCGCATTGCCGATGATGCGCACACCGATGCAGTCGGGGGTGCGCAGGGAGACCATGGGCACACTCTCGCCGTGCAGCACGAAGACGTTGTCGCGGATGATGTGGTCGAAGCTCGCGTCCTTGGCGGTCACGCCCGCGCCGGCGTCGGCGACGAAGCGGTTGTAGGCGATGATCCAGCCTTCGTTCATCCCGCCCATCCACAGCGCGTCGCGCTCGGAGGTGACGTCGCAGTTCCACACGACGTTGCGCGGGCCGTTGGGGCCGTGGGCGGTGTCCTCGGGCGGCGAGGCCCACAGGCCGTAGCCATAGCCGCCGTTGCCGCGCACCGACGTGATCACGCAGTTCTCGAACAGGTTCTCGTTGGTCCAGCCTGAGTGCCACTGCCCGTCGCTGTCGTGGAAGACGCCGTTGCGGATGACGTTGCCGCTGGCGGCCCATTGATAGAGCGGGGCGTGGCGCAGGCGGAAGGTCTCGACGCCGTCCATCAGGCAGTCGAAGCACTGGTCCCAGCCGCCGTAGGCGGTGCCGCCCCCGCCCTTGAACCAGGCATCCTCGAAGACGCAGTCGCGAATCTCGCAGAACTTGGCGAGGCTGCCGTATACGGGGTTGCGCCCGCACATGTGCACCGTCACGCCGCGCGCCCAGCAGTCCCACGCGTTCACGAACTCCGCCGAGGTGATCCACAGGTTCTCGGTCTGCTCCAGGTACAGGTCCTCGATGCCACAGCGGCGGATGGGTACGAAGCGCTGCACGTAGGAGCCGTCGATGACCGGGAACTCGATGCGCAGCGGCTGATCGAGGGTGATGGTGTTGCCCTCGACCGCAGTGATCTCGATGATGTTGCGGCGGTAGGCGCCCCACAGACAGGCGTTGCGCGTGAGGGTCTTCCAGCGCTCGGTGGCCGGCCCGTCGATCAGCACGACATCGCCGGGCGCGAGATCGCCCGCGTCCTGGAGCACGAGCTGCGTCGCCCCGCGCAGGCCGTCCTCGGCCAGCCGCAGCTTGGGGCCCGACCAGCCCGGGCCCTGGAAGGCGATGGCGATCTGCGAGTTCGGCACAGGCGGGTCGTCGCGGAAGTCGGGGTCGATGACGATGGGCACTTCGAGCGTGCGCGTGGTCCCGTCCTCGTAAGTGGCGACACCGGTCAGCGTGGCCTCGCCAGGCTGGAGCTGTTCCATGACCCGGGCGGCGGTGCGCGCGAGGGCGAAGGTGTTGCCCGAGTGGGTGCTGCGCGACCAGGTGGCGACCTCGACATCGCCGATGCGGATGGCCATCTGCTGCACGCCGGTGGGCGCGGCGTGCAGCTCCAGGCGCGTGTTCGGGCCCACGGTGGCGCCGGGCTCAGGCGAGAAGAAGCGGATGCCCTCCTCGCCGAGCGAGTAGCGGAAGATCACGTGCGTGCGGTCGGCGCCCAGGCCGCGGATGACCACCCCATCGGCGCGCACGGTGACGGGCCGGTCGAGGTGCCACGTGCCCTCCCCCAGCAGCACCGCGCCGCCGCCCTGTTCCCCCGCGGCGCGGCAGGCGGCGTCGAGGGCGGCCGAGTCGTCGGCGTCATCATCGGGTGCGCCGCCGAAGTCCTCGATGCGCGCGACCACGGGCACGTCGGGGATGCCGCCCTGCACGCCCGCACGCGTCCAGTTCGGGTAGACGATACCATCCGGGCCGACGACGTCAGCGGCGGTCAGGCGGTCGGTGTCGGCCGGCTCGATGGTGTACTGCCCTTCCCACGGCGGCCTCATTGCACCAGCTCCCATGTCCACGATCTGCAGGTCATCAACGTAGCAGGTCACGATCGCGGCGAAGTAGCTGTGGAAGTAAAGCCGCAACGCTACGGCGCCCTCCGGCGCGAAGGCTCGCAGATCGAAGTTGAGCCACTTCGCTTCCGCGCCGCCGAGGCCGCGCAGATGGCGTTCCTCGTTGAGGATGTTACCATCGGCGTCGAGGAAGTCGTGGTAAACGCCGAGCCCGCTGCCCGAAACCGGGAAGTACTTGCCGCGGATGCGGAAGATGCCCGGGGCGGTGATCGGTACCGGGGTGGCGTAGATGCGCGCGCTGCCCTCATCGGACGGATCGGCGATCTTCAGAGAGTGCGTGCCGCTCGCCGCCTGCTCGTCGGAGACGGAGATCCACTCCGGATGGCTGGAGATATCCCAGCCGTCGAGGCCGTCCTCGAAGCCCGCGTTGGGTACCGACAGCACCGTCTCCTGCGCATGGCAGAGGCATGCGAGCGGGATGAGCAGCGTGACGAGAGCGCCTCGGGCCATCTCAGTGCCTCCGGAAGTCGTACGTAGGACAGGCGTCCTCGCCTGTCAGACAGTTCCCGGATGACTGTTCGCAACACAGGCGCCGGGTCCCTTCGCCACGGAAGAGGAAACGCGAGCCTTCGCGCCCAATATGCCCGCAACTGCGCCACCACGCCCCGTGGGGAGTGAGTCGATGAAGCGAGTCGTCGTCGCCGCCACCATGCTGATTGCCGTCTTCGCCTGCCCCTCTCCCGCCGATCAGCTCACGGACCTGTGCGCTGACCTCATCGCCGAGACCGGCTCGGAAACGAGCCCCGATTTGCTCGCCGCAGAGATGGCCCGTGCCATGGCCGTGCGCGGGATGTCCGGCTCCGAGGCCTGGGGAATGCTCGGCGCCGCGTGCTCGATTGCCCGCCGCGCCGAGCCCGCGGTCTACTGCTTCGCCCGGGCCGCACAGATGGAGCCTGACTGCGCGATGCACGTGAGCAACCTCGGCTTCGTGCTGCTCGACCAGGCGCGCTACGACGACGCGGAGATCGCGCTGGAGGCCGCGTATGAGCTTGCGCCCAACCAGGTACAGGTGCAGATGAACCTGGGCAAGCTCCGATGGCGACAGGGGCGGACGGCCGAGGCCATCGAGCTCCTGGAGCGCGCCGCTGAGGAGACGTGGCACCCCGAGTACCCGTACGCGCTCGCCAGGGCGCTCTACCACTCCGACCAGGCCGCGCGTGCCGAGGAGATTCTTGACGCAAACCTGCGCGAGCACCCGACACACGAGCCCTCACAGACGCTCTACGCGCAGATCAGCGGCCATCAGTGGAACCGCACAGCGCGCGAGTTGGCCGACGAGGCGCTTGCACTGGCCGACAGGGCGCAGGAGATCGTGCAGGCGTGGGCCGAGGAGATCGACGCTGTCGCGGCTCAGTCCGACACCGGCACGCCCGGCACCCAGATGGCGCAACTCAACATCGCGATCTCCCAGACGATGGCCGACGGCCTGCGGGCAGCGATGGACAATCCGAACGTGACCGATGAGTTGCTCGCGATGCAGGCACTGCAATGCTACCGGATGCAGATCGAGACGATCGGCAAGGTCTACCACGGGTACCTCGCGTGCATGGCTGTGCACGACCAGGCGGGCGCAACGCCGGACCTGCAGATCTCGCCGGTGGGCGGCTTCGACTTCATGATCACGCGCTGCGAGTTCACCGAGCCGCTCTATCAGTTCAAGGACGCGGTCAGAGACGCGATGGACCGCGCTGAGCACTATGACTCCCCACAGGCGGCGTGGTGCGCGATTGCGGGGCCGAAGGCGCGCGCCTACGTCGCCGAGATGCCCTCGCGCATCCAGATGGCCGTCCTGCACATGGCGCGGGCGCTGGAATATGGCGCGCGCATCGACTCGGCGCTGGCGGCACGCTTCGACAACTTCTACGAGCGCGCCGAGCCGCTCCTGCAGATGCCGATGCTCAAGCAGCAGGCCGTCAACCAGCGCGAGACGATGCACGCGTTCTTTGACCCGGACCAGCAGGGGACACTCGGGGCGCGCTGGGCGTGGCGGGACGCGCAGAGGACACTCATAGACCTCTACAAGCAGCACCGCCCGGAGATTGAGTCCGCGATCCACGGCATCAACCGCTGCGGCAACGAGGGCGAGGCCCCGGTCGGGCCGCCCACCTTCGACGATTTCCTCGCGGCGTTCATGGAGGCTCAGCAGGCGGCGGGGGCGTCCATCGGCTACAAGCTCGACTTCTTCATCCTCGACGTGTGCTACGGCACGGACGGCTCAGTAGCGGTGACGATCGGCCAGGGGTTGCAGGCTGTGGTCTACATGGACGCGATGAACGAGAGCTTCGGCTACAAGCTCGGCGCGGGCTACAGCCTGGAGTTGCCCGGCCCCGCGACCGGCCAGTCCTCAGGCGTCTACTTCCGCTTCGACGACGTGGCCGGGCCGGGCCTCGAGTGGGCCGTCAGCGGCTCGGCAGGCGGCGTGGATGCAACGGTCTCGGATACCTACTGGTTTGCCTCGCACTTCTGAGGCCGTTACAGCTTCTCAGACACGAAGGTCATGAACGCTCTCACGCCCATCTCCAACCCGGCCTCGTCGCCGCCGATGATCGCTACAGCGTCGGTCTCTTCGCTGGTCAGCAGCACGTAGCCGCCCGGCTTCGGCAGGTCGATCTGCGGGAGCCACTCGCGCGAGGCCAGTAGGCCGGCTGTCGCCGGGTCATCCGCGAGTGCCGGGAACAGTCCCGCTCTCTCCGCACCGTCGAAGCCCGCCTGCGGGATGTCAAAGAGCAGGTCGGCCTCGCGCGCCAGCGCCTCCTCCAGCCACTCGGCGGCGCTCTGCGCGCCGGATCCGTAGCGGATTGGCCCGCGCCCGAAGTCGCCTTCGTTGATCGTGATGCCATGCCAGGTGACCGTGCGGTCGGTGCCACGTCGCGTGGGCAGCCTGCTCATCATCTCCAGCACGCGGCGCTTTGCGCGCTGAAGGTCCTGCGAGGTCGCGTCCACCACCGTCTCGTAGTCGTACGACATGTCGGCGTGCTCGTAGTGGCGCGGGTCGAGGTGGAGGTTGTAGGGTGAATCCGCGCCCAGGAAGCCCTGCAACTCCGCCGCCATCGCGTCGAGCTGCTCGACAGGCAGGTCGCCGGCCTCGCGGGCGCGGGCGATGCGCGCCTCCAGCATACGCACCAGCGAGATGTCGTCGCAGGCGTCGCGCGCTCCCTCCCAGTCGGGGCAGGTCAGCAGCGGCGCGGACAGGTCGGTGGGGTCGGCGGAGCTGTAAGCGAGCAGCCGCTCGCCGGCCACGCCCTCGTCGCGGATGTACAGCTCGTAGTTCGCGTAGTAGATCCAGCCCTTGAACACCGGGCCGGTGCGCAGGAAGTTGCCGCCGTAGTACCAGGACTCCCAGCCGCGCCGGCGCATCTGGTTGTAGGGGAAGCGGTGCGCGAAGCCGTAGCCGCCACGCGTGTGGCCGATGATCGCGTCATCGCGCAGCGTGACCGTGCCCTCGCGCAGGTAGCTGTTGAACTTCGGCATCATGATGGTGTACATCGACCAGTCGCTGACCGCGTGCGCGAAGCGGTTGACCTGCTCGGGCGACATGAAGCCGGGCGTGGTCCAGTGGCTGCCCGGCGCCATGCCGGCCGCCAGGTACATCTCAGCGATGGGCACGTACCGCTGCTCGATGGTCTCGACGGTCGGCTCGTCGGTCCAGATCGGCTCCACGCGGCGGTAGCCCCGACTCTGCAGGTAGCGCATCAGCTCGCGGTAGTACGCGACCCAGAGCGCCCGCCACTCCTCGGGCGCAGTCGCGGCGTCGCTCCACTGCAGGCTCAGGCCCGTGCCTGCGTTGGCGACCTGCGTGCCGGTGCGCACGTCCTGGAAGCAGATGTGGGCCTGCCCGGCCGCCGCCTGCCCGCCGACGATCGGGTCGAGGTAGCTGAAGTCCAGCCGCGGGAAGTCATCACGGTCGGCGAACGGGCCGGGCTCTGCCCGCAGCGCCTGCGCCAGCGAGATGCCCTCATCGGGCAGCATCACCTGTGCGAGGTCGGGGTAAGAGAGGTAGCCCGCCGCCGCGCTCTGACGGTCGAACTCGTCCCAGAAGCGCTGATCCGGCGCGCCGAAGCCCCAGGCCTTGAGCTTGAACGGCCGGTCGATGGGCAGCGTCACCGGCCAGACGTTGATCGTGAGCGGCAGTGTGGCCAGCACCTCGTCGCCGTGCAGCACGCGCAGTTCCCCCGAGAACGCGCGCGGTTCGCCGCCGTGGATGTTCGGCAGCAGCTCGCGCGGGGCGTGCATCTGCAGCCAGAGCACGCGCGTGTGGCCCGGCTCGAGCAGGAACTCGGGCGAGCCCACCGGCTCGAGGTCCTCGGGTGGCATCAGCCAGAACGGCGACTCGTAGGGCACCACGTCCGGCTTGTCCCAGGGGATCAGCGGCGCGCAGTCCATCACGCGCACCTCGACCTCGGGCGCGTCCTCGGGCAGGCTCGCGACCTCGACGCGCACCGGGCCGGTGAGCGCGCTGCTGGTCAGGTTCACCGCCACGCTCTCGCGCTCGCCGCGGGCGAGGTCGGTCCGCAGCGCGTCAACCACATCGGCGGCGGTCGGGCCGACCGGGCGGAACTGCGGGCCCTCCCTGGAGCCGAACTGCCAGTCGCGCCGCCAGATGACCGGATCGCCGCCGAGGTCGCCGGCCATCTGCGCCGCCAGGTCGGTCATGGTGACGATGCGCCCGTCCTCCCCGGCGACCGCGTCCGCGACCAGCCTGCGCAGCATCTTGATCTGCGCCTCGCGCATGGGGCCGACGTCGTCGCGGGTGTACGGGAAGGGCCCGCGCGACAGGAAGACGGTCCATCCCGCGCCGAAGTCGTTGCGGCTCATAAAGATCGCGTCGTCACTGCCGATGAGCACCCGCGCGGTGGTCGGCCCGCGCAGGAACTGGCTCCAGGTGAGCCAGAAGTACTGCGCCGCCGGGTCGAGATGCGCCAGCCACGGATGCTCGGGCGTGGCGATGGCCGCGGGCGGCTGCTCGCGCAGGTAGACCCAGGCGTCGGCGCCGATCCACGGCTGGCCGGAGAGGTCGCGGCCGAGCAGCGCATCCGGCGCGTTGCCGATCAGCAGCACATGCCCGCCGGCGCGCACGTAGTCCTCGAGGGCCGCGCCGACGCCCTCCTGGCCCTCGACCAGCGCCTCGTCGCCATGCGCGACGATGACCAGCGCGTAGTCGCCGAGGGTGGCGAAGTCCATGCGCTCGCCCAGGTCCTCGTAGGGCACGTCCATGGGCAGGAGGACCTTCTTGATGAGCGAGTTGCGCACGTACTGCCCGTAGCCTCCGCCCACCAGCGCGACCGTCTGCGCGCGGGCGGGGAGGGTGACGGCCAGGGCCGCGACCATCAGTCCGGCCTGCATCGTCCCTCGCATCTCGTCACCTCGTCAGGAGATCCAGGTCATCTGGATGTCGGTCACGACCCATCTGCCGTGCGCTTTGCGCAGGTGAGCCGTCTCCCCCTGCGCGGCCAGCGGGCCCCACCAGTACGCGATGTCAACCGTCGCGGTGTCGGGACCTGTAACCTCGACCGTAAGCTCGGTCACGTTCAGGAATCCCGGCACCGGCTCCCACGAACGCAGCACCGGGCCCAGGCACCCGTAGTACTCCTGGGCAATAAGGTCGCGGCCCGCGACGTAGATCGCGTCTCTGGCGTCGGACGTCCCCCAGGTCGCCGCGAAGACTGCCTGGCGGATCCTGGCCACCTCTCCCCGGATGTCCTGGCGCGGAGTGAGTGGGTTACTGTCGCTGCCATCGGGCACGCTGTCATCGTCGCTGTCCGGATCATCGCGCCTGGTGTGCATGCGCAACTCAACGAGGTCCGGCAGCCCGTCCTCATCGGCATCCCGCGTGAACTCCTCGGGGGAAAAGGTCGCGGTAGTTGAGAATGACGCCCGGCCGTCATCAAAGATGAGGGCGAACTGCCCGTTCTGCCAGGGCACGGTGCCCTCGCCGACCTCCACGAGCATGGGCTGATCCCACAGACCGTCGCCCAGCGAGCGCGCCATCCACAGGTCCTGCTGCCCGAACTTGCGCCAGCGGAAGATAGCCCACTGCTCACCCCGCGCGTTTGTGCCGACGGCCAGCGCCTGCGCATCGTAGGCGGCCGCTTCCATTCTCGACATCTCCGGAGGCGCGATGCGCCACGGCGGCGGATCAGCGTAACGCGCGGCGGCCCACTCCTCGAACGCGGTGATGGCCGCGACGGCCTCCTCGCTGCCGATCTGCCCCAGCGCGCAGATGGCCTGTTGGCGGTAGGTGTGGCTGACGTCGGGCGTGGGCCCCGGCTGCCCCCGGAGCACCTCGGTGAGCAGGCCCACCGCCTCGGGCCAGCCGATGCGGGCCAGCCGCTCGATCGCGGCGAACCACCGTCGCGAGGCGTTCAGGTCGCGCCCGGGCGAATCGTGCAGTATCTCGGCGCACTCCGTGATCGTGAGCGGCACCGGCTCGCCGTCATAGACCTGGCCGCCCACCTCTCCCGGCTGGCGTGACCGCAGGAGGTAGTCAGCAGCGCGCTGGATGACAACGTAGCCGCATCTGTTTGCGATCGACACCAGGGCTTGCTCGACCGTGACGTCCTGCAGGTGGATGGTGATCGGGATGGTCAGCCTGACCTCCGGCGCGGTGGCGACAGTCACGCCGAACTGCGCCTCAAGCGCACGGAGGACATCGCCCAGTGGAGTCGCGTCCGCCTGCACGTCCTCGCGCGGCTGGGCCTCGCCGGTGCCCTGACGCTGCGCCGGCGCGACCGCCGCCATCGAGGCCGCCAGCACCACAACAACGACCGTCCATCCGCTCAGCTTCACGTCGATCGCCCCCTTCGACGTCATGGTGTCGTGTGCGGAAGCACTTCCGGTCGCGCGCGCCTTCTCCTCCACGCCGCTCGGCAGGGAGAGGCGCGCGCGGCGGTGAACACACGGGGGCATCCACGCCGCCGCGAGGTGAGGCCATGGACGGGCGCGAGGTCGCGCTGGCGACGCTGCACCGGGAGGACGTGCCGCTTCCGTGCCTGACCAACTGCTGGATCACCCACTCGGCCTATATGAGCCGCGTGGTCGGGCGCGACTACTGGTCCGACACCGTCGGCGTGTTCTGCGAGTTCGTGCGCCGCACCGGCGCGAATCTCGTGCCCCAGTGGTACATCCCGGGCGAGGCCCAGCGCATGCTCGAGATCGGCGAGATCATGCACGGGACGAAGCAGCACGAGGCCGCGGGCTTCCGCTCGCCCGAAGATGTGCGCGACTGGATCGAGCAGCTCCCCGACGACGAGGCCATCGAGCGCGAGTTCGATCTCGATGCGGCGGCTGAGGACTACGCGCAGACCATCATCGAGCATTCGAACCTGCTCGGGTCGGACGTGCTGGTGATCGACCACTTCGGCCAGGCCGACTTCATGGGCGGCTACACGCGCTGGGGCTACGAGAACTACCTCGCCGCCGCCGGGCTCTACCCCGACACCATGCGCCGCTACTACCACCGGTCGGCGGTGAACGCGCGGCTGAAGAACCTGGCGATCGTGCAGGCCATCGAGCGCCACAAACTCGCTCCGTTCTGCTACACCGGCCAGGACATCTGCGGATCCGGTGGCCCGCTGATGTCACCGGCGATGCTGCGCGCGCTCTACTTCCCGGAGCTGAAGTGGGCGATGGCGCCGCTGGTGGGGGCGGGCATCGGGATCATCTGGCACTGCGACGGCAACATCCTGCCCATCCTGCCCGACCTGCTCGACCTGGGCATCGTGGGCCTGCAGGGCTTCGAGGAGGAGCACGGGCCGCGCTGGGAGGACATGTGCGCGCTGACCGCGCCCGACGGCGGCCCGATCGTGATCTGGGGCTGCGTGTCGGTGACCACTACGCTCCCGCACGGGACGCCGGACGACGTGCGCCGGGCGGTGGAGCGCTCGTTCACCGTGGCCGGGCGCGGGCGCGGACACGTGCTCTCGGCCACCAGCAGCATCCTGCCCGAGACACCCATGACGAACATCGACGCGCTCTTCGAGCACGCACACCGTTTCGGCCGCGAGTTCCTCGGCGGCTGACCGAGCGGGAGGACGGACGTGATGCGACGCACAATCACCTTCGCGGCGATCACGCTCGCACTCACCGGCACGGTGAGCTTCGCGCTGCAGCCGCCGATGCTGCCGGGCTTCGTCGAGCGCAACCAGGCCGTTGAGGACGGCTTCACCGCAGTTGGGAGCGAGGGCTATGACGCGGCGCGCGGCTTCGGCCGGGAGGGTCACAGCGGCTACCTGTTCGCCGAGCGCGACTCGCCCGAGGTCCCGACCTACCATCGCTCCGATGAAGTCACCGCACGTACCATCCTCGAGGAGCGCGGCACGCTGTCGATGGCGCGCTGCGAGGAGCCCGACACCGCCTGCGGCCAGTTCTTTATCTGCCTGACGCGCGAGCAGTGCGCGCACCTCGACGGAGCCTACGCGGCCTTCGGGCGGGTGGTCGAGGGCATGGACGTGGTGGACCGCATCCGCCCTGGCGACCGCATGCTTCGCGTGATGCTCGACAGCGAGTCACCGCACGCCGCCGCAGCCCGGCAGGCGGCGCGCGCCGCCCGCGTGCCGGAGTGAACACAATGTGCCACCTGTGTGTCCTGGTCCTTATGCTCGCCACGTCGGCCGCATGCGCGCAGCCGGCGGGTGTGACCGCCGAGCTGCTTCCGCCGCCCGAAGGCGCGACCGTCAGCGTGCAGCCCGAGGGCCCGCTGCGCACGCGCATCGAGGTGACCTGCCCGGGCGATACGGCGCAGGGCGATGCGCCGCTCACGCTGCGCCTCGACATAACTCCGCGCTGGCCGCACTACTACCTCGACGTGGCGGTGCTCGACGCCGACGGGCAGTTCCTTCCGTGCACCTGGCGCTCGAGCGAACGCAACCGCGTCGAGGTCGCCATCCCGGCCGCGAGCGGGACGTACTTCCTGCAGATCACTGACCCTCGGGCCGGGCGGCCACCCCTGCTCGACGAGGCCCACCGCAGCGCCCGCGATCCGGCCACCGGGCTGCAGGCCAGCATCTGCCGGTGGTTCGACGGCCGGGCGGCCGCGCTGAGCTTTCGCTTTGATGATTCGCACCCGACGCATATCCTCAAGGCCGTGCCCATGCTGCGTGAGTACGGATTCACGGGGACCTTTTTCATCAACCCCGGCACCGGTGACTACCTCGCGCACGCCGAGGACTGGGCCGCGTGCGCCGCACAGGGCGATCAGGAGTTCGCAAACCACTCCATGCACCACCGCGGCGCCGACAGTGACGAGGAGGCCGAACGCGAGATCGGCGACGCCTCGCGCCACATCTGGGGCCTCTTCCCTGACCGCAGCCCGCTGCTCGCCTGGAGCGAGGGCGGCGGCACCGTCTGGACGCACACCCGGCCCCTGCGCGAGATCCTGGACCGGTACCACCTGTTCGACGCCTACGGCGGGCGCGCCATCTCCATGGCGGACGCCTACGGCGAGCGCGTGGACGCGTATCGGCAGGGACTCGACGAAGCTATCGCGACGGGCGAGTGGTTTACCGCGCTCTTCCACCAGATCGGCGAGAGCATCAGCGAGGACAACTTCCGGGCGGTGCTGGAGCTGACACGGGAGCGCCAGGACGCCTTGTGGATCGCGGGGATGGCGGCCGTGCACAAGTACCGGACCGAACGCGACGCCGCCTCGCTGAGTTGCGCCGCCATGGACGCCGACAGCGTTCGCCTGACGGTGACCTGCGGCACCGACGCGGCGCTTTACGACCAGCCGCTGACGATCGCGATCACGCCGCCGGAGAGCTGGACGGCCGACGCCCTGCATGTCGCCGACGCCGACGGCGCGGCCGTGCCCACGCGGGTCAGGCCCGGGCCCGATGGCCTCACGGTGCTGTTCGATGTGCCGCCGGTCGATGCCGTCTACGTCATCGGCCGCGGCTAGCCGGGCGCAGGGCAATGCCCGCTGCGCCGCGAACACCCTCGTGCCGTGATCCGGATCCTGGAGGCCTGAGACCATGAGGATCATCCTGTCCGTCTGCGCCATCATCATCGCGAGCGCCCTGGTCGGGCGCTGCCAGCCGGTAGCGCTGGTGCAGGACGGCGCCAGCGACTTCGCCATCTATCACGCGCCCGACGCGCCGCCATCCGTGGTCGCGGCGGCTGCCGACCTGCAGAGGTACATCGAGGAGGCGTCAGGCGCGCGGCTGGAGATCGTCACCGAGCCCGCGTCGCCCGCCATCATCCTCGGCGCCGCCGCGGGCCTCGACCTGGCGGACGTGCCGCTGGAAGGCTTCCGCATCGTCACCAGTGAGGGCAACATCCTCATCGCCGGACCCGACACCGGCGAAGGCGAGTACACGCTGCAGGGCGGCACCTCCAACGGTACCCGCAACGGCGTCGATGCCTTCCTCGAGCAGTTCGTGGGCGTGCGCTGGCTGATGCCCACCGAGATCGGCGAGTCGGTGCCCCGGACCGAGACGATCACCGTGCCTGAGACCGATATCACCGACGCGCCCTTCTTCCTCAACCGCCGCGTGCCCTACACGCAGGAGCGCACCGATGCGGTCAGGCAGTGGTGGGCGCGCCAGAGGCTCGGGTGGAGCCTGTACCTCAATCACGGCCACAACTTCCGCCGCACCATCCCCGCGGAGCTGTACGACGAACACCCGGACTACTTCCCCATGTTCGACGGGGTGCGCGTGCCACCGACGGGGCGCTACAAGCTGTGTCTGAGCAACCCCGAACTCATCCGCGCCTTCGCCGATCGCGTCATCGAGTACTTCGACAACAACCCCACCTCCACGTGCTACTCGCTGTCGCCCTCCGACAGTGCGGGGTGGTGCCAGTGCCCGAACTGCCAGGCGCTGTACGAGGAGGATCCCAACGGCAACCTGTCGGTGACCCCGGCGGTGCTGCACTTCTACAACGGCGTCGCGAAGATCGTGACGCAGAAGTACCCCGACAGGGTCCTCGCGGGCTACGTGTATGCGCAGTACGTCTACCCGCCGCGGGAGCCCATTGAACTCGAGCCCAACGTCTTCCTGGTGTGGGCGCCGAGCATGGACTACGGCTACACGCTCTTCCGCCCCGAACTGCAGCAGACCTGGGAGGAGCTGGTGGCGCAGTGGACGCAGGTGACCGGGAACATCGCCTACTACGACCTGCCCACCTCGATGGCGAACGACGCGGGCGCGCCCTGCCCGCCGGGGCTGGAGATCCTCAAGTTCATCTATCCGCGCCTGAAGGCCGCCGGCCTCAAGGGCGTCTACGTCTATGGCCAGGAGGCGTGGGGGACCGGCGCGCCCACCAACTACCTGCTGGCGCGGCTCGCCTGGGACCCCGACGCCGACGTGGACGCGCTCTTCGCCGAATTCATGGACCGCTGCTATGCCGAGGGCGCCGACGAGATCGAGCAGATGTACCGTCTGCTGGATGCCGAGGTCAAGCGCCACTTCCTGGAGAACGAGGAGGCGCGCTACACCCTCACGCCTGCGATCATGGAGGATGTCTACGCGCGCAACTTCCCCGAGATGGAGCGGCTCTACCGCACCGCCGAGGCGAAGGTGCAGGACCTCGGGGCACGCCAACGGTTGGAGTGGCTGGGCTGGAACCTGACGCTGCTGCACTGGAACCTGCGCCAGTTCGGCATGCTTGAGGACCCCACCGCCTCGAGCTTCTACCTGTCCGACGCCGACTTCTTTGCGTGGTACGCCGAGCACAAGGGCTCGCTGGCCTTCCGCCAGCCGCGCGACGTTGCGCGGCCCGCCGACATCGAGGACGTTGCGGTGTCGGCCATCGATGATGTGCCGAACGCCGAGGAGGTGCAGCGCTTCCTGCTGCGCGGCAACCAGCACGTCATCATCATGCCCACCGCCGACGAGACCACGGTGAGCTTCAGCAGCATCACCGCGCGCGGGCGGCTGGTGCAGTACACGGTCAGCGGGGCCGATGGTGACGAGATCGCCGGCGGGGTGATGAGCGCCGAGGTGCCGATCACCCTCGACGCCGCCGGCTCGCCGTTCTACCACCTGCTCATTACCGCCGGCTCGGCGAGCTTCACGATGGATGTCGAGGGCGGCGCATGGGCGGTGTCGGGCCACGTCGATGGCAAGGGCCTGCATCTGCTCAACCACGTGACGCCGCTGTACTTCGAGGTCCCGGCGGGCGCCGAGGCCTTCCGCCTGTCGCTGCAGGGCACGCCTCCGGGCGAGACCGCGCTGGGCACGCTCTACGCCCCCGACGGCCGGGAGGCGGCCACCTTCCGCGCGGTCGAGATGCCGATCGACCGGCAGGAGATCGCGGTCGGCCCCGGGGACGCGGGGATCTGGAAATTCGTCATCTCGCCCGCCGATGTCGGCGTGGTCGATGACGTGTGGATCGACCTCAGCGATGATCTGTCGGGCTGGTTCTCGCTCGACCCGAAGGCCGCGTTGAGCGTGCGCCCGGCGCAGTAGCCCGTCTCGCCGCCGATCATCCGTACCGAGAGGTGAGGCAGATGCCCGGCGCTCAATCGGACCCCTACGCCTGGTTCAACGACGCCAAGTTCGGCATGTTCCTGCACTGGGGCATCTACTCGCTGCTCGGGCGCGGCGAGCAGGTCATGTTCCGCGAGCACCTCGTTCCCAGCGAATACCGCAAGCTCGCCGAGCAGTTCACCGTCCCGAACTTCGACGCGCACGAGTGGGCGCGCATGGCCCGCGACGCCGGCATGCGCTACATGGTGCTGACGGCCAAGCACCACGACGGCTACTGCCTGTTCGACTCGCCGGGCTGGGACTTCTGCGCGCCGCGCACCGCGCCCGGCCGCGACCTGATCGCCGAATACGTCGTAGGCTGCCGCGCGGCAGGCCTGCGTGTCGGGATCTACTACTCGCTGCAGGACTGGGCCTTCCCGATCATGTTCGAGGGGCGCGAGGCCGATCCGGCCGCCTTCGAGCGGCTCATCGAGAAGGTGCACGCCGACGTCCGCGCGCTGTGCAGCAACTACGGGAAGATCGACCTGATGTGGTTCGACGGCCGCTGGCCGCTGAACGACGAGTGGCGTCCGCTGGAGATCGACGACATCATCCGCGAGCTGCAGCCCGAGGCCATGATCACCGGCGACCGCCTGCACGGCCGCCCACCCCAGTTCACCGACAACCCCTACTACCGCGGCGAGCGCCCCGGCTACATCGGCTCATCGGAGCGGCGCATCGCCGCGCCTGACGTTGACGTGCCCTGGGAGGTCTGCGACATCAACCAGCACCGCTGGTGGGGCTGGGTGAAGTGGGACGGGCACTACAAGACCCCCGCGGAGCTGGTCTACCTGCTCGCCGAGTCGCTGGGGCAGGGCGCGAACCTGCTGCTCAACTTCGGCCCCAGGGGCGACGGCGGCTTCCCCGACCAGGCGCTTCCGCAGCTTGCGGGCCTGGGGCGCTTCTGCGAGCGCAACGCCGAGGCCATCTACGGCTCGACCGGCGCCAACGGCCTGTTCGAGCACCTGGCCTTCGGCGACATGACGCAGAAGGGCGACACGCTCTACCTGTGGGTGAAGTACTGGCAGGGCGCCGACTTCCACTTCGCGGGCGTGGCCAACGAGATCCTGGGGGCGCGCGTGCTGGGCCGCGATGACATCGACGTGCACATCGACCGCGCCGGCGACCAGGTGTGGCTGCGCGGGCTGCCCGAGCTGCCGCCTGATCCCGACTGCACGGTTATCGCGCTCGATCTCGATGGCCCGCCGCGTGGGTGCGAGTGGGGCCGGTACCGTCTGCACGGGCACTGCCCCGACCCGTCGGTGTGGCTGAACTGGATCCGAAGCTGATGCTCGCCCGCGATCGCCGGGAGACTGGGAGGAGCTGAGCGACGTATGGCGCACGATGTCTTCATCAGTTACTCGTCGCAGGACAAGTCGGTGGCCGACGCGGCCTGCGCGCGGCTGGAGGGTCGCGGCATCCGCTGCTGGATCGCACCGCGCGACATCCCGCCGGGCGCGGAGTTCGCGGAGGCCATCGTCAACGCCATCGGCGCCGCGCGCGTCATGCTCCTGGTGTTCTCGGCCAACGCCAACGAGTCGCAGCACGTGCGCCGCGAGATCGAGCGCGCGGTGCACCGTGGCATGCCCATCCTGCCGCTGCGCGTCGAGGACGTGACGCCCTCGGGCGCGATGGACTACTACCTGGCCGGCCAGCACTGGCTCGACGCCATCACGGAGCCGCTGGAGGAGCACCTCGAGAAGCTCGGTGACGCCGTGCAGGCGCTCCTGGAAGCGAGTGGCGCCGCCCGCGGCCCTGAGTCCCCGCCGGTGACGCCTGTGCCTGAGTCGCCCTCTGAGCTGTACAGCCGCGCACTGGCCGCCCATAACGAGGGCCGCCTCGACGAGGCCCGCCCGTTGGTCGAGCGCGCGATCGCGATGCACGAGGCCG
Source organism: Candidatus Zipacnadia bacterium (assembly GCA_029820295.1). GTDB lineage: Bacteria > Armatimonadota > Zipacnadia > Zipacnadales > UBA5352 > JALGVA01. Next base: position 16,844 of record JALGVA010000075.1, read on the forward strand.
CGCCCGGGCCGCCGGACGTCACGGCGGCATCGGCCTACAACCTGCTCGGCGTCATCTGTTACACGAACGCGCAGTACGAGCGCGCGCTGGAGCTGTACCGCACGGCGGTCGAGATCGCCGAGCGCCAGCGGCCGCCCACGCCGCGGGACCTCGCGCAGATGCTGTCGAACCTGGCGTTCGCGCTGGGCAACCTCCAGCGCCACGAGGAGGCGCGCCCGGCGCTGGAGCGCGCCCTCGAGCTGCGCGAGCAGGCGTGCGGCCCGCACAGCGCCGAGGTGGCTGAGAGCGCTCTCGCCCTCGCGCAGTGGCATCGCCTGGCGGGCGAGCTGCGCGCGGCGCTGCCGCTGTACGAGCGGGCCGCCACCATCTTCAGCAGCACCCGTCCGCCGACCGACACGCACGCCGTGATGTGCGTCTCGGAGATGACCGCCCTGCGCCGCGACCTCGGGCCGGACGCCTCCTGACCGGCGCGGCGCCGCGCTCGGAGACCGTGGACGTTCTCGGAAGGTGATTCATTTTGATCGGCCTGGTCCTCGCAGGGGTGCTCACGTTCATGCCCTCCGTCGCTGCGCAGCCGGCGGACGGCGGCATCACCGTGGTGGACGCCGGCCGCAGCGACTTCGTGATCTACCACGCACCGGACGCGCCGACGTCGGTCGTCCAGGCTGCGGGCGAGCTGCAGCACTACCTCGAACGCGCCACCGGCGCACGCCTGGAGATCGTGACCGAGCCGCGCGCGCCGATGATCTGCCTGGGCGACAACGACGCGGCGCAGGCCGCCGGCCTGTCGGCCGACGGCATCGCGCTCGAAGGCTTCCGCACGGTCACGCGCGCGGGCAGCATCTACATCCTCGGACCCGACACCGCCGATGACGAGCAGACCCCCGGCGGCGGCAGCTCGCCGGGCACGCGTAACGGCGTCTACGACTTCCTGGAGCGCTTCGTGGGCGTGCGCTGGCTGATGCCCGGCGAGCACGGCGACTACGTGCCGCGCGCCGAGACGCTGCTCATCCCCGCGACCGACCTCACCGACGCCCCGTTCTTCGAGAACCGGCGCCTGCCCTACGCGGTCACCGGCGAGCAGCAGCGGGTGCTGTGGGGCGTGCGCCAGCGCCTGGGCTGGAGCCTCTACCTCTACCACGCGCATAGTTGGGACAAGCACGTCGGTCCGGACCTGTTCGCGGACCATCCCGACTGGTTCGCGCTCAACGACGGCGTACGCGTGCCGCCCACGGGTGCCTTCAAGCTGTGCGTGACCAACCCGGAGCTGAACCGCTACATCGCCGACCGTGCCATCGCCATCTTCGACCGCAGGCCGGACGTGACGTGCCTGTCCATCTCCCCGGCCGACGGCGGCGGCTGGTGCGAGTGCCCGAACTGCAGCGCGCTCTACGAGACCGCCCCCGACGGCTCGCCCTCGATCACCCCCGCCATCCTGCACCAGTACAACGAGATCGCACGCATGGTGGGAGAGAGGCATCCCGACCGGTTCCTCGCGGGCTACGTCTATGACGACTACATCTGGCCGCCGAGTGAGCCGGTCGAGCTGGAGCCGAACCTGTTCCTGGTGCTGGCGGCGAGCAACGTCTACTGCTACAAGCTCTACCGCGACGACTTCCGCGCCGAGTGGGAGGCCATCGCGCGCGGGTGGGCGGCGCTGACCGATGATATCGCCTACTATGACATCCCGGTGTCGCTGCTCGCCGAGGCCGGCGCGCCCAACCCGGTGGGCAGGCCCATCCTCAAGTTCCTCTACCCGCGGTTGGCCGAGCTGGGCTTCCGGGGCGTCTACATCTACGGCATCGCCGCCTGGGGCCACGGCGCGCCGGGCAACTACCTGATGGCGAAGCTCGCGTGGGACCCGTACGCCGACGTGGACGCGCTCAACGCCGACTTCTTCGCCTGCGCCTACGCCGAGGGCGGCGACGAGATCCAGCGGGCCTACGACATGCTGGATGAGGCGATGGAGCACCACTTCGTTGAGCATGGCGGGGCGCGCGTGCCGGACCTGGGTATGCTGCGCAACGTCTACGCGCCGCTGTTCCCGGAGATCGAGCGTCTCTACCGCGAGGCGCGCGCGCAGATCACCGACCCGGACGCGCGCGTGCGCCTCGAGATGCTCGGCGACAACCTGACGCTGCTCTACTTCACGCTACGCAGCGCCGGACTCGCCGACGCCGAGACGCCGTCGATCTTCCGCGCCAGCGATGAGCGCGTGCTCGGACTGATGGACGCCGGTGGCGAGTCGCTGGCGGTCGCGATGGAGAAGGTGCGCGTGCCCCCGGCCGACCGCGTGCGCCCGGTGCAGGTCGAGCCGGCGGTGATCACGGCCGGCCCGCGCCCGAAGTTCTACAAGCTGCGCGGCGACCACCACCTCGTGCTCGCGCAGTCGGGCGACGGGCCCATCGAGATCGCCTTCGGGCACGTGGACACGCGCGGCAAGCTGGTCACCTGCTTCGTCTTCGACGCCGCGGGCGAGCTGATGCAGCGCTCGCTCATGCACACCGACGAGCCGCTGCGCATCGACGGCGCCCCGGGCGAGCACTACCACCTGGTGATCATGGGCGGGCACGCCAGCTACCATCCCACTATCACCGGCGCCGACTGGGCCATCGACGCCACCACGCACCCGCGCGGCCTGCACTTCCTGCAGCACGCGCCGCCGTGCTGGGTCTACGTGCCCGAGGGCACCGAGGCGTTCACGCTGAACCTGCTCAGCTCGGCGCCGGGCGAGACCGCCGCCGCGACCGTCACCGATCCGGCGGGCGAGGTGCGCGCGCAGCTACGCACGGTCGAGACCTCGCTGGACCTGCAGCGCCTCGACCTCGCGCCCGGCGAGGCCGGCTGGTGGTGTATCCAGCCCGGCCCGGCCGATGTCGGCTTCTTCGATGACGCCTACGCCGGGGTCGGCGACGAGGTGCCGCAGTTCTTCGCCCTTGACCCCGAGCACGCACTGATCGTCACGCCCGCGCTGTAGGACAGGAGGAGGCGCACCGGACGATGCTGGCCGCGATTGCCGCGCTGCTGATCGCCGCGCCATGCCCGGCGCAGATCGAGGTGCCGCCATCCGAGCTGCTCGAGCCCGAGCGCAACGACTTCCCGCGCCGCGGCCCTGAGATCACGCTCGCCGACACCTGGGAGGCGCTCACCGCCGGCAGCAACCTGGCGCTGGGCCGGCCCTACCGCTTCGCGCGCACGCCCAACTACGGCAGCACGCGCGACGAGGGCGACGCCACGCAGCTCACCGACGGGCGGATACTTTCCGGCGATCACATCTGGTACTCGAAGGACGCCGTGGGCTGGCGCGGCTGCGAGCCGCCGCCGATCGTGTGCATCGACCTGGGCGAGGTGCGCGCCATCGACGCCGTGGTCGCGCATGTGCAGGGCGGCGGCGCCCACCAGGCCAGCCTGCGCTACCCGCGCCGCTTCGACGTGTTCGTGAGCGATGACGATGAGACGTACCACCTGGTGGACAGCATCTCCAAGCGCGTCTACGCCGACCAGCAGGGCGCCCTCTTCGACCTGCCCGAGTCGGACGCCGCGCTGGCGCCGGGCGATCCGCATACGCACGCCTTCAATTTCGGCGACCTGCGCACCCGCGGCCGCTACGTGGCGCTGCAGATGCACTTCGACGGCTCCTACAGCGCCATCGACGAGATCGCGGTCATGGCCGGCGAGCACGATCCGGATGACGTGCAGTTCCACGACCGCTACGCCACGAGCCTGATCTTCGACGGCGTCGAGGCGCTCTATCCGCTGCCGTATCTGATGGTGCCGCGCAACGTCGCGGGCCAGTTCACGCTTATGGCGCGCGATTCGCGCGCAGACCCGTCGGGGTCGGTCACCTGGCGTATCACCGTGCCCGCGGGCGTCACGCTCTCCTGGCGCGGCGACGAGCCCTTCGAGCGTACCGAGGTGAGGCGCGAAGGCGAGCAGCGCGCGCAGTACTCGATCATCCTCGACGGGCTGCAGACCTACCTGCGCGGCGTCTACATCCAGGGCGACGTGCGGGAGCCTGCGGAGATGACCTTCCACGCCGAAGCCGGCAGCGTCGTCCAGCCCGAGCAGCATCTGCGGCTGGTGCCTATCGACATCCCGGCCGCGCCGCCGCTGCAACACCTGTTCTTCGCCCTCGGCTGGACCGGCGTCGGCATGCAGCAGCAGTGGCCGGGCGCGCCGGAGGTGTTCCCGCACCTGGGCTTCACGTATGCCTCCGTGGGCTCGTGGGAGATGCCCTCAGCCTACGACGACCCGGCGACCGCGGAGGGCCAGCGCTGGCTCGACGAGCAGGCGCGGCGCGTCGGCATGAAGGTGTGCATGACCGACTCGCCATGGCATATCATGGAGGCCGCCTGGGGCCGCGAGCCTGACTTCGCCGAGGCGTACATGCAGACCGACCCGCCGCGCAGGAGCCTGTGCCTGTCCTATCGCGGAGAGTACTTCCGGCGTGAGATCGAGCGCATCGTCCAGCGCTTCCGCTACCGCAGGCCCGAGGTCATCTTCTTCGACGTGGAGTGCTTCGGGGCGGCCGGCAGGGACATCGCCACGTGCGCGCGCTGCAGCGCCATCGCCGAGCAGCGTGGCGTCGCACCGCCGGACCTGGCCGCTGACCTGTTCGCCGAGGCGGCGCGCGCGATCGCGACTGCCCTCAACGCCGCGGCCGACGAGATGGCCTTGCCTCACCCGCAGATCGGCTACTACCAGTGCGGGCCGGGCTGGGTCTACCACAACGTGCTCGACTTCGAGAAGCTCTACCCCGAGGGCGCGCAGATCTCCAACCCTGAGTTCTATGCCCATCTGTGGCCGACCGCGGCCGCGGAGATCGTGCGCAAGCATACGCCCGCCGACCCGACCGTGCCCGTGATCCTGTGGACCTCGCCCGGCACCGCTACCTGGGATGGCGAGGCCCCACCGCCCAGATTCTTCGACTCCACGCTGGAGCTGCTCTTCAACGGGGCGCTGGGCTCGGCGTACTACACGCCGTGGTTCCTCTCGCCCGGCGACCTGCTGGCGCAGGCGCAGGCCGCGTGGGTGGCCGCGCCGGTCGAGGACATCATCGCCCACAGCACGCTCGTCGAGGACGTGACCTGCCAGACCGGTGGCGGACACGTATCCGCCATCGCCTCCGGCGACGAGATGCTGGTGCTGGTGGCCGAGTACGGACACCTCGGGCCAGCGGACGTCACGGTTCGTGTGCCGGTCGAGGGCCCGGTGGCCGTCATCGACCTGTTCACGCGCCGGCAGGTGGCGACCCTCGCGCCCGGCGAAGACACGCTGACGGTACACATCGAGGGCGCGTACCGCTCGCGCCCGTTCTACGTCGGCCGGCGCTGGGACGAGCGCGGCTGAGCTGAAGCTGTCGAGGAGGATACGCAGATGAGAGTGACCGGGCACTGCCTGGCTGCCGCATTGCTGGGAATGCTGATCGTGGCCGCCGCGGGCTGTGCGCAGGCGGAGACCGCGGGCCTGGCCGCGGGCGGGCAGGCGCTGATGCCGATCGTGATCGCGCCCGACGCCTCGGAGACCGTCCGGGCCGTCGCCGCCGACCTCGCCGACTACCTCGGGCGTATGTCCGCAGCGAACTTCGAGGTCACCACGGGTGACGGCTCGGCCGGGATCGTCGTGGGCACCGCCGCCCAATTCCCGGCGGCCGCCGCCGGCGCCGACTTCGCGCCCGATGACCCGCTGCGGCGCGAGGAGTACCTCCTGCGCTCGTCGGCCGACCGCCTGCTGCTCATCGGGGCCACCGATATCGCGGTCGAGCACGCCGTCTGGGACCTGCTCTACCGGCTCGGCTACCGACAGTACTTCCCGGGCGAGCGCTGGGAGATCGTGCCCTCGACACCGGAGCTGAGCATCGACGTCGATGACACCGAGGCGCCGGCCTACCACGCCCGACGCATCTGGTACGGCTACGGGACCTGGGACTACAACGCCGAGCCCTACCG
>JALGVA010000235.1 GCA_029820295.1 Candidatus Zipacnadia bacterium
AGGCGGGCGATGAGGGCATCGACGCTCGCCTGCACCTGCGCCTCATCGACGCCCCCGACCACCAGCGTGTTGACGCCCGCGCCCCGCGGATCCACGTCGGTGAAGAGCTGGGGCGAGCCGTCATCCGGCGGCGAGGGGATGCTGCGCCAGGCGTCGGGCGATGACTTCACCAGAGCGAAGGTGCTCTCCCGCGTGCCCAGCGCGATGACGTTGGTCGAGCGGAAGTGCTCCTCAGTGATCTCGTCGCCGCGCACGGTCTCGGGGCGCGCGCCACTGCGGCGCTCGATCTCGGCGGCCAGCGTCTCGGCCTGGGCGGCGAAGCTCCCGTCGTCGGCGATCGCGATGACGCAGCGGCACTCGCCGTCGGCCACGAGTGTGGTGTCGCGCTCGAAGGGATGGAGCGCGGTGATCGTCTCGTTGAGGGTCAGTTGATGGATACGCACGCGGTCGAGGTAGACGCCGGCCCCTTCGCGCAGCGTCATCGTGATGACCGCCGGGCCATCCTGCGGCTGCGTGAAGTGTGAGCGCTGCCAGGTGAAGACCGAGTTGGTGATCGCCTGCGGGCGCATGGCGTACTCGCCCGCGGTCAGCGCGACCTCGCTGAAGGTGTCCGGCTCGATGGCCATCGAGCGCACGCGCACCGTGTAGTCGCCGGCGGGCAGCGGCAGCTCGAAGCGCAGCTCCTCGCCCGCGGCGTCCAGCCGCACGGTGGATGCGGATGCGCCCTCCACCTCGGCGATATCGCCGGTGGTCGCGCCGGCCTCGGCCTCGAACGTCAGGTCCTGCACCGGCAGGATGCCCGGCTCCCCCACCTCGCCGCCCAGGACACGGATCTCGTCGAGGAACAGGTAGCTCCAGGTGCGCTCCTGGAAATCGAGGCGCACGCGCGAGGCACGCAGGGCGAGGCCGTCGAGGGCGAAAGTGTACACGCGTGTGGCGCCGGGGTCAAACGGCTCGGAGCCGCGCATCTGCGCGATCTGCACCGGCGCCGGCAGCGGGAAGTCGGGGCTGACCACCGCGAGGTCGATGCGCTCGGGCGGCTCGACGTTGCCCGAGGCGCCGCAGATCGTGACCTCCACGCGATCGACCCAGGTCGGCTCGCCGAGGTCGATCTCCACCGTGATCGGGTCCGCGTAGCTCGTGTCGCGCCAGCCGACCCACTCGGCGGCCTTGTAGTTGGCGGGGCCGGTGACGCCGTCGGTCAACTCGCCGCGGTAGAAGGCATCCGGCGCGAAGGCCTCAGGGCCGTCGGCGTCGGCATAGGTCTCCGCGGGCGCGGGTGAGACGCGGTAGGGGCGGCCCAGCGCGTGGTTGGTCGGCTCCTGAGCGTGGGCGCAGCTCGCGGCGGTCAGCACGGCCAGCAGGCCGATGGTCCAGCGGGTCATGGCGCAGGTCTCCTGTCGGCGGAATGTCCGGCAATCCAGCTCCCGTCAAATTGGCCGCGCGCGGGGGAGACACCTCCGCCGGGACAGGAGCTGCACGCCCGACGGCGAACCTGCGCCGCGTGGCGGCAGCGACCTGTGCACGGAGGCGACCGGATATGCGCGGACCCAAGGCTGTGTTGCACGGCAGGCTCATCGACGGAACCGGCGCGCAGCCGATCGACGACAGTGCGGTGCTGGTGCGCGACGGGCGCATCGAGGCCGTCGGCGAGGTGGGGGAGATCGCGGTCCCGGATGATGCCGAGGTGATCGACGCCTCCGGTCGGACGGTCATGCCCGGGCTGATCGAGGGCCATGCGCACGTGGGCGGCGACCCGGCCGGCCAGCAGGTGCTGCGCCTGTCGCTGCAGCGCGGCATCACGACGGTGTGCTCGGTCTCGGCGAACGTGAAGGGCATCGCCCTGCGCGACGGCATCGAGGCGCGCTACGTGCGCGGCTGCGCGCGCCTGGTGGCGGGTTGCATCGTGACGCCGACCTTCGGTCACGTGCGGTTTCGCACCGCCGACGGCCCGTGGGAGGTGCGCAAGGCGGTGCGCGAGATGGTGCAGGCGGGCGCGGACTTCATCAAGACCGCGGCGTCCGGAGGGTTCTGGGGCAAAGACGAGGACTGCTCGGTGCGCAACTACACCTTCGAGGAGCTGGAGGCGCTGGTGGATGAGGCCCACGCCTGGCGCCGGCCGGTGGTCGTGCACGCGCACACCCAGCCGGGCATCGACAACTCCATCCGCGCGGGTGTCGATCAGATCCACCACGGCGCCTTCATCGACGAGGCGGGCGTGCGCGGCATCCTCGGGCGCGACCTGTGGTTCATGCCCACGCTGCGCGTCACCTCGGACCGGAACATCGCGGCCTGGCCCGACCGGCCGTGGATGGCGGCGGAGATGAAGCAGGCGCAGCCGATCCATCGCGCGGGCACGCGCCTGGCGCACGAGCTGGGCGTGAAGATCGCCTTCGGTACCGACTACCCGGGGTCGAAGGCCTGGGCGGTGGGCGACGCCTCGATGTGGGAGCTGCAGGAGTTGACCTGGGCGGGGCTGTCGCCGATGGAGGCGCTGGTGGCGGCCACGAAGACGACCGCGGAGGCCTACCGGCTCGCCGACCTGGGGACGCTGGAGCCGGGGAAGAAGGCCGACCTCCTGGTCGTCTCGGGCGATCCCCTGGCGGACGTGGCCGTGCTGATGGATCAGGCGAATGTGAACCTGGTCATGAAGGACGGCGTCGTCGAGTCGGCCGATGAGACCTACGCGTGCCACTACGTGATCCGCGAACCGCAGCCCGCCGACCGACCGCAGTACAACCCGCTGCACGACTGATCCTGCGCGGCGCTTGCTGGCTGCATGCCTGCGGCGTTGGGGAGGAATCGCCACGCGGTGTGCGCAATACCCGCTCGGCGAGTTCGGAAAGGCAGCGCGCGCGGGGGAATCGACTGAGGAGGCGTGCAGCATGTCTGATCGGGGAGCAAGGCTATCTGCGGTCATGCGTGGCGCGGCGATCATCGCGGTGCTGGCGCCGGGCGCCATGCTGATCGGCTGTCCGGGGCCTCCTGAGCCCGGTCAAACCGGCACCACGGTCACGCCCGCGGGCGGCGGTGAGCAGCAGCAGAGCGACGACGCCGTGCTCCAGAAGCTCAGGGACGCGGTGGTCCTGGTCGAGGTGGAACTGACCTTCCGCGATGGCACCGCCTCGGGGAGCGGGACCGGCTTCGTCGTCAACGATCAGGGGCGCATCGTCACCAACGCTCACGTGGTGTCGCCCGAGATGCACCTCGAGGACGGCACCACGCAGGTCGCGGTGTCGCGTAAGGTCAGGGCGGTCTTTCACGCCGGCACCGAGCAGGAGAAGTCGTACGACGCCGAAGTGGTGCGTGAGAACAGCGAGGTCGATCTGGCGCTGCTCAAGGTGGACACCGCGACCCCGACCTTCCTCGAACTGGCCGACTCGGACGCCATCCCCGAAACCGCTGAGATCATGGTATGCGGCCACCCGCTGGGGCTGCGTGAGATCTCCTTCCGCACCGGCACCGTCTCGGCGCACCGCCACTTTGAGGGTAACACCTACCTCGAGCACGACGCCGAGGCCGATGACGGCAACTCCGGCGGCCCGGTGGTGGACTCCCAGGGCCGCGTGGTGGGCGTGCACACGCAGACGATGATCAGCCGCAACATGTCCACCAAGTGGGCGATCCCGTCGAATGTGCTGCGCGACTGGCTGGCCGCCGACCCCGACAACGACCCGCCGGTCTACTTCGCGTCGGCCAGCGGCGGCGGGGCGCCCATCGCCGGAGGCAGCGCCGCCACCGGCGGCACAGCCCAGGCAGGCAGCGCCGCGTCCGGGGTCGAGGAACTGCTGGCGGCCACCGGCCTGACCTACGACCACTTCGAGGGCGGCACCTATGAAGTCCCCTACGACAACGATGTCACAGTCTACGCGGAGGAATTCGACGGACTGCTGCGGACCTACGTGAAGTTCGGCGAGCTGCCCGACGGCTCCGCCTTCCGCGCGCTGCGCTTCAACTACTTTGACCCGGTGGGCCGGTTCTCGATCAACGAGGAGGATGGCGTTGACAACCTCTACTGGGAGGCGCAGGTGCCGATGGGCGTGGTCACGCCCGATTACCTGCGCGACCTGTGCAACATCGCCGCCAACCAGGTCGAGAGCTTCCATGACCTGCCGCAGAGTGACGAGGAGCCCACCACGCCCACCCAGCTGTATCCCGGCGCCCGCGACAGTGACTACGACACCCTCGCCGCGATGCTCGATGAGTCCGGGCTCACCTACGAGGTCTTCGACGAGGACAACTTTAAGATCCCGTTCGACAACGATGTCGATGTCTACGCCAACACCTTCAATGGCGTCGTCTACATCCACGCCTACACCGGGGGCATCCCCGGCGACGACATCGACGAGGCCGAGCGGCTCGCCCTGGACATGCTCCGCTTCAACTGGGCCGATCCCATCGGCCGCGTCTCGCTCGACGATGACTACGACGTGGTCTGGGAGTGCCAGGTGCCGGTCAACTACCTGACCGCCGACTACCTCTACATCGTCGCCAACGTGGCCGCCGAGCAGGTCGAGGAGTTCTGGGGGCTCTTCGGCCAGATCCCCTTCAACTCCGAGCGCTTCGGCGACAGTTGAGGCGGACCATCGAGAGCCTGCGCGCCCCCGAGGTATGATGACCCCGGGGGCGCGGCGCTTCCGGGGCGAGCGCCTGATCTCTCGTCGCCCGGCGCCGCCATCTTCCTCCGCCGGACGACCGCGCCGGAGTGGCGGGGCGCCTGCGGCAATGCCTGGGCACGCGTCGTGCAGTCAACTGCCGCGGACGCGGATGGCTGACAGCCACAGAAGGGACGTGTGGTGATGATCGACGACCACCCGACGGAAATCGAGGCCATGCGGCTGTTCAGGGAGGGGCGTGGCGCCGAGGCCAGCAAGCTGCAGGCGCAGTGGGTCGAGCAGATGCTGGCTTCCGGCGAGGACTACTGCACCTGTCCGAGCAACTGCGCGTACCACGGGGACTGCGTGCGCTGCATCATCGTGCACCGCGGCCACGGCGACCACCTGCCCCACTGCATGCGGGCCATGGTCAACCGCCGCATCGATGTGCTCTCGGGCCTCACCGAGCACAGCTTCGAGCGGGAGGCGAGGGGCGAAGCCTAGAGCGCCACCGTGCGCCACTCGCAGCGGCAGGGCTGGCCGCAGTAGTGCACCGCGCGCGCGGTCACGTCGAAGACCACCGAGTACTGCGTGTCGCCGAACTGCTCGCCGCCGTGGCGGCAGGGCGCGGAGACCGGGTGGTCATGCACGCGCCGGTGGTC
>JALGVA010000236.1 GCA_029820295.1 Candidatus Zipacnadia bacterium
CGCTCGCCCTGCTCCTCGCCTTCACCGGCGGCCTGCTCATCTCCGCCGCGCTCGGCCGCGCCCTCCTCCTCGCCGCCGGGACGCTGGCCCTGCGGCCCCATGCCCTGCGCGGGGCCCTGCTCCATGCCGGGCCGCCGGGAGTCGGTGAGCCACTCGGGCACCACCAGCGGGCGCGGCTCGCCCTCGGGCGTGGGCGAGCGCGGCATGGAGGCGGAGAAGATGACGATGGCGACGACCACCAGCGCGCTGGCGGCCATCCACGCCGGCGAGACCGCCGGGGCGAGCGAGATGCCGCGCCGGCGCACCTGGATGCGCAGCGCCGACAGGTTGGTGAGCGCCAGCAGCAGCAGCGCGAACAGCACGTAGGCGGACATGCACCAGAAGGCGGTGCGAGCGTGCGCGCCCTCGCCGCCGATGGTGCGCTGGCCGACCGCGAAGAGCACCAGCGCGGCCAGCGACACCCACAGCACCAGCCGGCCCGGGTGCCGCGGTCGGACCTTCGCGTGATCGACGTCCGCGTCGGTCGGGCGCTCATCGGGATCGGGATACTGCCATTCCTCGGCCAGCAGCGTCCACAGTCCGCCCTCGAGCTGCGTCTCGACGTTCTCCTCGAGGGTGGCCTCACGCGTGACGGCGCCGGCCGCCCACCACACCACGCCTACCAGCGACCAGTTGAACAGCAGCGCCATCCATCGCCCCTGGTTGGCGCCGCCGTAGAAGGCACCCAGGCGGGTGGTGTACACCCACACGAACAGGATGATGGCGCCCGCCAGCAGCGCCGAGTAGTAGCCGGCGATGGCCGCGCCACCGTACTTGGTGCGGATGCGCGCGATGCCGATGCAGGCGAGCAGGAACCAGAACACCACCCAGCGCAGCGGCCCCACAGACAGCTCCCCGGCGAGCGTGGCACGCACCTCGATCAGGTAGTAGAGCAGGCTGCCCAGCAGGCCGAAGACGCAGACGGGGATGGCGACTTCGGTGAGCCAGTCGAAGTCGGGGGCGCGCGCCGACTCGTCCCGGGCCGCGGGCTCGGGCGGGCCGGCCGGCTCGATCGGCGCGTCCGGTTGCCGGTCAGAGGCCGACGGCACCGAGTTCCACCTCGCTGCGCACGTGCATGGGCCGGATGCCCTCGGCTTCGAGCATCCCCCGCACGCGCGCATAGTTGCTCTCGTTGTCGATGATCATGGCGGCCACAGTGAACCCGGAGTTGCGCAACTGCGCCAGGCGCGCGAACAGTTCCCGCGAGACGCCCGGCACTATGGCCAGCACCGTGGCCTCGCGCGGCCAGCTCTCGTACTCCTCGTCGATCAGGCGCGTGAAGGGCAGCGCCTCGGCCAGCCGCAAGCGCGCCAGCGAGCGCATGATCAGGTGCAGGCTGTGCTCGCCCCGGCGCACGGGGATGCGCACCGGCGTAAGCCGATCGGTGTGCTCGCGATCGGCGAGCATCTGGAAGATGCGCTGACGGGTGGGCGCGATCAGGCGCTCGGTCTCGCGCGGCATGATGTCCGAGGCGTCGCCGCCGTTGGTCACCAGCCCCACCTGCTGCTTGCGGTCGGACAGGTGCGCGGCGATGGAGGCGGCGGCGGTCACCGCCAGCTCCGACCGCTCGCGGTCGCCGCCCCAGCTCTCGCGGCTGAAGTCAAGGACGATGTTGGCGCCGATGAGCGTGGAGTACTCGTAGACGCGCGAGTGCAGCACGCCGGTGCGCGCCGAGGCCTTCCAGTGGATGCGCCGCAGCGGGTCGCCGGTGCGGTACTCGCGCACGCCCGCCAGGCGCGTGGGGTCCTCCACCAGGCGGCGCTTGACCACGGTCTCCCCCATCGGCCGCGAGGTGGGGATGCCGTAGCGCTGGAGCGGCACCACGCGCGGGTAGACGGTGACGAAGTGCGCGCTCTGCCCGGTGGCGAAGCGGCGGTTGAGGCCGAAGAAGTCGCCGGTCTCGAACAGCACCGGGCCGATGCGGAAGTAACCGCGGCGCGAGCAGTTCAGGCGGTACTGCAGGCGCGTGGAGGCGAAGGGCATGAGCAGCACCGCCCGTGCCCACGTCCCGCCGGTCTCGAGGCCGCGCGGAATCATGTCCTCCGCCACCAGCCAGATGGTGGGCAGCGCCTTGTTGTTGCGCACCGCGACGGTGATCAGCAGGTCCTCGCCGATCTGCGCGTCGCGGGCGGTGATGTGGCGCTCGGTCTCGAGGCGATCCAGCGCCGACCAGGTCATGAGGTACGCGACCAGGCTGACCGCGCCCAGCGCCCAGGCGGCGAAGGCGAAGAAGCTCAGCCTCAGCACCACCGCGGCGAACAGGAAGCCCACCGCGGCGACCAGCAGCACGATCCGTTGCCAGGTCAGTGACCAGGTCATGGTCAGCTTTGAGCTACGAGCTACGAGCCCAACGGCTCACGGCGACGGCCGGCGCCCTCAATGCGCCGTTGCCGTTGCCTGCCGCTTGCCGCTTGCGATTGCCTTTCACGCTCGCTCGACCGGCGCCGGGATGCTCGAGACGATGTCGTCGATGATGTCCTCGACCGGCCGCCCGCGCAGACGCGCCTCGCTGGACAGAATCACACGGTGTGCCAGGATCGCCTCCGCCACGTACTTGACGTCATCCGGGATGACGAACTCGCGGCCCTCGAGCGCCGCCAGGCACTGGGAGGTGCGGTAGAGCGCGATCGAGGCGCGCGGCGAGGCGCCCAGCGCCAGCTCATCATGGCGGCGCGTGGCGTGGACGATGCGCACGAGATACTGGCGCACCTTCTCGTGCACGAACACCTCGCGCAGCGCGCGCTGGGCGGCCACGACCTCCGCGGCGGTGGCGACCTGACCGAGGTCGCCCAGCGGATGGGTGAGCCGCATGCGCTCGAGCAGCTCGTTCTCGTCGGTGAAGGACGGATAGCCGATGGAGAGGCGCATCAGGAAGCGGTCGAGCTGGGCCTCGGGTAGCGGGAAGGTGCCCTCGTGCTCGATCGGGTTCTGCGTGGCGATGACGAAGAAGGGCTCGGGCAGCTCGCGCGTCACGCCGTCCACGGTCACCTGGCCCTCGGCCATCGCTTCGAGCAGCGCCGCCTGCGCGCGCGGCGTGGCGCGGTTCAGCTCATCGGCGAGCACCACCTGGTTGAGCACCGGCCCGGGCTGGTACTCGAAGGCCACGGTTTTCTGATTGAAGACCGAGACGCCGGTGATGTCGGAGGGCAGCAGGTCGGGGGTGCACTGGATGCGGGCGAAGGAGCAGCCGATGGAGGCCGCCAGGGAGCGCGCGAGCATGGTCTTGGCGACGCCGGGCACGTCCTCGAGCAGCACGTGACCCTCGCACAGCATGGCGATGAGCGTGAGGCGCACCGGCCGGCGCTTGCCGACGATGACCTTCTCGATGTTCTCGACGATCCTGCGCCCGAGTCCCGCAACATCGGCCACCGGCGTCAACTCCTCACGCACGCTTGCTCCCACACGCTGCCATCATGCCACGAAGAGGGGAGGATGCTCAAGCACTCGGGTGCACAATCTCGCGCACCCGGCCCCCGCGCCCCCGCAGGAGTCAACGTCGCGAGCCCGGCGAGGCGTTCCGAAGTGCGCGGGCGCGACTACTCGTCGGCGGATGGCGAGGCTCCCTCGGCGATCCGAGTGGATAGCCATCGCGCGACTTCGGCCACAGACTCCCGAGCGGCCAGCAGCAGGTCATCGGCTTCGCTGTGCGTGACCAGACCCCACTCGTCGTACTCGGCCGAATTCCGCTTGACCCGGGCTTGGTCGAACTCCGCTGCACGCTTCGCCCGGCGCCCATCGACGGCGAAGCGCAGGAAGGCGAAGACTGTCTCATGGTGACCGACGCCGGCGACCGGTCTCTATCCTTCAGCCGCCATGACCGCCTCTGCTGCTGATCGTGCGGCGTCGCAGGCGAATATGAAGCGGCCGTCCGCGGACAAACCGTCTATGCCGGCATCGCCGAGGCGTGCCTGGGCGATCGTGAGACCGGCGGCGATGTCCTCGCCACTCGTGGCATGGCGACGTATCCGCCCTTCACGCAGCAACTCCTCGCAGCTCATCGAGGTCTCCTCTCAGCAAGATCATCGGCGCTCCCAGAATGCGTGTCACGAAGCCGTGTCCCTCGGCGATCCGCTGCCGGAACTCGGGGCCGGAGTAGTGAACGGTGTTGACGATGCGGCCGGTCCTGCTGCGCGCTTCCCACGCGAGTTCAGCCAGCGGCCCGCCCCCGATCTCCCCCACCACCAGCACATCGACGTCGCTGTCGGGGCGGTCGTCGCCCCGGGCGAGGGAGCCGAAGATGGCCGCCACCTCCACGCCCTCGGCGTCCGCGAACAGCTCGCGCAGCACCGCCACGATGCCGGTCGCGTAGAGACACACCGACTGTAGCCCGCGCAGCAGCGGGAAGTCCCCGTTCACCCGATAGGGTCGCGCGGCGCCGATGGGCTCGGTGGCCTGGAGCATCCCCAGGCGCTCGAGCCGCGCCAGCTCGACGCCTACCGCGCTGGCCGACATCCCCAGCGCCCGCGCCAGCTTCGACCCGACGATCAGCTCATCCGGGTGGGCGCAGATGTGCGACAGCACGGCCGCGCGCACCTCCGAGCCGAACAGCTCGGCCAGCGCCCGCTCGCCCCAGTTGGTCACGGCGTCAGACATGGCGATCACCGGGGACAGTATATCCGCAAATCACATTGAAGGCAACGGAATTTACCGCGGAAGCTGGTTGAATTGCGCAGAATGCAATGCGAATCGCGTAGACCATGCGCGCATTCGCGGCAGCCCCACTGCCCGGGTATGCGTTGCCTTGACCCGTCTGGCATCGACCGGTACACTCGCCGCGTGAGTCACCGATCACCATGCGCGCCCGGGCGGCTCGGGCGCCGATGGAGACGACCGCCGATGAGGATCGCGGTGCCGAAGGAAGTGCAGGACAACGAGATGCGCGTGGGGCTGACGCCCGACGGCGCGCTGCGGGCGGTCGAAGCCGGGGCGCAGGTGGCGGTGCAGGCGCAGGCGGGCGCGGGCGCGAGCTTCGCCGATGGCGACTACCGCGCCGCCGGCGCGGAGATCGTGGCCGATGCGGCCGACGTGTGGGCCGCGGCCGATCTGCTCGTCAAGGTCAAGCAGCCCACCGAGGAGGAGTGCGCGCTGTTCGCGCCCGGCTCGACCTTCTTCGGCTACACCCACACTGAGACCCGGCCGTGGCTGGTCGAGGCCTTCCTGGAGCGCGAGATGACGGTGATCTCCTTCGAGCGCGTGCGCG
>JALGVA010000076.1 GCA_029820295.1 Candidatus Zipacnadia bacterium
GGCGGACTCGGTGATCAACACCTGGCCGCTCAAGCGCCTGCGCACATGGCTCAATACGCGCCGCAAGCGGCTGGAGTGACGCCGCGGGGACTGCCGTTCGCGCCGGGGGGTGAGGCCCGAGGGCCATCGGCAGGCCCGGGACGACGCCCGGGCGAGGCGTCCGGGCCACGGAACGACAGCATGAGTCGTTGCCGCTGCCCCCTTCCGCGTGACCGTCCGGCGGTCTGCGGGGAGGAGACCGTCCCGGCGCATCCGCGGGCGCCCGCCGCAATCTGAGCACGCACCCGTGCGCCCACGACGCTTGACTATCGTTCGCTTTCCGCGTACAAGTCGTTCGGGATATGCGCACAGACGGATGTCTCGCTCAGGCGCTATGGCCGAGGGCGCGCCGCGCGCAGCGAACTCCAAGGAGAACCCCGGCGCGCTTCTGCGTGGGACCTGAGTTCTCGCGGCGCAGGGCTCGTCGCTGGTCCTGACGCCACGCGCCGCGCGGGCGCGGGAGGCCCTGACGATGGCTGAGACGATGAAGGCGGCGGTGCTGCACGCGGTGCATGACATGCGCGTGGAGCGGGTGCCCATGCCGCAGATCAGCCTCGAGCGCGACGTGCTGGTGCGCGTGCGCTCGGTCGGGATCTGCGGCTCGGACGTGCACTTCTTCGAGCGCGGCGTCATCGGCAAGATCGTGCTGCGCACGCCCACCATCATGGGCCATGAGGCGGCCGGCGAGGTCGTGGAAGTCCTCGACGAGGCCTGCGGGCTCAGGCCCGGCGACCGCGTGGCCATCGAGCCCGGGTACACCTGCCGTCGCTGCGCGGCGTGCCGTTCGGGGCGCTACAACATGTGCCGCGACGTGGTCTTCCTCGCGGCGCCGCCGGTGCACGGCGCCTTCGCCGAGTATCTCGCCTGGCCGTCTGACTTCCTGTTCAGGCTGCCGGACAGTCTCTCGCTCGACGAGGGCGCGATGATCGAGCCGCTCTCCGTGGGCATGTGGGCCGCGCGGCGCTCGGGCGTGACCGCGGGCGACACCGTCGCGGTGCTCGGCGCCGGCCCCATCGGCCTGACCACCATGCAGGCCGCCATCGCCCACGGCGCGGTGCGCGCGATCGTGACGGACCTCGTACCCATGCGGCTGGAGATGGCCTCGAAGCTGGGCGCCACCGAGGTCATCGACGCCTCGGAGGATGACACCGAGGCGGCGATCATGAAGCTGACCGGCGGCCGTGGGGTGGACGTGGCCTTCGAGTGCGCGGGCGCGGTGTCCACGCTGCAGATGGCGCTGCGCGTCGCGCGCAACGGCGGGGTCGCGCAGATCGTCGGCATGCCCGCCGAGCAGCACCCGCAGATCCCGCTCTACGAGATGATCAACCGCGAACTCGACCTGCGCGGGCTGTTCCGCTACGCGGGCTGCTACCCGCCGTCGATCGCGCTGGTCGAGGCGGGGCGGATCGACGTGAAGTCGCTGGTGACGCACGAGTTCGACCTCGACGAGACGCCCGAGGCCATGCGCTTCGTGAACGCGCACAAGGACGAGGTCATCAAGGCGGTCGTGCGACCGTAGCCGGCAGCCTGCGCCGTTGGAGAGGTGAGGCTCCGGCCACGCCCGGTCGTTGGAGGCACAGGCGGTTGATCGACGCGGCGGCAACGGCCCGGCGCCGCTCAACCGCCGCCGCTCCAGACGACATCGGCACCCGCGTGCTGACCGCGCAGCCGGCTGCCCCTACGCTGAGGTGAGACACTGATGGACTGGGAATCGATCCGACCGCTGCTGCCCGGCCTGGCCATGCTCGTGGTCATGGTCGTCATCTTCTGGCTGGTGATCGTCCGGCCCACGCGCAAGAGCCAGCAGGAGCACCTTGACCTGATCGAGAGCATCGTGCCCGGCGATCGCGTCATCACCGTCGGCGGCATCTACGGCAGGGTCGTCCGGGTGCGCGAGAACAGCTTCGAGCTTGAGGTCGCCAAGGACCTGGTGATGACCTTCGATCGCCGCGCCGTGCGCAAGATGCAGGAGGAGGACTGACCGCCGCGGCAGCGCCATGACCACCACCGGACTGACCATCGCCCTCGCCGTGCTCGCGGCGCTCGTCGTCGGGCTCGGCATCGCCGTCAAGATGCTCTACCGTGAGCAGCGGCGCATGCGCATCGCCGATCCGACCGCGCGCAAGGTCGCCGACGCCATGCGCCGCGGCCAGGACGAGCAGGCGCTGGGCGAGCTGCTGGGCTATCTCGAGGAGGTCAACGGGCGCGTGCAGGCGCTGGCCGAGCATGCGCGTGCGCTCGACGCCACTCTCGCCGAGTTCCGCGACCGCGCGCGCGCCCACCTGCAGCGCATCGGCGTCGTGCGCTTCGACGCCAGCGAGTCGGTCAGCGGGCGACTCTCGTGCGCGCTGGCCATCCTCGACGCGCACAACAACGGCTTCGTCATCACCACGCTCTACGACCTCGAGCGCTCCCGCACCTTCCTGCGTGCGGTGCGCGCCGGGCGCACCGAGAAGGAGCCGCTCGAGGAGGAGCGGCGCGCGATCGAGATGGCCCTGCAGGGCGGGCTCTCCGCCGACGCAGGGGAGGGCGGTGGCGAGGAGGATGCGTGAGACCCTCGCCGCCTTCGAGGCCTGGCTGACCGTGGACCGGGGGCTGGCGGGCAATACCGTCGAGGCCTACGGGCGCGACCTGCGCGACTTCGCCGACTTCCTGCGCGGGCGCGGCGTCGAGCGGTTCACCGAGGTGTCGCGCCAGGATGTCATCGACTTCGTCAGCTTCCTCCAGCGCGACCGCAAGCTCGCCCGCACCACCATCGCCCGCAAGCTCTCCAGCGTGCGCGGCCTGTTCCGCTTCCTGCTCATCGACGGGCGCGCCACCGCCGACCCCGCCGCCGACATCGACCTGCCCCGGCCCGCCCCGCGCCTGCCCAAGGTACTGACCGTCGAGGAGTGCCGGCGGCTGCTGGAGACCCCCGACCGCTCGGACACCCAGGGCCTGCGCGACGCCGCCATGATCGCGCTGCTCTACGCCTCGGGCCTGCGGGTCTCCGAGCTGGTCGGGCTGCGCCTGCATGAGCTGAACCTGACCGAAGGCCTGGTGCGCACGGTCGGCAAGGGCTCCAAGGAGCGCATCGTGCCGGTCGCGCCGCTGGCGCTGCATCTGGTGCGGCGCTACCTCGACGAGGCCCGGCCCGAGTTCGAGCGCTATCCGGGCGAGGACGCGATCTTCCTGACCGTGCGCGGGCGCGGTTTCTCGCGCGGCGGCTTCTGGGCGCGGCTCAAGCAGTACGTGCGCCTGGCGGGCCTGCCCGAGGACACCTCGCCGCACACGCTGCGCCATTCCTTCGCTACCCATCTGCTCTCCGGTGGGGCAGACCTGCGCGCGATCCAGGAGATGCTCGGACACGCGAACCTGTCCACCACCGAGATCTACACGCACGTGTCAACCGAGGATCTTCGCCGCATCTACGATGACGCGCACCCGAGGGCGTAGGGGGCGTTCTGCGCCCGGCTTGCTGTTGCCGTCTGCCGCTGCCGTTGCAGGGCGGGGCACAGATCCCCGCCCTATGGAGCGACATCCGTGCCCGACAGCCGCACCAGCCGGGGAGGTCCGATCATGTTGCGCGCAGCGATGATCCTGGCGGCGATCGCGATGGCGGTGATGACCGTGCACGCCGACGACTTCGTGGTCATCCGCACCAGCGTCCCCGACACCGAGGGCCTCACGCGCGTGCCGTTGCTGGCCACCACCGACGCCGACGGGCTGCGCCAGGCGACCCGCCTCGGGGCGCTGCCCGCGGGCGCGCTCTACGCGCAGGAGATGCCCTCCGGACGGCCGGTCGAGATGCAGCTCACCATCGCGCCCGACGGCCAGGCGGAGTTCGCCGGACTGCTACCCACCGAACCGCCCGGCCCGCGCGAGATCCGCGTGTGGCTGCAGAACCCGCCCGCCGCTCCGCCCGCGCCGCCGCTGACCATCTCCGCCGAGCGCGCCGGCGAGATCGTGCGCGTCCGCGGCGACACCTACCAGGTGGTCCATGACCCCGCGGTCAACGCGGGCATCCTCTCGCAGATCACCTTCCTCGCCACCGACAGGGTCTTCGTGCCGCAGATGAACGATCGCGTGCACTCCAAGCAGATCGGCGGCTTCGCGCTGCGCAAGGACCCTGACGCGGAGGTAACGCTGGTCGCCGACGGCCCGTACATGGCCGAGGTGCGCGTCTCCGCTCGCTACGTGAATGATGAGGCGGCGGCGCCGGAAACGCAGCCGCGCGCGACCTATGTCTTCCGCTACTGGGCGGGCCTGTCGGTCTTCAGCGCGTCCGCCGAGGTCGAGCAGAACGCCGGCTTCGCGTGGGACGAGCTGCACTTCCTCGAGATCCACTTCCAGGACGAGAGCTTCACGCAGTTCGCAGCCGGGAATGCCGAGGCGGTGACCGACTTCGTCGATGACAGTCAGGGAACGCGCGCGCCGAACTGGGGCGCGCTCATCGACGGTGCGAACGTCCTCGGGCTGACCGGCAGCCTCCTGATCTACGATGGCCTGCCGGACTACGGGCGCTACCTGCACGGGCCGTGGGCGCCCTGGGGCGGCCGCAAGACCGGCTTCCGGCGCTGGCTTTACGTGAATGCGGGCGCGGAGGCCCTGCAGGAGTTCGCCACCATCGCCTCCGGGCCGATGGCGGCCGAGGACGGCGCGCTGCTGACCGAGGGCCTGGCGGAGCTGTTCGGGCGCCTGCACGCGCGCGCATCGGCCTCATCGGACGCGCCGCAGGCCGGGCGCATCGACTGGCGCGTGTCGCTGGTCGAGACCGTGGCAGTCTCGGGCGCGCCGCTCGGGCAGGTGCAGACGGCCGCGGCGGCCCTCGAGCAGGCCATCGGCGCCGGCCGGTGGCGCGAATTCTCCCCGGGGCTTCCGGGCGGACGCCTGCTGCTGGCCGATGACGGGCGGCTTGGCGTGGGCCTTCGGCTCACCGACACGGGCGTCGAGCTGGCCAGCCTCTACGACATGCTCACGCGCCGGGAGATGCTCGCCGGGCCATGCGAGCTGTTCGAGCTGACGCTCACCGACGCCGAGCGCACACCTGCGAGCCTGCGCAGCGCCGACGGCTGGCGGCACTGGAACGCGCAGATGGCGGGCGATGAGTCCTCGGCGACCATCACCGCCAGCTTCGAGAGCCCGACCGCGGACGGCCTGGGCGCCATGCAGGCACAGGTCACCTGCGAGATCGCCGACGGCGAGTCACGCTGGCGGCTGAGCGTGGACAATGACACCGCGTGGAGCATCGACCGGGTCACCATGCCCGGCGTCAGGATCCGGGCGTTGGGGGAGACCGGCCTCGATGACACGCTCTACGTGCCGCACGGCTACGGGCGCAGCTTCCCCGGCGGCACGGGCACGCGCTACGTGGGCTACTACCCCAGCGGCTCGTGCGCGCTGCCGCTGCTGCTGATCACCGACGAGCGCGGCGGCGTCTACGTCGCCGCCCACGATCCGGCTGCGTCCACGCGCAACATGGTCTCCAACTCCGGCTCGGGCGCCGGGGGCGTGCCGCTGAGCATCGACACCCCCGCGCCCGACGCGTCGGTCGCCGGCAACGACTTCACCACCTCGGGCGAGATGGTCATTGCGCGCGTCGATGGCGGCTGGTACCCGGCCACGCAGAAGTACCGCGCGTGGCTGCAGCAGAACGCGCCCTGGTGGCCCGAGGGCGATCCCGACTACGGCCGCGACGACCGCCCGGCGTGGCTGGATGACGTCGCGGCCTGGGTGCTCTACGGCGGCGGTCCCGAGACGGTGGTCGAGCCCACGAAGGCCTTCGCCGAGTACATGGGGCTGCCGGTCGCCATCCACTGGTACAACTGGCACGAGATCCCGTTCGATAACGACTATCCGCACTACTTCCCGACCAGGGAGGGCTTCGCCGAGGGTGTGGCGGAGCTGCAGGCGGCGGGCGTGCGCATCGTGCCCTACATCAACGGCCGGCTGTGGGACACCGACACCCAGAGCTTCCAGGACGAGGGCTACAAGTACTGCACGCGCGACCGCGATGGCGAGCCCTACATCGAGGTTTACGGCTCCGGCGAGAAGCTGGCGCCCATGTGCATCTCCCAGGAATTCTGGCGCGACACGCTGCACGAGATCGTCATGCGGCTGATGACCGAGGTGAACGTCGATGGCGTCTACATGGACCAGATCGCGGCGGCGCGGCCGCGGCTGTGCTATGACGCCGGCCACGGCCACCCGCTCGCGGG
Organism: Candidatus Zipacnadia bacterium; assembly: GCA_029820295.1. GTDB lineage: Bacteria > Armatimonadota > Zipacnadia > Zipacnadales > UBA5352 > JALGVA01. The sequence continues at coordinate 6,237 of JALGVA010000076.1, forward strand.
CGGGCACTGGTGGGTTGACGGCTACCGGCAGCTTCTCGAGCGCATCCAGGCGGACATTGCCGCGGTCGGTCCCGACAAGATGCTCACCACCGAGTCCAACGCCGAGAGCTACGCGCGCTGGTTCGACACCTACCTGATGTGCAACTCGCTGGGCGACGGCCTGGTGCCCATCTTCCCGGCGGTCTACGGCTCCAAGATCCTGGGCTTCGGCCGCTACATGTCGAATGCTGACTGGGACGTGCCCGAGTCGCTCGCGCAGAAGCAGGGCCAGCTCTACATCTGGGGCACGCAATTGTGGTGGAGCAGCCCGCAGGTGATCGACCACCCCTTCGCCGGGCCGTGGCTGCGCGATCTCGCACGCATGCGCCACCGCGTGCGCGAGTTCTTCAACGACGGTCGCATGCTCGCGCCGCCGACGCTGGAGGGCAACGTTGCCCGGGTGACCGCCGACTGGCACCGCAACGAGATGACCGCCACCACCCCGGCGGTGCTGGCGACCGTCTGGGGCCTGCGCGACGGGCGACTGCTGGTGCCACTGGTCAACTGCTCGCAGGAGTCGCAGACGGTCACGCTGGTCTTCGACCCGACCGACTACGGCCTCGCTCCGGACGCGCAGCTCGCCGCTCAGCGGCTGGGACCGGAGGCCACCGAGGACCTGGGCGTGTGGCGGGGCGCGACGCGCCGGGAGATCGAGCTGGCGGGCGTCGAGGCGGCGGCCCTGGTGCTCACGCCCGCCGGGTGAGCGAGTCGCGGGCCCAGGCAGTTGACCGCGGAGGGCAGGCCATGTACTATCTCCGCGGCGGCATCCAGCAGCTCGAGCATCGCGGAATCGGCTGATGAACTTCAACACACCACAATACGCGGTCCTGCTCACGCCGGTGCTCTGGAGCTACTGGGCGTCGGCGCGACTGTGGCCCCGCCGGTTCCTCCTCCTCACCGCGTCACACCGTTCCTACGGCGCCACGCCACTCCTGGCCTTCCGCACCACAGACCGGGCCGCGCGCGACCTTGAGGGCGCGCACTTCGGGGTGCCGCGGACTTTTCTGGAGGATTTCGCGTAGAAAGGAGGTGAGTCGCTGTGGGGGGCGAACCGGCTGCTTCTGATGCTGGCCGATTCCACCAGCTACACCGACGGGATCGATCACGCGACTGTGCCGGTCGCGCTCGAGCCGTCCCGGCGGCTGGGAGAGGGTCCGCCGGCAGACGTGCTCACCGTGCGGGGAGAGTGGGCGCGCTGAGCCAAAGAGCCGCACACGGATGTGCGGTCAGGCGCAACCAACTCGCGTCTGGCCTGTCAAACCCAGACGTGCGGGCATGGGAACAGGTCCGGGCTGCCGCTGTGCTGGAGACTGCAGGTGGCCGGGCTGGGGTCTGGAAGACATCGCTCCAACTCACAGCAGGGAGGGTAACACCATGACACGTCTCGTCATCGGCGTGGTCCTCGTGGCCATGCTCATGTCGGTGGGTGTCGCCGTGGCGCAGGGGGAGGCCGATGGGCAGTCCTGGTATGACCGGATCAGCATCAGCGGCTACTTCCAGGTGCGCTACGTAGACACCGACCAGAGCGGACAGTTCGACAACTTCGACTTCCGCCGAATGTACGTCACCATCCGCGGCGACATCGACAGCCGCAATACGGGCATCATCACCTTCGCGCGTGTGGGCCCGCAGGACCCCAACATCGACCTCTACAACGCCTTCGTGGACTACAGGATCCAGGACCAGTACCGCGTGCAGATCGGCCAGGTCCCGACCTGGTTCGGCCTGGAGGCCTGGGAGGGCTCCTCGGTGCGCCTGCCCCTCGAGCGCGCCAAGATCCTCGAGGGCACTCCGGCGGGCCTGGGCTTCTGGTGGCAGGGCGCCTCGGACCGCGGCATCTGGTTCCGCCGCATGCCCACGGAGGGCACGACGTGCGAGCCCATGCTCGTCCTCGGCGTCTGGAACGGCCAGTTCCGCGCCGATGACGGCAACGACGACAAGAACCTGTCCGTTGACCTCAAGTGGGACCGGCCCTGGGGTCAGTTCGGCTTCTCCTGGTTCGACGGCACCTTCGTCGATGGCCAGGGCGTGGAGACCGACCGCAACGCCTGGGACGGCTACGTGCGCCTGCGGCCGAACACCCTGGCCGGCCCGGTCGGCTTCCAGTTCGAGTACGCCGACGGCGAGCTGCTCGGCGCCGACCGCGACGGCTGGTACGGCCAGATCGTCTACGACGTCGGCACCGGCAAGGACACGCTCTACGCCCGCTACCAGGAGTACAACGCCACTATCGACTCGACGAACTTCGCCGATTTCGATAGCTGGACGGTCGGCTGGGCGCATCGCGTGTACGATTCCAGTCAGCTCTCGTTCGAGTACACCGACGGCGACTGGAGCCGCACCGGCGTGGTCGATGGCGTAGCCGGCGACAACAGCGAGGACATGTTTGCCGCGCAGTGGCAGTACGCATTCCGGTAGTCCTCGCGACGTAAGCATAGCCATCGCGGGCAGGCTCCCCCCCGGGGCCTGCCCGCTTCCATTGGTGCGGCCGGCTCGATGCTCCGAAGCCGGGCGAAGGGATTGCGCTGCGGGCAGCGAAGGGTACCTCGGCGTCGCGGGCGCCGCCGGTCCGGACATGGCGTGGGACGCCGCACCCAGTTGCCTGACGCGGAGAGTGATGGGCCAGTTGAGCACCAGCACACCACCGGGCGTGACCTCGCGCTTCACCGGCTGCCTGCTCGCGGCGGCGGTCGGCGACTGCCTGGGCGCCGCCTACGAGGGGTACAGCGGTACCGACCTCGCCGAGGCCTACTACGACGGCCGCTTCCAGCCCGGCTCCATGACCATGGGCGAGTGGACCGACGACACCTCCATGCTCATCGCCACCGCCACCTCGGTGGCGGAGATGTCGGCGGTCAAGGGCGAGAGCCTGGCGCGCCATTACCTCGCGTGGTTTGAGGCCGGAGGCCGGGGCATCGGCCGCGCCACCTACCATGCCATGAAGCGCCTGCAGTCGGGCGTGCCCTGGGAGGAGGCGGGGGAGAAGGGCGAGTACGCCGACGGCAACGGCGTCGCCATGCGCATCGCCCCCGTCGGGCTGCTGCACGCCCGCGACCTCGGCGGCCTGTGGGAGGACGTGCGCGACTGCGGCGTGATTACCCATCGCAACGACGAGGCGCTCGCCGGCGGCTTCGCGGTCGCCTGGGCCGTCGCGCGCGCCGCCGTGGGCGAGCTTGATCCGGAGACCATCATCCTGGAGGTGCTCGACCAGCTTGAGCCCTCACGCGTGACCGACGGGCTGTCCGAGGCGGCGCGGCTGCTCGAGACCGACGAGCCGCCGCTGACCGCTCTGCCCGCGCTGCGCCTGGGCGGGGCGGCCTTCGAGACCGTGCCCACCGCGTTCTACTGCTTCCTGCGCTGCCCCGAGGACCTGCCCGAGACCATCGTGTCGAGCATCGTGGCGGGGGGCGACACCGACACGCGGGCGTGCATCGCCGGGGCGATCTCCGGCGCGTACAACGGCGTGGAGGCGATCCCCGGGCGCTGGCTGCAGGAACTGCCTCACCGCAACGGCATCGAGGAGGTGGCCCGGCGACTGTGCCACGCGGTAACGCATGGCGCCCAGTGACCCCGCCCGCGCCCATCCTCGCTCCCGGCGTCCCGCCCGCCCGGCGCGCCTCCGCAGGTGATCGTCGTGTCCGATGACCCGCGCCCGCCCTGGGCCGACGCCTTCTTCGCCGCGCGCGATGAGATGCGCCGCTGGATCGCCCACGCGTTCAAGCGCCACGCCCCCGTGCCCTACGCCGGCGGCCACGATGAGGGCAGCTTCATCGCCTCCTGGTTCGGCTTCCACCAGCTTTTCGGCGCGCCCGCCGCGCTCGACTTCGCCCGCTCCCTGCGCGACGGCGTCGCCGCCTGGGCACGCGAGCATATGCGCCACGGCTTCTTCCGCGAGGGCGAGGCGCACCATCAGACTGAGATCTTTACCTGCTTCCTCGCGCGCCTGTGGCAGGTAGCGCCCGACGACGCAACCGCCGAGCTGATCGTCGATGCCGCCCATCACATCGGCAACTGGGTCGAGGGCATCCCCGCCTGGTACGACTGGGAGCGCCACCGCTTCCTGAGCTGGCGCATCGGCACGGAGACGGTCGGCTCCGGCGCCTCCTCCGGCTACGAGGTCCCCGATCACTTCCGCCTGCTGCAGATCGCCCTCGTGGCGCACCGCATCACCGGCGAGCAGCGCTACCTTGACCTGTGCGCCGCGTATGCCGCGCGCTGGACGCGCGCCATCCTCGACGCCCCGGCCGGCCGCCCGCCCACCGTGCTGTACTCCGGCGGCGCCGAGGCCGACCGCGACGAGGTGCTCTACGCCTCAGGCGCGCATCACCAGGGCGACTCGGCGCTCGAGCGCGTCGAGCCCCATGTGCCCGCCGGCACCATCGACGTGCTGCTGGACCTGCACGCGCTCACCGGCGACGAGGCCTGCGCGCTGGCGGCGCGGCGGCTGTGCGAGGCGCTGCTGCCCGCGCTGACCGACCCGTACTCCAACCCGCCGGGCGCGCTGCTCAACCGCTACCGCGCCGCCATCGGCGACGCCTCGCTCGACCGCGACATCCTCGGGTGCATGAGCGCGGGCATCGACCAGCTCCTCGAGGGCCTCGACGGGATGCTGAGCTTCCTGGCGAAGACGCGGGTAAGCGGCTACGCGCTGGCGGCCGCGCGCCTTTACGCCGCGCTGGTCGACAACCCGTTCGCGGCCGACCGCCTGGAGGAGCGCGCCGAGCGCTACCGCGAGCTGGTGGGCGAACGCCCGCAGATGGGCGCGCGCACTGAGACGCCGGCGATGGTCATCGAGACGCTCAGCCGCAAGCCCGTGGCGGGCATCGGCAAGCGCCGGGACATGGTCCGCTGGGGGTGGGAGAACGAGCTGGGGGCGCTGCGCCCGACCTCCAGCCCGCCGCCGCCCTCGCTGATGCTGGCGTGGCAGATCACCGGCGATGAGGCGCTGGCCGAGCGGGCGCTGCGGCTGGTCGCCGACCGCATGGCGCTGGCACGCAGCGCGCTGCGCGACGGCCGCTCGCACGGCTGCGCGGGCAGCACCATCGGAGCGGTGGCCTCGGGTCATGGTCGCGACGGCGGCTACGGGAACGTGACCGGGACGCTGCTCCCGCTGGCCGGCGGGATGTTGCGCGACCTCGCCCAGGAGCGCCCGACCGTCCGCTTCCGCCGCGGCGACGGCGCCGAGCACCTGCCTGCTGAGGTCGCCTCGCTGGTGCGTCTGCACCCGCGCGCCGAGGCGCAGGTGCGGCTCTACAACGATGCCAGGGAGCCGCTGTCCCTGGAGGTGGCCGGCCCCGCGGGTGAGTGGACGCGCGTGGATCTGGCGGCGCGCGCGACGACGGATCTGCGCGTGCGGTGACGGCATGCCGTTGCCGTCGGCCGTCGTCGTTGTGCCCCTCGCGCCCTCGCCAGGGGGGCGCCGGGAGGGCGACTGTCGTCGCCGTCTGCCGTCGCCGTCTGCCGTAGGCGTCAGCCGTTGGTTGGTGGCTGGTAGCTGATAGCTCTCAGGAGGCACCCATCATGCTGCGCACAGGATGGACGATCGCGGTTCTGACGCTCACGACACTCGCCGCGCAGGGGGCGGTGGAGCTGCTGCCGGGAGGTTTCTTCGCGCCGGGCAACTTCGGTCAACATAATCTCGAGCCGGGGCTGACGTGGCTGCGCAGCACGCATGATTACCTGCTCTATGTCACCAAACCCGGACCGGTGACCGTCACTATGACCTGCGAGCAGATCGGGCGCTACGGCAACGAGGCGACTGCGCGCGTCGAGTCGCCCGGTGGCGAGCCGCTCGCGGAGGGCACCGCGGAGGTGGGGGAGAGCGTCACGCTCAGCTTCGAGGCGCCCCGAATCGGGCCGTACGTCCTCGAAGCCGGAGCCGGCGGTAACGGCTTCACACTGGACGCCCGGGGGGCCAAACTGCTGCTCCCCGCCGGCGCCAATGGCCAGCGCTTTGACGGCATCGTGCGGGCGGCTCCGATCTACCTGTTCGTCCCTGCCGGGGCACACGAGTTCACCGTCACCCTGGGCGGACAGGGCAGCGGCGAGACCGCCGCCGCGCGGGTGCTTGCGCCGGACGGCACCGAGGTCGCGGCGCTGAATACCGCCGACAGCATGACCGCCACGGCCACCATCACGGTGCCCGAGGATGCCGATGACAACGTGTGGGCCCTCATCATCGGCCGGGCGGAGCGCGGTATCTTCGAGGACTTCAATGTGGCGTTGGCGGGAGACGTCAGTCCGTGGGTGGCTCAGAGGCCCGATGATCTGCTCTGCCCGGTAATGAACGCCGCCAGCCGGCGCGTCTCGCGTGAGCGCCGCGACCCGGTGTTGCCGATCAACGTCACCATGTACATCGACCTGGCCGAGCTGACCGACGCCGTGGTGGTGGCCGAGGCGACGCCCTTCGAGGGCGGCGAGGCCGTCTGGTCGCAGCGCCTCACCGAGCTGCCCGAGCGCAGCGCAGATCTCGCGCCCGAGCAGCGTCTGCCCGACGGCAAGTACCGCTGGTCGCTGACGCTGCTGCAGGGGGATGAGGAGGCGAGGCGCTTCGAGGGCACCTGGTGGTACGTGTCGGCTCCCGACTACCTCACCGACGATGGCGTGACCCTGGTGAACGGGGAGCCGTTCTTCGCGCGCGGCCTTTACCATGTGCAGCCGGAGGACTACGAGCTGGTGAAGGCGCACGGCTTCAACGCGGTGCAGTGCCCGGCCCCCAACGTGCCGGCGGCTGAGGCGGCGGGCCTGATGGCGGGCGTGCAACTGTATGCCTCAGGGCGTCCGGGGAGCGAGCGCTGGTGCGCGGCCATGGACAGCGTGGTGGACAATGACTGCGTGTTCTCGTGGTGGATCCAGGATGAGCCGGGCGCCTCCGCGCCGGTGGTCGAGATGATGGCGGACGCCTACATGTACATCCGCACTCACGACGCGAACCGCCCGGCGTATACCTGTCTGAACAATCCGAACGCGTACGAGGTGTCGGCCCCGCAGACCGACATCGTCTCCGCCGACGTCTACCCCATCGGCCGCAGCCCGCTGACCGTTATCGCCGACACTCTCGACCACGCGCGCGGCGTCATCCCGGGGCATGTGATGTACTTCATCGGCCAGGTCTGGCCGTGGCCCAACGGCCCGCTGGTCACGCCCGCCCAGCACCGCTGCATGACCTACCTGGCGCTCGCCCACGGCGCGCGCGGCCTGTTCTGGTACTCGTTCCGTGACCCCGACTGGTACCTGCCTGAAGGCAACCCCGACCTGTGGGCCGAGATGAAGCGCGTCAACGATGAGCTGATCGCCCTCGAGCCCGCGCTGCTCACTGCGAACGTCGCACAGGCCGTCGTGGCGGGCGAGGGCGGCGAGGTGCACGTAGCGCTCAAGCGCGTGGGCGACGAGCTGACCGTCATCGCGGTGAACCCGGGCGACGAGCCGGTCAGCGCGAGTATTGACGTCGCCGACATGGCAGAGGGCGCCGACCTCGCGCCCGTGGTCGAGGTCATGTTCGAGGACCGCGAGGCGCGTCTGGCCAACGGCGCGATCGCCGATGACTTCGAGCCGCTGACGGTGCACGTCTACCGGCTGACTGCGCAGTAGCGGGGGGCGACGCGACCTTGCGCCTCCCTGCGGTCGGCACGTCGGTCGTGCCGCTGCGCACTTCGTGCGCCCGCAGGCGCGCGCTGGCTGCCGAGAGAGGATCGCTCGCATGGCCCTGCGTACACGCACGGGGCCCGGCTCTGGTGAGCCGGGCCCTCTTCGATGTGCGGCGCGGCGTTACTGGTCGAGCAGTTGCAGGCACTTCTGCGCGATGTGCTCGCCGGTCAGGCCGAACACCTTGACCAGCTCCCACGGCTGGCCCGACTCGCCGAAGCGGTCCTGCACGCCGATCATGCCGAAGCGGATGGCCTCGTCCAGGTCGGCCTCGCAGATGGCGGCGGCCACGCGGTTGCCCATCCCGCCCACCTGATGCTCCTCGGCGGTGACCACGACACCGGTGTCGCGCGCGGCGGCGGCGACCGCGTCGGCGTCCAGCGGCTTGACCGTGTGCAGGTTCACCACCCGCGTCTCGAGGTCGTTCTCCTCCTTGAGGATCACCGCCGCGCGCATCGCCTCGGGCACCATCGGTCCACAGGCGATGATCGCCACGTCCTCGCCCTCGGAGGAGTAGTCCGGGGCGAGTACGGTCTCGAAGGCGTCCACGAACTGCTCGGCGGCGCCACGGTAGCGGATCACGTTGGCCACGCCCGGCTCAAACGGCGTCTGCTCGGTGGTCACTACCGGCGTCGCCTCGCGCGCGAAGCGCACTACGACCGGCGCGTCGATCTCCGCCGCCGCGATGGTGGCCTTGGCCGCCTCGATGGCGTCGCACGGCACCATCATCTGGTAGCCGGGGATGGCGGTAATCAGGAAGATCTCCTCCAGCGCCTGGTGCGTGGCGCCGTCGGGCCCCACCGAGACGCCGCCGTGCGCATCGGCGATTTTCACCGGCAGGTCGCTGTAGCCGACGGTCGTGCGCAGTTGGTCCCAGTTGCGCCCGGTGGAGAACACGCCGTAGGAGCCGATGAACGGCGTCTTGCCCTCGAGGGCGAAGCCGGCTGCCACCTCGGTCATGTTGGCCTCGGCGATGCCGCAGGTGACGAAGCGGCGCTTGCGTTCGGCGTCCTCGTTCTTGGTGTCGGGCTTGTAGAACCAGTCCATGCGGATCGAGCCGGTGATGTCCGCGCCGTGGGCCACGACGTTCTCGTCGGCGCCCACCTGCGCGATCCCGCGCCCGAAGCCGTTGCGCGTCGCATCCATCTCCACCTGCGTGTCCTCGGCCTCGTTCCACCACCAGTTGCGCCCGAAGATGGGCACCTCGGCGTCCGCGCGCTCGGCCGCGATCTGCCCGTAGGCGTCGGCGAAGGCCAGGATCTCGTCCACGCGCTCGGGCGGGAACTGGTCGGTCACGCCGATGCAGCGCAGCGCCGCGTCGAGCGACTCGTCGCCGTAGCGGCCGTCCTTGGGCGGCACACCGTGGTAGCCGACCACGTTCTCGGCGAAGTCCACGCACTTGCCCTTGATGGTGTGGGCGATGATCAGCGTCGGCCGGTCCTGGATGGCGTCCGCGCGCTCGAGGGTCCCGATGATCTCGGACATGTCATGCCCGTCGCACTCGAGCACGTCCCAGCCGAACGCTGCGTACTTGCCCGCCAGCGACGCGACGTTGCACACCTGGGCCGTCGGGCCGTCGATCTGCAGCCCGTTGTCATCGATGATGGCGACCAGGTTGTCCAGCGCGTGGTGCGCGGCGAACATCGCCGCCTCCCACACCGAGCCCTCCTGCTGCTCGCCGTCGCCCATGATGCAGAACACGCGATAGTCCTGCTCGTAGATCTTCGCGTTGAGCGCCGAGCCGCACGAGACGCCCAGGCCCTGGCCGAGCGAGCCCGAGGAGACCTCGATGCCCGGCAGCTTCTTGCAGTTCGGGTGCCCCTCGAAGGGCGAGCCGAGCTTGCGCAGCAGCACCGTCTGCTGAATGCCCTTGATGTCGGCGAACTGTTCCAGCGGCTCGCCGTGGTAGCTTACGGGCATGTCATCGAAGTAGCCGGCCATGCCCAGCGCGGCGTAGATCATGGGGGCCTTGTGGCCGGCCGACCAGAACACGCGGTCGCGTCCGGGCCACCGGGGGGCGGCCGGGTCGTGCTTGATGTGATGCAGGTAGAGCGCGGCGGCGATGTCGGCGATGGACATGGTGCCGCCGGTGTGTCCCGACCCGGCGGCATGCAGCGCGATCATCACCCACGCCCTCATCTCCTGGGCTGCATCCTCCAGCTCCTCGATCGTGTAACTCCGGCGGGGCTGCATGGTCTGGCTATCCAGTATCGGCACCGGTGTCCTCCTCCTCACGATGCGTCGGCACGGCTGTGTCTTTTCCCTGTCCGACACCGGACCGCGCGCTCCCCTCGTCCGTCCGCGCGGAGGTCAGGTCGCGGTCCCGTCGAACGGGTCAGATGGCGTAACCACGTCGGACGGCCCTCGCGCCGTCAGGCTCGGTGACGACGGAGGCAGCGAATGATTTCCCCGAAGCCTGCGAATCTCCTTGTTCTTCTGTGCGATCAGCTTCAGCGCGACGTGACCGGCCCCTACGCCGGGCCCGTGGTCACCCCCGCCTGGGAGCGACTGGCGGGCGAGAGCGCGGTGTTCGACCGCTTCTACTGCGCCACCCCGCTGTGCGTGCCCACCCGCCCGTCGATGATGACCGGCCGCTGGCCTCACGCCCACGGCGCCACCTCCTTCGGCGAGGGCTACGCCACCATGAACCCTGGCGAGGAGCTGCTCATCGACCGCCTGCACGACGCCGGCTGGCGCGTCGGCTACGAGGGCATCTGGCACATCAATCGCGCCCCGGGCGAGGACCGCAGCGGTGAGTACGCCCACTTCGCGCCGTCGGGCTTCCCCTACGGCGCGCATGAGGCCGCGATGGCCGAACAGGGCATCGCGGCCGGCTCGCAGCGCGGCGAGGTGCGCACGCCCACCGACGACGGCGAGCATGACTGGAGCTTCAGCATCCCCGTCCCCGCCGCGTGGACCGGGCCGACTGAAGAGCATCCGGACATGCTGCGCGCCCGCGCCATCGCCGACTTCATCCGCGACACGCCCCCCGGACAGCCCTTCGCGGCGTGGTGCTCGCTGGCCGCGCCCCACCCGCCGCTGCTGGTGCCCGAGCCGTGGTTGAGCACGTTCGACCCGGCCGACATCGAGCCCCCGCCGGGCTTCTACATCGACCCGGACGAGCTGCCCGCGGCGGTCGGCGAGGCGCCCGGCCGCCAGGCGGTGCGCGGCTGGACCTGGGAGCAGTGGGCGCGGGGCATCGCCGGATACCTGGGCTTCGTGGCCTTCGCCGACGCCTGCCACGGCCTGGTGCTCGACGCGCTGGAGCAGTCGGGGCGCGCGCGGGACACCATCGTGGTGATGACCTGTGACCACGGCGAGATGCTCGGCGCCTTGGGCCTCTATCAGAAGGGCGTGCTCTACGACCGCGCCTGCCGCCTGCCGCTGCTCATGCGCGGGCCGGGCATCACGCCGGGCTGGCGCACTCAGCTCGCCTCGCACGTAGACCTCGCGCCCACGCTCCTCGACCTGCTGAACCTGCCGCCGCTCGAGCGCGCGCAGGGAGAGAGTCTGGCGCCGATCCTGTATGATCCGCGCGCGCCGGGGCGCGAGTTCGCCTTCATGGAGATGAACGGCCACATAGGCGGCGGCTACCACCTTCGCGGAGTCGTCTCGGCGCGGCACAAGTATGTGCACTACCACGAGCAGCCCGATCGCGACCAGCTCTTCGACCTCGTCGCGGATCCCGATGAGCTGGCGAACCTCACGGAAAGCTCAATACATCTTGAGGTCCGTGAGCGAATGCGGAGCGCCCTCGATGAGTGGATGCGCTCCACCGGCGATTTCCTGCGCATGTAGGCTCTTCGTGGGCGTTCGAGGGATCAACTGCGCTTGCCGACCGGGGCTGAGAATCTCCGTGGGGGCTGGACAGGGCTCCCGAGATGTGGTAGTATTGCTCGCGAGACGCCGGGTGCGTCACGAAAAAGCCGCGTTACTGAGCAACCCTGGAGGTAGCGCGGCAGGCGCTCCAGCCGCGTCCGCGGGGGCGCCGAAGGGGGACCGGCAGCGGGGAACTGACGGGCAGGGGGTTTCCAGGGGGGCGGCGCCCCGCGGACGCGTCAGCGACACACACCGCCGCCCGTGGCCTGACCGCCGCCTCGCGGGCCACCGAGACACCGGCCCGGGCAGGGCCGGTGTCTCGCTTTAACCGGGAGGGCGCAGGCGCGGCCGGCGCGAACCTCCCCACCATGCCGGACGCCCCGGACCTCGGGCAGTTCTTCACGCCGCGCGCGCTCATCGACTTCGCCTTCGATGCCCTCGCCGCGTTCGGGGCCGAGGTCGCGGACGCACGCGTGGCCGATCCCGCCTGCGGCCCCGGTGAGTGGCTGCGGGCGGCGCTCGAACGCGGCGCCGCGCAGGCCCTCGGCGCCGACCGCGATCCCGCGATGGCCCGCGCATGGGCCGACTCCGCCTTGGCCGGCGACCCGCGCTGCGCATTGACGGTGGCCGACGGCCTTGCGGCCGGAGTGCTGCCTGAGGCGGCATGCGATCTCGTGGTCGGCAATCCTCCCTTCGGCGCCGATCTTGCGGACGCCGGGCCGGACGCGCTGCGCGAGCTGGCCCGCACCAGCCGCCTGCCCTTCCCCGACCGCGGCGACCGCCTGCTGGTCGAGCCCTCGCAGAGCGACCTGCGGCGCCTGGCGCGCTATCCCATCGAGCTGCTCTTCCTCGAGCGCTTTGCGGCCCTGTGCCGGCCCGGCGGCTGGATCGCGATCATCCTCCCGGAGGGCGTGCTCAGCAACGCGCGCTGGCGCCACGTGCGCGAGTGGTTGCTGGGCGCAATGACCGTGTACGCGGTGGTGGGCCTGCCACGCTCCACCTTCCGCGCACACGGGACCACCGCCAGGACCTGCCTGCTGCTGCTGCGCGCCCGCGCCCCGGCGCCCGACCACGAGGTGGCGCTTGCGGAGGCGGAGTCGTGCGAAGCCCCGGCGCTGGCGGCACTGCTGGCGGCCCTGTGCGCGGGCGCGTCCCACGTGGGCGAGCCCCCGCCGGGCCTGCTGCCGCCGCCACTGCAGCGCGACTGACCGGCGCTCGCCGCGACCGCGGCGGCCGGGTGGTGACCCCGCCTCACCGCGCCGCCGGCCCCAGGTCCACATGGTAGCACACGTCGATGGCCTCCGGCAGGCTCGGCTGGAACTGCCTCAGCGCGTCCAGCAGGGGCGCCACTTCGTCCGGCTCCGTCGCCAGGAAGTACACCGTGTCGCTGCCCGCCACGCGATTGTCGTGGATGCGCCACGACGCGACCTTCACCCACGAGTCGGGCAGCCACTCGTGATCGTAGCTGATGGCCAGGCGCGCCCCCCGCGCGCGCGCGATGCGCTTGGCGAAGCCCCGGTCGAGCCACCCGTGGGCCTTCGCCACCGCGATCTCGTGGCTCGCCAGCCCGCCCATGTCGATCAGCGCGCCCCGCGGCCTCCGGTAGCTCAGTAATCCGATGTCGTGCACGATGATCGGCCCGGGATCGATGCGCTGGAACTGCTCAACGAAGCGCGCCACCTGCCCATGCTGCTCGTAGATGTTGCGGCAGGCGGTGGTGACCGTGGTCCACGCGTTGATGCGCAGCCCGAAGGCCATCAACACCAGTAGCCCCGCGCCCACGGCCGCCACGATCGCCGGCGCCCGCGTCGCGCCCGCCGGCACGCGCTGCTCGGCGTCGGGCCGCCGAAGCCGCCACGCCTGCAGGCTCCCCGCCGCCGCCACCACGCCCCACATCAGCAGGTAGGCCTCATAGCGGTGGTACCAGCCGGTGCGCGACAGCACCACGTGCAGCAGCGTCGCCAGCGTCAGCGCCGCCGCACCCTCTACTGCCAGCCGCGTGGACGAGGGCAGCTCCGCCGCCTTCTCAGTGCGCCGCAGCGAGGCCGCGAAGGCCAGCAGCACCGCCAGCAGCGGCAACACCACCACCGGCGCCTCGTGCGCATGCTCCATCGCGCCGTAGCCCTTCCACTTGAGCCACTCCACCAGCGTCTCGCGCGTCACCCCTGCGGCCTTGACGATCAGCGAGTTGGGCAGGAAGCCCTCGCCCATCGAGAGCTGCCACGCGCCCACGCCGATGACCAGCGCCGCCGAGCCCGCGACCACCGCCACCGCGTGCCTGCCGTCCCCGCGCAACGCCAGCACCACCGCCAGCGCCGCCGCCACGAACGCCGACTCGTAGCGCACCCCCGTCGCCAGTGCCGCCATCAGCGCCAGCGCGATCGGCTGCGCCGGACGCTCGCGCAGCGCCGGCAGCGTCAGCGCCAGCACCGCCGCCGCGTGCACCACGTGCTCCATGCCGGTCATCGCCAGGGGGCCCAGCGGGCCGATGATGATGAGCGCCACGATTGTCCCCACGCGCGCGCCCGTGGGCAGGTCGAGCTGCCGCAGCCAGGCGTCGGCGGCGATGGCCAGCAGCCCCGCCGCCAGCAGGTTCAGGGCCAGCGGCAGCCACACGTGGTCGCCGATGGTCGCCACCAGCCCCGCGAGCGCCAGCGTCCACAGCGGGCTTGATGACGCCGCACCGGGCGTGTCGGCGTTGACGCCCCACACGCCGCTTTCGGCCAGGGTCCGGCCCATCGCGAGGTGGATGTACGCATCGTCCAGAGCGTAGACGAGCTGCCCGTCGGTGGCGCGCCGGCAGGCCGCCGCGGTCAGCGCCACCGCGCCCACGGCCAGCACCACCGCCAGCGCGAGCGCGGCGCGATCCATCGCCGGGTGCATCGGGCGGCGCGCAATGTCGTCCGTCATCGGCGGGCGGCATCCTCACTTGCCGATCGTGTGCGACGCTGCGGGCTTCGCCTCCGCGCGCGGGCGCACCTGCCGCGGGCGCGCCGCGAAGGAATCGGGTCGCGCCCGGTCGAACCGCCGTGCGGCCCGCCATCCCGTCCCGCGGAGTGATCTGCCATCGCGCGTCGCCCGCTGACGCTCCGTGCCGTGCTCCTGGGCGCGCTCTGCGCGGCGGCGGCCTGCTGGATCGTCTCCTGGGCCGAGATGACCGTCGGCACCATCCAGCTCGGCATCTGCCAGTTCACCCCCGTCGCGATCGGCCTGCTGTTGGTGATCGTCGTCGCCAACCTGGTGATCGGCCGTCTCGCCCCGCGCCTGGCGCTGGGCCCGCACGAGGTCATCGTGATCTACACCATGACCCTGGCGGCGGCGCTGACCATGAGCCGCGGGCTGCTCGAGCGCTGGATCCCCGCACTGATCTCCGTCAATTACTACGCGAATCCCGCCAACGGGTGGGCCGACCTGTTCTTCGCGCACATCCCCCAGTGGGCCGTGCCCTTCGACACCGAGGGCGACTCCGCCCAGTGGATCGCCACCGCCTTCTACGAGGGCCTGCGCACCGAGGACCTGCCCTGGCGGCCGTGGCTGGGGGCGCTGGCGGCGTGGCTGCCCGTGGTGCTGGCGATGTTCCTCGCCTACTTCTGCCTGGCATCCATCCTGCGCCGCCAGTGGGTGGACAACGAGAAGCTCGCCTTCCCGCTGACGGTGCTGCCGGTCGAGCTGTCCGAGCACATCCACTGGTCGCGCTCGATCTTCGCCGACCCGATCATGTGGATCGGCTTCGCCGTCCCCACCCTGGTCTTCACCCTCAACGGCATCCACGCTCTGCACCCGTCGGTGCCCGAGATCCCCGTGCAGTACCGGCTCAACCAGCTCGTCTTCAACGCCATGGGCCGGCCGTGGCGCGACCTGGGCTACACCACCGCCTACACCTCCATGGCCGCCGTCGGCTTCGGCTACTTCCTGCCCGCCCAGGTCCTGTTCTCGCTGTGGGCGTTCTTCGTGATCATCCGCATCCAGAACATCGTCTTCTCGGCCTTCGGCGCGCCGCTGGAGGCCATGCCGCTCTACCCGACCAGCCTGTGGAACGGCTTCCAGGTCGCCGGGGCGTATCTCGTGCTCACCGGCTACCTCGTCCGCGCCGCCCACCCACACCTGCGTGCGCTCTGGCAGGCGGCGGTGGAGGGCCGGGAGAGCACCTCCAGCCATGCCGGCGAGGCCCGCCCGGCCCTGGCGCCGCGCTGGGAGCTGATGGGCCTCGGCGTCGCGGTGATCGTGGCGACGTGGTGGTTCGCGCTGCTGGGGATGAGCCCGTGGATGGCGCTGCTCGAGACCGTGATCTTCCTGCTGGTGGTGTGCGTGGTGATGGCGCGGGCGGTGGCCGAGGCCGGGCTGCTGATGACCGAGACCAGCTTCCGGCCGGTGGACCTGGTGCGCCTGGTCTCGCCCATGAAGAGTCTGGGGCCGAAGACGCTGACCTCGCTGTCGCTGGCGGATGCGGTCTTCACCCGCGACCTGCGCGGGAACCTGCTCTCCACGCTGCTCGATGCGCTCAAGATGGCGGACGGCACCGGCCTCGACCGCCGCCACCTGTTCGGCGCGCTGAGCATCGCGCTGGTCGTGGCGTTGGGCTTCGGC
>JALGVA010000077.1 GCA_029820295.1 Candidatus Zipacnadia bacterium
GTATGCGCTCTGCAGATCGCCGTCGCGGTACCAGCGGTAGCTGTAGCTGACCGTGTCCCCGTCGGGGTCGGTACTGCCGCCGGCGCTCACCGACAGCGCATCGCCTGTCTTCGGCGCGTCCGGGGTCACGTCCACCGTCGGCTGCGTGGGCGGCGAGTTGCTGATGGTGATCTCGTCGGTTACCGGCGACCCCTCGTCCGTGCCATCCCACGGCGTGCAGGTGACACGCACGCCATCGCCCCTGGCGAAGTTCGCGTGGCCAAGGGAGGACTCGGTTGCCCCCGAGATGATCGCCCATGTGGAGCTGCCGGAGGGCTTGCGCTCCCACAGCCAGCGGTAGCCGGGCGAATCGCCGTCGGCGTCGTACCAACCCGAAGGATTGGCTGTCAGGTCACTGGTGGTGAACGCCGGATCAGGCGTGATGGCGACGGCGGCGAGCGTTGGCGGCGTGTTCTCCGATCCACCGCCGCCGTCCGTGGATGCCGTCCCCGTGCCCATGTCGGGCACCGGCACAGGCGGGTCGTCGCTCACGTAAGTGACGGCGCCGTACTCGATCGAGAAGCCATCGATCTGGCCCGAGGAGCCCTCGTAGGTGTCCTTGACCTCCAGGGTCCACGGCACCGACGGCGAGGGCGGCAGGTTCGCGATCTGCTCGGTGATGTCCACGAAGGCGTCGATGTTGGGCACCGAGCCGCCGCGGTTCCAGAAGATGGTCTCCGTGTAGGTGTCGGCCTTGAGGGCGACGCGGAGCTGGTAGCGCAGCGGGTGGGTGATGTGCAGCTCGGCGATCGCCTGCGGCTGGTACCCGATCCGGTCGGTCATGCTCCATGCCTCGATAGCGTAGTCGCCGACGAAGTCGTAGGACAGCCAGGCATAGCCGCCCTGCCCCCAGCCGGTGCCCCACGAGTTGACGAATTTGAAGGCGCCACCCTCGCGGTTGTCGTCGTAGCCGACGATGCAAATGCCGTGGCCACCGACGTAGCTGGCGCCCGAGCGCGGCCCGTCGTAGACGTACTGGGGGAACGAGCCGATGCTGTAGAAGTCGCTGTAGACGGGGATGCCCATGACGAAGCAGTCGCCGCTCGCCAGATGGGCCTTCATCTCGTCTATGTAGTCATCCGCGCTGCCCATGTAGGAATGGTAGATCAGGCTATAGTCGTCCGCGCGCGAGTTCATGCCGTCGCGCCATGCGGCCATGCTCGGCCAGGTGGTCAGGTCGCTGGCGCTGTAGGGCATCTGGGTCCATGAGCAGTCGCCGAAGCGCATCAGCACACCGAAGTTGGAGCCGAAGGAGGTGCCGATGTTGCGGCCACCGTTGATCAGGTTGTAGAGGAAGGCGGGGCTGCGGATCTCGTCATTGGAGCCGAAGCTCCAGCCCTGCTCCTTCCCCTCCTGGAAGGCCTTGTAGTAGTAACCGATGGCCCAGCTTGCACATGATCCCGCGCTGCCCTGACTGCGCACGGGGGGCATGAATGCGGAGTGATCGACCGACGAGGGCAGCGGGTCACCGTAGTCGCGATAGAGCATCGGCTGGTTCACCGCATGCTGCCACGCCTCAGCCGCGGGTGTCGGCTCCAGCCCCAGAGCCACGACCTCGCCGCCCGGCAGTCGGGCGAGGGGCTGCCCGGCTGCGAGCAGTGCGGTCGCGGCAATCAGCACCAGGATCGCCCCCAGGATCCTCCCCGTGGAAGCCCGTCGGCGCATGGCTGGTCAACTCCCGATCACGTCTTGCGACCCAAGGTACGTGTGGCCATTCAGAAGCGGTCGCCGAACGCTGCTGCCTCAATGTTCACTCTCTATTATGGACGTTCTACCGCCAGCGTCAAGCTTAACTCTATATAAGCTCAAGAAACGGCGATGCGGGGCCGAAATCTGGTGTATACCCACCCGCGACGGCACTAAACCACCCTCGATCAGAAACATCTCTATGCACGGGCGGGCGGACAGACTGGGGGCAGCACTGCGGGCGTGATTCGGGGCGCTACGGGCAGATACAAGCGAGGCGCGTCGTGGAACCTGAGGTCACAGAAATCCCGTGAAGTCGCCTGCGCGGCACAAATGTGAACAGGCCGCGAGTGTGAGGAGCGTCATATCCGCGCGTTCGCGCAGCGATTGCGAGCGGCGATGCGGCGAGGTCTACCGGCCCTCGAAGCGTCTGAGTTCCGGCCAGATGCTGCGCATCTGCCAGGCGTCGAGGGAGAGCAGTCGCGCCGCACTACCGCGGGCGAACACCGCGACGCCCGTGCTGTCGTCGCGCTGGGGGTAGGCGCGCGCGGTCAGGCACAGGCGGTCGCCGGCGAAGACCTCGATACAGCCGCGGTCGATGAACACGCGCAGCTCCAGCGGTTCGCCGTCGTCGAGCGCGAGCGGCCCGATCTCCGGCGTGCGTGCGAACACGTCCGGCCGCAGCGAGGCGCGCGAGAGGTCGATGCCCAGGCGCGAGCGCTCCGGCCGGTGGCGCGCGGCGTCACGGTAGAGCATGATGGTCGTCTGTTCCTCGCCGCCGGCCGAGCGCAGGACACTCAGCCCCACCTCGCGCGCCGAACCCGGGTCGATGCGCAGCTCGATCTCCATGGCGCTGCCGCTGATGCCGTCAAGCAGCACCTCATCGTTCGCCGGGATCTCGCGCGGTGCGGCCCGCCGGTGGTCGAAGCGCAGCGACTGCAGCCCGGGCACGGGCGCCATGCGCACCGAGTGATCGGGCGCGAGCCACAGGTGCCAGGGCAGCGACATCATCCCGAACCACCCGCGGCTCTGCGCACACTCGCGCAGGTTGAAGATTGCGAGGAAGCGGCCGTCATCGTCGATGGTCGCCGAGGGGGCATGCAGGCCGCCGCGGTCGTAGCCATCGAAGGCGAGGCGGCCGTGGCGCTCGGGAATGAGGCGGTGGGTCTCGCGGTCGTAGCGGCCGACGTAGTACTGGGCGGCGCGCTTGTGGCTGAAGAACAGCAGCATGTGACGGCCGTCGCCGATGGGCCAGAAGTTGGGCACGGCGCCGTCCTCGCCCGGCTCGGTGTGGAAGCCATCCTCGATGAGCGCCCCCAGGTGCTCCCACCGCGCCAGGTCGGACGAGCGGAAGAGGTGATCGACGTTGCGGCAGTCGATCCCCCGCTCGCCGGCGGCGTAGGTGCCCGAGAGGGAGTAGTAGCCGTCGTCCTCACTCCAGATGCACGGGTCGAAGACACGGTAGGGCTCGCCTTCGGGCGTGACCGGCACGATGGGGATGACGGGGTTGCGCGGGTGCTTGTGCCAGTTGAGCAGCAGCGGGTCGCTGGCGGTGGCGATGGCGTTGCCCGACTGCGTGCCGTGGTAGATGGCGATGACGCGCTCCTCCTCGACGAGGGTCTGTCCGCTGAAGCAGTCGCGCTCGGTCGTGGGATAGAGGGCGATGGGCAGGTCCTGCCAGTGCACCAGGTCATCGCTGATGGCGTGGCCCCAGTGGACGCGGCCGACGCCGGGCGGCGTGAACTGATAGAACAGGTGGTACTTCCCGCGCCACCGGCACAGGCCGTTCGGGTCATTCATGTTGCCTCCGGGCGGCGAGAAGTGGTAGAGCGGCCGGTAGCGATCCCCCGCCAGCTCCTCGCGGCGCGCGCGGAAACCGCATAGCTGTTCGTCGGTCGCGAGCGCCGCCAGTTGTTCCTCGAGCGTCTCGGGGTACGTCGCGCCTCCCAGCGGCTCGAACTCGGTGCCCATCGGCGTCGGACCTCCTCAATGGTCTGTCGGTGCCGGGTGGTTCGCCCGCAGGGCGGGCGAACCTTCCGCGGCGCAGGCAGGAGGTCGAGGGGCACGCGGACAACTCTCCGGTCGCCGCGGGCCGTGCCGGCGCGAGTGACGACCACCGGGAGGCAGCAGCCATGCGTATCTTTGGCGACCGGGAGATGGCCTACCTGCAGGAAGTCATGGACAGCGGCGTGCTGGGCTGGGCGCATCAGCGCGACATGCAGGTTGACCGCTTCGAGCGCGAGTTCGCGGCCTTCGTGGGCGCCGACTGGGGCATTGCGCGCAACTCCGCCATGACCGGCCTGGCGATCGCGGTGGCGGTCGCGGATGCGGGCGTCGGCGACGAGGTGCTGTGCGACAGCACGGTGCACTTCGGCGCCGTGGCCGCCGTCGCCATGAACGCCATCCCGCGCTTCGTGGACATCGACCCGCGCACGTGGCTGATGGACCCCGAGTCATTGCGCGCCAACATCTCCGAGCAGTCGAAGGCGGTCATCGTCACCAACTTGTGGGGGCAATGCGCCGCGCTTGACGAGATCCGCGCCATCTGCGACGAACACGATCTGTTCATGATCGAGGACTGCGCGCACTCGCTGCTGTCCTACTGGGACGGGCAGCATAGCGGCACCTTCGGCGACCTGGGCGTCTTCAGCTTCCAGCAGGGCAAGCAGCTCCCCACCGGCGATGGCGGCATGATGGTGACCGACGATCCGGCGCTGTATCAGCGGCTCTACGACGAGTGGGCCTTCAGCGGCGAGTCCCCCGCCTACATGGTGCTCAACTACCGCATGAATGAGATGACTGCCGCGGTGGGGCGGGCGCAGCTCGAGCGCGTCGCGGGCTACATCGCCACCTACAACGAAAGCCTGGCGATCATGGAGCAGGCCATCGAGGGGTGCGCGTGGCTGCAGCCACGCCTGCGGCCGGAGCGGGCACGGGTTACCAGCTACGCCTGGTCGTGCCTCTGGGACGGCGACCGCTACGGGCTGGACCACGACCGCTTCCGGCAGCTCTGCGCGGAGCACGGCGCGGCCGTGCGCTTCGGCTTCAACCAGGTGCCGCCCTACCAGTTCGACTTCTTCCGCGTCAGCACCATCTATGGCGATCCGCGCTGCCCGGTGCGCTGCCCGCTCGCGCCGGGCTCGTACGACTATCGCGACGGCCTGTGCCCGAATGCGGAGCACGTGCTGCCGCGGCTGATCTCCGCCAACTCCATGCGCGAGCCCGAGAGCGCCCGCGAGTGGGCCGAACACCTCCGCGCGGCCATCGAGGCGATGGAGCGGGCCTGATGCGCGGGCCGGGCAGGAATACTCGCCTCGCGAGGCGCACTCTTCCTCCGCGGGAGCAGTCGGCGCGAAGCGTGGTGAGGCGCATGAACGGTGCACCCTCAGGCGGCGCGGGCGCGGGCGAGCCGCGGCAGACGCCGCTGATAGAGGAGCACAAACGGCTCGGGGCACGGATGATCGAGTTCGCGGGCTGGGAGATGCCCGTGTGGTACTCGAGCGTCAGCGAGGAGCACGCGGCGGTGCGCACGGCGGCCGGACTCTTCGACATCGGGCACATGGGCGTGCTTGACATCGCCGGCGACGGGGCGGAGGCATTCCTCGAGGTGGTCACCACGGCCGAGGTCGCGCACATCGGCAGCGGCCGCTGCCGCTACACCTTCGTGCTGGACCCGACCGGCCTGCCCATCGACGACATCATCATCTGCCGCCTGACCGCCGACCGCTTCCTCGCGGTCGTCAACGCCGCCAACCACGGGCGCGTGCTTGCATGGCTGACGGGCTTCGACCAACGCCCCGAAGTCCGCGACCTGAGCGACCCGGAGGCCGACGCCGATCGTCTCGCGGGCATGGCGCTGCAGGGGCCCGTGTCCGCGCAGGTGCTGGCCGAGCTTGGCGACGGCGCGGGGAACTTCGCGGCCATGCGGCACTTCGCGTTCGTCGAGGCGACCGTCGCCGGAGCGCGCGCGCTGGTCTCGCGCACCGGGTACACGGGCGAGGCGGTCGGCTTCGAGCTGTTCGCGCATCCCGACCATGTGCCGCACCTGTGGCGGGCGATCCTCGACGCGGGCGCGCCGCTCGGCGTGCTGCCCGCGGGACTGGGCGCGCGTGACTCGACGCGCATAGAGGCTGGCCTGCCGCTCTACGGCCACGAGCTGGCCGGCCCGCACGAGATCACGCCGCCGGGCGCGGGCTACGCGCGCTTCGTGGCGCTCGACAAGCCGGACTTCGTCGGACGTACCGGGCTGATCGAGCGCGAGCGCGAACGCCACTGCGAGATCGTGCGCTTCGGGCTCGATCACGAGGGCGCGCGGGCCATCCGGGCCGAGGACCCGGTCGCCTCGCGCCGCGGCGAGATGGTCGGGTGGGTCACGAGCTGCGCGCTGGCGGGCGAGCGTCAGATCGGGATGGCGTGGGTTGACCGGCGGGTGGCGCGCGAGGGCGCGGAGCTGCTGGTGTACCCGGCGCGGCAGGCCGAGCGATCCGTGGCGCTCAGCGACGTCGCATCGCTGCGGCTCGGCGACCGCCTGCCGCTGCACGAGAGCGCGATCGTTCTGCCGCGGTTCCGCCGTTGAGCGACCGCGCGGCGATGCTGCGAGCAGGAGTCGCAGGGGCGCGCAGCGCACTGTGCACGTGAAGTTGGCAACCACGCTGACAGGAGGGCGCGTCATGCAGTTCCCGGACGACCGCAGGTACACCCACACGCACGAGTGGGCGCGACAGGACGGTGCGCTGGTCCGCGTCGGCATCACCAGCTTCGCCGCCGAGCAGCTCGGCGACATCATCTTCCTCGACCTGCCCGACCCGGGCACCCGCGTGGATGGCGGCGCGGCCTTCGGCGAGATCGAGAGCGTCAAGGCCGTCTCGGACCTGCTCGCGCCCGTCGGCGGTGAGGTGCGCGAGGTCAACGAGCCGCTCATGGACGACCTCGACCTCGTCGCCGACGACCCGTGGGAGGGGGCGTGGATGATCGCCATCGCGCCCGACGATCCGGCGCAGCTCGACGCGCTGCTGGACGCGCAGGCGTATGCACAGCACTGCGCGGAGGAGGCCTGATCGTGGCATACGTGCCGCACTCGGACCGCGACCGCGCCGAGATGCTCGCGGCGCTGGGCCTCGAGTCGATCGAGGAGCTGTTCGCCACCATCCCCGCCTCCCTCGGCGCGACCGCCACGCCCGTCCTGCCCGAGCCGCTGAGCGAGATGGAGCTGCTCGCCGAGGCCGACCGCCTCGCCGCCGAAAACCGCTGCCTCGACGAGCTGGTGTGCTTCGCCGGCGGCGGCATCTACGACCGCTTCATCCCGGCCATCGTCACCAGCGTCATCAGCCGCCCCGAGTTCGTAACCCCGTACACGCCCTACCAGCCTGAGGCCTCACAGGGCACGCTGCAGGCGATGTTCGAGTACCAGACGATGGTGTGTGAGCTGACCGGGATGGACGTCGCCAACGCGTCGCTCTACGACGGCGCCACCGCGCTGGCGGAGGCGGTGCTGATGGCCACGGGCGCCACCGGGCGCCACCGGGCGCTGCTGTCGGGCGCCCTGCCCCCGGCGGCGCGCGCGGCGACAAGGACCGCCTGCGAGGCCGGCGGCGTCGAGGTGGTCGATGTCCCGTGGGATGACGAGACCGGCCGCACCGACCTCGACCGGCTGGCGGAGATGCTCGGCGGTGACGTGGCCTGCGTGGCACTCGGCCAGCCCAACGGCTTCGGCGTGATCGAGGAGATGTCCGCCGCGGCGCGCCTCGTCCATGACGCCGGCGCGCTGCTGATCGCGATGGTCGAGCCGATCTCCCTGGGCGTGCTGGCCCCGCCGGGGAAGTGCGGCGCCGACATCGTCGTGGGCGAGGGCCAGCCGCTGGGCCTGCCGCCCGGCTTCGGCGGACCGCTGCTGGGACTCTTCGCCTGCCGCGAGGAGTTCCTGCGTCAGATGCCCGGGCGCATGGTCGGCCGGACGGTGGACGCCGAGGGCGCGACCGCCTACTGCCTGACGCTGCAGACCCGCGAGCAGCACATCCGCCGCGGCCGCGCCACCAGCAACATCTGCACGAACGAGAGCCTGTGCGCGCTGGCCGCCGCGGTCTACCTGGCGGCACTCGGGCCCCAGGGCCTGCGCGAGGTGGCGACGCTGAGCGTGCACAAAGCGCACTATCTGCGCGACCTGCTGGCCGAGGCGGGCGTGGCGCAGCGCTTCAACGAGCCGTTCCTGAGCGAGTTCGTGGTGCGGGTGGACGGCCCGGCCGAGGAGGCCGTGGCTGATCTGTGCGCGCAGGGCTACCTGGTGGGCCCGGCGCTGGGCCGCGACTACCCGGAGCTGGAGGACTGCCTCCTCCTCGCCGCCACCGAACGCCGCACGCGCGCGCAGATCGAGGGTCTTGCGGCGGCGATGGGCCGCTGACGCCAAAGCCCCATGTCGGAGGATGGCCGATGACGGAGCCGACGCTGTTCGACATCTCGCAGCCGGGTAAGCGCTGCACGCGCATGCCCGCGGCCGACGTGCCCGCGCCGGCGCTCGTGGACGTCGTGCCGGCGGAGCACCTGCGCGCCGAGCCCCCGGCGCTGCCTGAGGTGACCGAGCCGGAGATCGCGCGCCACTATGCACGGCTGGCGGCGCAGAACTTCGACGTGGACCGGCACTTCTACCCTCTCGGGTCCTGCACCATGAAGTACAACCCGAAGGTGCACGAGGCCATCGCCGCCGCAGCCGGCTGGGCGCGACTGCACCCGGCGACGCCGGCGGAGCACGTGCGGGGCGCGCTGCGACTGATACGAGACGTCGAAGGCTGGCTGGCCGAGATCCTCGGGATGGCCGCCGTCTCACTGCAGCCGCCGGCGGGCGCGGCGGGTGAGTTCACCTGCCTGCGCATCTTCCGCGCCTGGCATGACGCGCGCGGAGACACGGGCCGCACGCGCGTCATCGTCCCGGACACCGCCCACGGGACGAACCCGGCGTCGGTGGCCCGCTGTGGCTGGACCGTCACGGTGCTCGAGTCGGGTCCCGACGGCCGCGTCAGTACGGGTACGCTCGCCGAGGCCCTCGGCGACGACGTCGCGGCGATGATGCTGACCAACCCCAACACCCTCGGCCTGTTCGAGACCAACGTGCTCGAGATCGCCGCGATGGTGCACGACGCGGGCGCGCTGATGTACTGCGACGGGGCGAACCTGAACGCCCTCCTGGGGCGCGCCCGCCCCGGCGACATGGGCTTCGACGCCGTGCAGGTGAACCTGCACAAGACCTTCGCGACGCCCCACGGTGGCGGCGGCCCCGGTGCCGGGCCGGTCGGGGTGACCGCCGCGCTGGAGCCCTTCCTGCCGATCCCACGCGTGGTCGAGCGGGACGGCGCGCTCGCCTGGGACCACGATCGCCCGGCGAGCATCGGCAAGGTGCAGGCCTGGTTCGGCAACTTCCTGGTGGCGGTCCGAGCGTGGGCGTACATCCGCGCCAACGGCGCCGACGGGCTGCGCCGCGTGACCGAGGACGCGGTGCTGGCGGCCAACTATGTGCGCGCAGCGCTGGAGGGCGCCTTCGACCTGCCCTACGATGGCGCGTGTATGCACGAGTGCGTGCTCTCGGCGAAGACGCCGACGCAGGAGACCGGGGTGCGTGCGGCGGAGATCGCCAAGGCCCTCCTCGACCACGACATCCATCCGCCCACCATGTACTTCCCGCTCATCGTGGACGAGGCGCTGATGATCGAGCCGACGGAGACCGAGAGCAAGCGCGTGCTCGACCGCTTCATCGCGGTGATGCTCGAGATCGCGCGCGCGGCGCGCGAGCAGCCCGAGGCCCTGCACGACGCCCCCACGCGCACGCCCGTGCGCCGCGTGGACGAGGTGACCGCCGCGCGCCAACCGTTTCTACGCTGGCGACCGGAGTGACGGGAGTTCGCCCGAGGCCCAGTCGGGCGGCAGCTCCCAGCGGATCAGCCCGACATCACGCGGAGCGGAGCGCCCCTGCGCGTCCTCAGCGCAACGATAGCCCGTGCCGAAAGCCGTCAGCAGCGCCCCGTCCGGCAGCAGCACGGTCGAGGTCGCCTGACTGCTGGGCCACCACTCGTTCGTGCCCGCGAGGTGACCGGTCCAGCGGGCGAGCACGAGCCGATGCGGCAGGTCCCAGCTCAGGCCGTGGTCGCGGCTGGTGACGGCCTCGATGCCGAACTGCGGGAAGCCGTCGGGCGCCCGTGGGTAGCCCACCCGCACCACGTAGGTCATCACGATCCCGCCGCCCGGCATCAGCACCAGGCTGGGGTGGTGCCGGCCGAGGTCGTAGAGCCGATCCACCTGCGACCAGGTGAGGCCGTCATCCTCCGACCGGCACGTGCCCAGGCCCTCCCAGTGGTCGATGTGCCCCACGTGCTCGCGCGCCATGTCGGTGCGGCAGGCGGCGACCATCGCCTCGTCGGCCGCGCGCACCAGCGCCACCTCGGAGACCGCCCGCCAGCCGGGAACGCGGATCTCTTCGCTCCACGTACGCCCGCCATCGCGGCTGAAGCGGATGAAGGCCTGCTGGTGGCCGGTGGGCGACTCGGCCCCGCCCTCCCAGTTGTATCCGGTCTCCACCACACGCGTGACCGCGCCCGTCATGGGGTCCCGATCGACCAGGCACGGGTCCCAGGTGTACCAGTCCTGCCCGTTCGAGGCGGGCGGGACGGGCACCGGCCCTTCCCAGCTCTCGCCGAAGTCCTCGCTGAACCACCGGCCCGAGGCCACCAGCATCAAGCGCCCACTGCCGAGGTAGGTCAGGCTTGTGCCCAGGCCCAGGCCGGCGTTGACCGCCGGGTCGCCCGCCACCGGCCGCGGCCCGCCCCAGGTCGCGCCGCGGTCCTCGCTGAAGAGCACCGTCGGCCGGTGCGGGTAGTCGCAGCTCACCAGCATGAGCAGCCGCTCGCGCTCGGGCATCCACGCCAGGTAGGGCACGGCCACCACTCGCTCCCAGCTCTCGGTGACGATCTGCCACTGCGCGGGGAACTCCGCCGCGACGTGCGCGCCATCCATGCGCCGGATGGTCGTGGGCCGCCAATTGCCCTGATCGGCTGGACTCATCGCCGCGCCTCCTTCCCTGTGTCCGAGTGCTTCCACCGGGGGAAGGCCCGGACCTGCCGTGTACGCCCAAGAGGTCGCCGGCGGCTCACGGAGAAGCCTCCGCCACCACCGGCGTGACAGCAAGGAGGCGCGGCCATGTTCATCGACATGCACATCCATATCACGAAGATCTCCGACATCGGCTGGACACCCGACAGCGACGGCCCGGCCTCACCTGAGCAGTTAATCGAGATGTACGACGAGGTCGGCATCGACCGCGGGGTGATGCTGCCGCTGACCATCCCCGAGTGCAACGTGCTGACGCAGAGCAACGAGGACATCCTGATGATCGCGGCCGAGTATCCCGACCGCTTCATCCCGTTCTGCAACATCGACCCGCGGCTGAGCGTCAACTCGCCCGACTTCGACCTGAGCTGGGTGATGGAGCACTACAAGGAGAAGGGCTGCCGCGGGATCGGCGAGATGACGGCGAACCTGTGGTGGGACGACCCGCGCGTCACCAACCTGCTCGACCACGCCGAGCGCTGCGAGCTGCCACTGACCTTCCACGTGGCCCATCGCGAGGGCAACATCTACGGGCTGATCGACGACTTCGGCCTGCCTCGCCTCGAGCGGCAGGTCGCCGACCACCCCGACCTGATCTTCCTGGCGCACTCGCAGTCGTGGTGGGCGTACATCAGCGGCGATGTGGGCGAGGATGAGTGGGGCGGCTACCCCGGGGGTCCGGTGGTCGAGGGCGGGCGCGTGCCCGAGCTGATGCGCCGCTACCCGAACATCGTCGGCGACCTGTCCGCGGGCAGCGGCTTCAACGCGGTCAGCCGCGACCCGGAGTTCGGCTACGCCTTCCTCGACGAGTTCCAGGACCAACTCTGCTTCGCCACCGATGTCTGCCGCCCGAGCAACAGGGACGACGTGCTGATCAACCTGAAGAACTGGCTGGAGGACGCGCTCGCAAGCGGGCACATCACTCAGCAGGTCTTCGACAAGGTGACGCACCAGAACGCGCTGCGCGTCCTGAAGCTGGATCACTGAGCGCAGGCGAGGTGGACGGCGGTGAGCGACGAGCGACGGCGCATGACCAACCTGCGCGACTGCCACAAGGCGGTCGAGGAGTGCCTGCGCGTGCACTTCATCCGCGACTACATGCCCGGCCAGGTCACCTACAACCTCGGCGACTACCCCAAGCGCTTCTCCATCGCGCCCACCGAGTACGACGCCGAGTTGCTGGGCGCCTTCGCCGAGCACGGCGTCGAGTTGATCCAGGTCCACGAAGAGTGGAACGATTCCATGCGCGTGCTCGGAGCCACCAAGCACACCAGCCACGACCCCGCGGGCCTGCAGGAGTTCGTGGACCTGGTGCATGAGCTGGGGATGAAGATCATCCCCTACGCCTCGACCGGCTTCTTCGACCGGGATGACCCGGACTTCCGCGAGGAGTGGTACGACCCGGCGCGCACCATGCTGGTCGAGCTGTACTTCCACTACGTGCACTGCTCGCCGACCAGCCCGTCGTGGCGCGAGTACCTGCTGCCGCGACTGGAGCGCATTCTCGATGACTACGGCTTCGACGGCCTGTACAACGACATGGGCTACTACCGCAACGCCGAGGACCTGCCCCTGCCCGAGGGCCATGTGCGCCCGGCGCCGTGGCCGCACTCGGGCATCGAGGACCTGCTCGCGCTGGTCATGGACATGTGCCATGAGCGCGGCGGGGTGCTCAAGTGCCACGGCGTGCCGCCGGAGCTGGAGCAGCACACGCCGGTCTACGACTACCTGTGGGTCGGCGAGGGCGCGCAGGACCTCGACAGGCTGCGGCGCGAGAGCCGCGTGCGCGAGCCCTACGTCTCCCCCTGCCCGGACATGAGCCGCGCGCAGGTCGTGGACGAGCATGACCTGTACACGTACACGATCCCGTACATGCAGTTCCCGCTGCGCGTGGACGGGCGGCCGATGACCGGCGAGCGCGGCTGTGTCGAGGGCCTCGATTACCAGCCGGCCGAGAAGTGCTTCTGGACGCGGCACTGCCTGGCGATCCTCGAGCACTACCGCGCCCACCCCGAGGGCCCGTACAGCTACGGCTGGTGGGACAGCGTGCCCGGGCGGCCCGAGGCGCGCGGCATCTGGCTCGACTACCTCGACCTCTATCGGCCCATGGTCGCCAACGGCGGCCGGGCGTGGCTGGAGATCCGGCGCGGGCCGCTGTTTACCGCGCCGGTCCCCGAGGACGTGACCGCCAGCGTGTTCGCCAACGAGGAGGTCTACCTCGTCCTCGCTAACTACGGCGACCGGCCGGAGGAGCTGACCTCGACCTGGACCTGGGAGGAGCGCCGCACGGGCGAGCGGGCGCGTACCTGGCGCCTGCGGCCGCGCCAGATGCTCATGCTGCAGCGAGTGGACGACGCGGCAAGCTGACGGCTGCGGCGTGGTGATGTCTCAGCGCCAGCGCTTGAGCAGCGGCCCCATGGCGAAGAACGACCAGTGTGCGAACACCACCGCGCTCAGGCGCTCGGGGATGATGCGCCCCTCGGCGTCGAGCAGCTCCGGCGAGACGTGGTGGGCGAGCACCTCGCCCTGGAAGAGGTCGTGGTCGCCGATGGTCTGCACGTCGCGCACGCGGCACTCGATGTTGATCGGGCACTCGGCGATCAGCGGGGGCGCGACATGCGTGGCGGGCAGCGGTGTGAGGCCGAACTGAGCGAACTTGTCCACCTCGCGGCCGGAGACCTGACCGCACTGCAGCACGCGCTCGAGCATCTCCGCCGGCGGCAGGTTCACCACGAACTCGCCGCCGGCCGAGATCAGCTCGTGCGAGTAGCGCGCCGGCGCGATGGCGATGCCCACGATCACCGGGTCGCGGATGCTCAGGTTGAACACCTCGCCCAGCGTGATGATGTTGGGGCGGCCGGCGGCGTCCACCGAGGTGATCAGGCCGGTCGGCGAGGGAAAGATCGGTCGCGTCGGCTCGCAGGTCACGCGCTCGGCGGTCACGGGACGAACTCACTCCTCACAGCCCGGCGGTCAGACCTCGACCCCCGCCAACGGAAAGTGCTGCTGGCAGCCGTAGACGTCGCGGTCCCCCAACGCCCCCGAGCCGACCTGGCGCGGCAGCGCCACCTTGACGGTCAGCACGCGCTCGAAGGGCACCACGCGCACCGCCCCGGGCGCGACGTCGTAGAGCGCGGCGATGCGCTCGGGCGCGAGGCCCCCGGCCGCGAGCACTCGCCGGAAGGTCGTCACGTCCGGGAGCACCACGTCGATGGTCAGCGTGAACGGGCCGGCGTTCTTGCTGCGAATGACGGTCGCGAGGTCGTAGAGGCGCACCGTCACACCTCCTCGATCTCGACCGCGAAGAGGCTGTCGGGATCCGCGATGTGCATCAGGTGATAGACCGCGAACTCGTAGACCGGCCCGCCGCTGAAGTCCGAGGGCGAGAACGGGAAGGCGAGATTGCCTGCGGTGGTCCTGCGGCCGTCGAAGTGCTGGTGCAGGGCCGTGGCGCGCGCCAACTTAAGCGCGCGGTCGGCCAGCTCCTGGGAGGGGGCGACCACGTCTATGACCAGCCCGATCTCGCGCGGCGGCTCGAGCGGCGCCACGCATGGGCCGGTGACGCCGTCAAGGCCGTAGCGCAGGAACCGAAGGCTGAGCTGCTCGGGCGCCAGCGCATCCGCGAGCGCGCAGGTGACGGTCTCGCGCACTGCGGCTTCGATCTCGTCCAGATGCAGGATGGTCCCCGGATCGCGCACGCCGGCGATGGTGATGGCGCGCTGGCCGATCAGGCGCGCGCCCTCGAGCTTGAGCGCCGGTTGCGCGGCCGGGACCAGCCGGGACCCGCGCACCCGCACCGTGCGCTCGCCGACGGCCTCGAATTCGCAGTCGGCCAGCTCGACCGTGCCCTCGGGCTCGACGAAGCGCGTGGGGTCGGGCTGCTCGTAGAGCGAGTGCGCGGCCACCGACTCGGGCGTGCAGCGGCGCTCGGGATTCGCGGGGACTATCTCGAAGCCGTCGGCGTCGATGGTCCCCACCAGCACATCGTTCGCGCCGGCGGGACGCGCGCACAGCGTGCCGCACTCCATGATCTTGCCCAGGTGCAGCGCCAGGCCCGGATCGAGGCCGCGCCGGATGGGCTCGGCGGCGAAGATGGCCGCGTCACAGCAGCGCCCGGCGATCACCACCTGCGCGCCCGCGTCGAGCGCCCGCGCGAGCGGCCCGGTGCCCATCTGCGCGACGATGTGCGTGCACGCGCGCACGTCCTGGGCGGTGAGGGTCGGGGCATTGCCCGCGGGCGCGATGCGCCGCTCGCCCAGCGCCTCCAGCACCGCCTCGGCGGGCACATCCGCGGGGATGGTCGCCATGCGGAAGCGCAGCCCGGCGCCTGCGGCCAACTCGCGGACCATGGCCACGAAGCGCTGCAGGTGCGGCCGGGCGCCCGAGCCGCCTGCGGTGCCGACGACCAGCGGGATGCCGCGCTCCACAGCCGCGCGCAGGGCCGGCTCGAGGTCGCGCGCGACCTGCGCGTCGCTCACGAAGCTCTCGCCCGCGCCGAGATAGTAGGGCCCCGGGTCGGTCGATCCGGCATCCACGCCGATCAGATCGGGCTCCATCGCCAGCGCAAGCTCGAGGCTCTCGCGCGGGTAGCCGTAGCCGAGCAGCCCGTTGAGCGCAACGAGGCGCAGGCGACCGGTCGCGCTCACGGGTTTACCTCGGTGTACGTGAAATCGGCGGGGATGCCCAGCTCCTCGTAGACGCTCACGAGGCGCTCGCGACCGCGCGCGTCCTGGTCAGCGAAGTAGTTGCCGCCGCAGGCGTCCATGTCCACGAAGAACGGACCGAAGCGTTCGACCTCGAACACCCACGTGGCCTCGGTCCGGCCCAGCTCCTCGAGGAAGTGCACCTCCACCACGCGCCGCACCTGCGGACGCAGCAGGTTACCGCACACGCCGATCTTGCTCAGGTGCACCGCGCCGACCTCAGCCAGCGCACGCGCGGTGCCCGGCCCCATCGTGGTCTTGCCGATGAGAGTGCGCAGCCCCAGCTTGCGCACCACCGCGCCGCCGTAGCGCTCGAAGCGGATGCTCGAGGTGGGCTCGATGCTGACCACCTCCCAGCCGCCGGGCGTCTCGCGCATCACGGGGCCGACGTGGAAGAAGCAATTGAGCGCCGCGAAGTCGATGGGTGGCAGCAGGTCCTGCTCGACGGCGCGGATGTGGAAGCGGCTGCGGCCGGTGAACACCAGGCCGCTAACGGTCACGACCTCCCCGAGGCGCAGGTCGCGCGCCTGCGCCTCGCTCAGCGGCAGCTCCAGGTGGCGGATGGCCTCAGTCACGGCAGCTCTCCCGTAAAGCGCACCTGCCCGTCGCTCGCGATGATCGCTCGCCAGCGCCGCCCGACCAGGCACTGCGCGTTCACCGCCACGGGCAGCGCCGCGGTGTGTGTCATCGCGGTCTCCACGTGCACCGCCAGCACCGCGTTGACGCCCGCCGCGCCCATCGGCCCGATCCCCAGGGCGCGCGCCGCTGCGTAGAGCCTGCGCTCGATCTCCGCGACCCGCGGGTCGGGATGCGCGCGGCGCACCGTCCGCAGCAACGCCGCCTCCTTCGCGAGCTTCATGCACAGGTCGGCGGTACCGCCGATGCCCACGCCCACGATCGCGGGTGGGCAGATCTTGCCGGCGTAGCAGCCGTCGCGGATGGCGTCGATGACGAACTTGAGCACCCCGGCCTCGCCGTCGGCGGGATACATCATGCGGTAGCTGGTGCCGAAGATCTCGCTGCCGCCGCCCTTGGGCGCGGCGATGATCTCCAGCCCGTCGCCCTCGCCGACGAAGCGCAGCTCCACCTTCGGCATGCCCGGGCCGAGGTTGTCGCCGGGGTTGGCGCGCGTGAGCGGATCGACCATGGTCGGGCGCAGGAAGCTGTCGGCCGTGGCGCGCGCCGTTGCCTCCCGGGCGGCATCCTGGAGCGCGCCGAAGCCGCCCTCGACCCGCGCGTGGCTCCCGGCCGTCACGAAGAAAAGTGGGAAGCCCGTGTCGGCGCAGACCAGCCCGTCGCCCCCGGCCGCGCGCCGCGCGTTCTCGAGGCTTTCCTTCAGGTGCGCGCGCGCCAGCGGCTCGGTCTCCTCCGCCAACGCCGCCACCAGCGCCGCCTCCACGTCCGGTGGCAGGTTCGTCGCCGCCAGGCGCGTGGCCTCATACATCGCCGACGCGATCGTCTCGCGTGAGATCATGCGGGCTCCCCGTGCTCGTGTGCGTTGCCTCGCCGCCATGCTTCGCCCCCGCACCGGCCCACTCCTTGCATCGCGTATGATGAGCTCCAACGGAGCGCGCGCGCCGGCCGGCCGACAGCGTTCCGGCGCCACGGTTTCGCGCGAGCCGTTCCCCTTCCGCGCGCCACCACCTTTCCGGCTCCACCACCGAACCAATTCCGCAGCCTCAAGTTCTTCGCGAGACGGGGTGCGGGGGAGGGCGGCTCCTTCCAGGAAGAAGCCCTCCCCCGCGGGCCGTCGCCGTCGCCGTTGCCGTTGCCTCTGCCGTCACCGTCACGGCAGCGTCAGGATCACCGGCGGCGAGCGGTCGCCGTCGAAGGCTTCGCCCTCGGCGTGGAGCCAGCCGCTGACGCTGCTGAACACGGCATCGTCCACCTGCGTGACGACGCGCGTACCATCGGCGGTCTGCACCGCCAGTGCCACTCCGCGGAACTTGTAGCAATCGCCGCCGGCGTTGGTCAGGACGATCCGGTTGGTGCGCGCGACGGCGGCCAGCGCCTCGGGGGGCAGCTCGATGATGTGCTCCTGCCACGCCGACAGCGTGCCGGTGTTGGCGGGCACATCGGCGACCGGGACGTCATTGAGCAGGATATGCTTGCCCGCGTAGCGCTCCTCGGAATTGACGTCGAAGAGCTCCAGCCGCAGCCACGCCGCGGTGATGTCCTCGAGCTGCGCGTCGGTGACGTCCGCGGCCGCGTCGTGCGGCGCGTCCAGGGGCGTCTCCAGCAGCAGGCGCACCGAGTAGCGCTGCAGACCCTGCGCGAGCGCCCAGGGCAGATGCTCGTCGGCGAAGGCATCGACGGGCGCGCACGCGCCCGCGTCGCCGAGCAGCCACAGCTCCAGCGTGGTGCCGACCGCGAACGGCGGCGGCTCGGCGATCGCGGCTGCGCGCACCGTGAGGTCACCGGCTTCCGTCTGTCCCGGCAGGTCGAGTGCGCACAGCACCCAGCCATCGCCGGAGCCCTTGCGCACCGGAAGCTCCGCTCCGCCCAGCGTTCCCGTCACCTGGAAGCGCTCCGCATCGCCGCGCAGGATCGCGTAGGCGGCCAGCCGCTCGTGCGGCTCGGTCAGCGCCGACAGGTCGCACACCACCTCGACCGCGCCGTCGTCCGCTCGTGCGACCCGGGCGCTGTCGGCGAGCGTCTGAACCGAGGCCGGCGGCTCGAGCTCGGCCGGAGCTTCCGCCCAGGTGGCCTCCGGGCGCAGCTCCAGCAAGGACACGCTGCACGGTGGCAGCGTCAGCTCGTTCGTGCCGCCGGGCAAGAGCGCGACCTGCATGCGCAGGTGCGCGGGGTAGATCTGCCGCACCGCGAAGCGCCCGGCGTGCTCTCCGAGGTAGCCGGTGGCCTCGTCGATGGGCACGCGCAGGGTCATGGCGCGGTAGTTCGGGTTGCGCAGCGCGAGGATGCCGTGATCACCGAGCCAGTGGGCGTAGCCGTAGGGCTCGCCGCGGCGCGGGTCACCGCCGAACATGCGCGTACGCTCGAGCGTGCGCCAGTTGTCGGTCGCCCAGCGCGTGGTGTTGCCCAGGACGCGCCAGCGATCCTCGTCGAGCAGCGCGGGCGTGATGTACAGCTCCTTGAGCAGCACCCCGCGGCCGTAGTAGAGCGCCACGTAGTCGGCCCACTCGCGCAGCGTCTCTTCCTTGCCGCCCAGGCGGTTGCGCTGGCCCTGGATGATGCCGTGGGTCATAAGCGACGCCAGCGGCGTGGGGTTGCCCGCGCGCAGGTAGACGTTGCAGAAGTGCGCGTCGCGGTAGCTCATGGCCCATTCGCGGGGCGCAAGCTGCGGGAAGGTGCGGTCGTAGCCGAAGTCGCTGGCGCACATCCAGATGGTGTCGCAGTGCTGCAGCCACCACGGCGACAGCCACACCGCCGAGGTGACGTTGGTGAAGATCTCCGGGTCGCACTCGCGCTCCCAGTCGAGCAGGGCCAGCAGAGCGTCGAGGTTGGCCTCGCGGGAGTGGCGGTCGGTGGGCAGGTGGCCGTGGCCCTCGGCGGTGCATGACAGCATGTTGAAGTCGTGCTTGTAGTATGCCAGGTGGCCGTCGGCGATGCGCCGCTGCGTCGCCCGCTTGACCGCCTCGAAGCTCGAGGGCTCACTCAGGCAGAACCACCCGCCCCGGTCCGAGACCGCGAGCCCCTGCGCCGCCGCCCACTCCATGTCCAGGTGCACGCCCGTCAGCGGCATCCACAGGCCCAGGCGCATACCCATAGCCTCGAGCGACTGCGCGAGCGGCGCGAAGCCGTCGGGGTAGAGGTCGGCGCGCGGCTCCCACACCGACTGCGGGTCCTGCCAGCCGTCATCGGGCACGAAGGAGGCCATCTGCAGGCCCCAGGGCTCCAACAGGTGCTCGCGGAAGCCCGCAGCCGTCGCCAGCAGATTCTCCG
The DNA here is from genome assembly GCA_029820295.1 of Candidatus Zipacnadia bacterium. Classification (GTDB taxonomy): domain Bacteria; phylum Armatimonadota; class Zipacnadia; order Zipacnadales; family UBA5352; genus JALGVA01. The sequence continues at coordinate 19,422 of JALGVA010000077.1, forward strand.
GCGTCATCTCGTCGCGGCGCAGGTCGTACCAACTGTTGTACTGCAGGTGGCTGCGCGACGGGCGCTTGATGGCGCGCAGGTAGTCATCGAAGCCGGTGCGCGCCTCACGCCCCGGCGGGGCCACGCCGATCACCATTGTCTTGCTCTCCAGCGCAGCCGCCAGGTCCCGGCCCGGGTGATGCCACAGGCGCACGCCCTCGTCGTCCGCGCGCGCATAGCCGAGCGGATACTCGACGCCCAGCCACCAGCTCCGCCCGACCCACAGCGGCAGGCCCATGCCGCCGCCCGCGACCGGTGCATCGACCGTCCCGTCAAGCAGCCGCACCTCGTCTACGACCACGCCCGCATCGCCTGTGAGAGTCATGCGCATGCGCAGCCACGGCTCGTCGGCGCGCAGCCACCAGGTCAGCGTGGCGCGTACGCGCGGCTCTGCGCAGTCGAGGGTCGCCGTCAGCCGGGCTTCGTCCGGGTTCTCGTGCGCGCCGGCCTGGACGCACACGAATGCGTCGCCCGCGATTTCCGGCCCCTCGTAGAGCACCAGGCTCAGCGGATCGGCGGTGATCGTCACCGCGTCCAGGCCGTCCGGGCGCGACAGCCGCGCCGGCCGCCAGCGCCTGTCCGCCCGGCTGAACTCACAGCGGATGAAGTCGTTCGCGAGGACCGCGCTCTCGTCGGTCACGCGCGCCGTCGGCTCGGCCGCGGCGGGCGAGGACAGCCAGGCGTGCGTGATCACGCACACCACGCCCGCGAGGAGCAGACGCCTTACAACGTCGCGCCCGGGCGCGTTCGCCGGGGCGGCCCGCATGGGTTGCGCGGCGGAGGTCCGCATGCCCATCACCTCGGTCGTGACGTGCCGGATCGTCACCCGGCCAACTGCCCCGGCGTATTCGCGCACCGCGGCGCCAATCCCTCGGGCGCAGCCCCCGCCGCGTGCGGGCCGCGCTGCGCTTTCCTGGGCCCGTCCTCAAGCCGCCGCCCGAGGATGCCGATGAGTGCAGTGTCACACCATGATCGCTGTGCGCGCGTGCGCGCCGGCAGCGACGACAAATGGGCGACCACCTCCGGCACAGCGGCGCACGGCGTCGGCTGGCTCCGGTCGGGCGGAATCCTCCCTGACCATCGGCAATCCTCCGGGGGCGAGGGCGCTCTCCAGCGTAGCGAAAAGGAGGAGTATCAGATGTCTCTGACCCGCATCAACCAGAACATCTCCTCGCTCAACGCCCAGCGTAACCTGGAGATCAACTCAGAGCGCATCGGGCGTTCGATCGAGCGTCTGTCCAGCGGTCTGCGCATCAACCGTGGGGCGGACGATCCCGCCGGCCTGGTCATGTCCGAGCTGCTGCGCGCCCAGGTCTCCGGCCTGGACGTGGCTCAGCAGAACGCCTCCCAGGGCGTCAACCTGATCAAGACCGCTGAGGGTGCACTCGACGAGATCTCCGGCCTGCTCCGGCAGATGCGCGACCTGGCGGTGGCCGCGGCGTCGGACTCGAACTTGAACGCCGACGCCCGCGCCGCCCTGCAGTCGCAGGTGGAGTCGGCGCTGAGCACCATCGATAAGGTCGCGACGAACACCAAGTACGCGGGCCGCGCGCTGCTCGATGGCTCGGCCGGCACCAACGTCAACATCATCGACAACTCCACCGTCAGCATGCAGGGCATCACGACGCTCGGCGCCCAGAACGACGGTTACGTCTCCGTCCAGGTCACCACCGCGGCGGAGAAGGCCGTCAGCTCATCCGCCACAGGCGGCGCGGTGGTCGGCGGCGACACCGTCAGCGGCACCGGCGGCACCATCAACCTGTCCGGTGGTGGCGACGCGCTGAGCCTGCACATCAACGGCGTGAAGGTCCAGCAGGGCGGCGCCGACCTGGTGATCGACAGTACGACCACCTGGAACGACCTGGTCACCGCCATCAACACCACCGCGGCGCTCGACGGGCAGGTCACGGCCGCCATCACCGGTGGCGAGCTGGTGATCAGCTCGGACGCCTACGGCTCCGACCAGCACATCTCGGTGGAGTACTCCGGGACGGCCACCTCCGTCCAGGGCCTGCTCGACAGCGACGAGGTCTACTTCGAGGCCGACTACGGCGTGGACGCGGTGGCCGACGTGGCCTTCGGCGGCAACGCCCTCGACGGCGGCAACGACGTGACCTTCGATGCTGGCAGCGGCCTGACCATCACCCACGCCACCTACGGCTCCATCACCCTCACCGAGTCCGCGGCGACCACGCCGGGGGACTACAACGATGTGCTCTACGCGCAGCAGGGCCAGCTCTCGTTCCAGGTCGGCTTCGGCGCCGGCGAGACCGCCAGCACGAGCATCGGCTCGGTCAAGACCGCCGACCTCGGCACCACCGACCTGCTGTCGAACATCGACATCTCGACGGTAGAAGGCGCGGAGAGCGCGCTCGCGGTCATCGACGAGGCCATCAACCAGGTCTCCACGCTGCGCGGCGCGCTCGGCGCCTTCCAGGTGAACGAGCTGGAGGCGCAGGCGCGCTCGCTCGCGGTGTCGCGCGAGAACCTGGCGGCGTCCGAGAGCGAGATCCGCGACACGGACTTCGGCCGCGAGATGGCGGAGTTCACCACCTCCCAGGTGCTGGTGCAGTCGGCGACGGCCTTCCTGGCGCAGGCCAACTCCCTGCCCCAGCAGGTCCTGCAGCTCATCCGCGGCTAGCCGTCGCGGCACGGACCATGCATACCGGTGGGGGGGGGCGCCGCCACGGCGCCCCCCACCGGCGTGAGTGAGTGACCGGCGCAAGGGGGCGCGCAGATGGACATCGGCAGCGTGTCAATGACGGGCCTGGTCTCGAACCTGGACG
>JALGVA010000078.1 GCA_029820295.1 Candidatus Zipacnadia bacterium
GGCGATCTCCAGGTGGATCTTGGAGACCGGCACATCCACGTCGAGATGTCGTGCCAGTGCCGCGTTGCGCACACGGGTCAACATGTCTGCAATCGGGTCTGTCAAGACAGCCATCGCTTTCCTCCCGCGGCCGCCACGGCTGCGGCCGCCGTCCATCTGACCAACCCACGTGGGGGGTCGCCGCTCACCGGGCCACGCGGCCCGGCCATCCCCCGTCTACCAGCTCGACTTGCGCACGCCGGGGATGTTCCCCTCCAGCGCGTTCTCACGGAAACAGATGCGGCAGATGCCGAACGTGCGCATGTAGCCCCGGCGCCGGCCGCACAGCGCGCAGCGGTTGTAGTCGCGCGTGCCGAACTTGTGCTTGCGCCGCGCATCGTTGATCCACGACTTCTTCGCCATCACATGGCCTCCCAGCACTCAGCCTAGCCGCGCGCCAGCGGCAGTCCCAGCGCCACCAGCAGCTCGCGGGCCTCTTCGTCGCTCTCCGCGGTGGTCACGATGGTCACGTCGAGGCCCTTGGACGTCCTCACGTCATCGTAGTTCAGCTCGGGGAAGATCAGCTCATCGGTGATCCCCAGGCTGTAGTTGCCCCGGCCGTCGAAGGCGTCCGGCGACAGGCCGCGAAAGTCGCGGATGCGCGGCAGCGCCACGTTGAACAGCCGGTCCACGAACTCCCACATGCGCGTGCCGCGCAGGGTCACGCGCACGCCCATGGGCTGGCCCTCGCGGATGTTGAAGTTGGCGATCGAGCGCCGTGCGCGCGTCACCGCCGGCGCCTGCCCGGCGATCAGCGCCAGCTCCTCGCGCGCCGCGTCCAGCGCGTCGATGTCGGTGGCCGCGTCATCCACCGTCATGTTGAGTGACACCTTGCGCAGCCGCGGCACCTGCCACACGTTGGTGTAGCCGAAGCGCTCCATGAGCGCGGGCGCGATCTCCTCCTCGAAGCGCGCCTTCAGCCGCGGCATTACTGCCTGGGTTGTCTGAGCCATCTCGCTCCCACCGATCCTGGCGGCCGCGCCGCCGGGTCAATCCTTCAGACCTCGTCGATGTCCTCGCCGCACCGCTTGCACACCCGAACGCGCCGGCCCTCGGCGTCGCGGCGTGCGGCCACGCGCGTGCGCTTGTCGCACTCGGGGCACACCACCATCACGTTGGAGGCGTGCAGCGGCGCCGGGGTCTCGACGATCCCGCCCTGGCGCATCTGCTGCGTCTGCCGCACGGCCTTCTTCACGATATTGATGCCGTCCACGGTCACGCGGTTGCGCAGCGGATCGACGTCGATCACCTTGCCGCGACGCACGCGCCCCCGGGTCGAGCGGTCCTTGCCGGCGATCACCTCGACGGTGTCGCCAACCTTGATGCGCATCTTGGTCTTCGTCTGGTTGCGGCTCATCGTTCACAGCTCCTGATGCGCCTCAGATGACCTCGGGCGCCAGGGATACGATCCGCATGTACCGCCTGTCACGCAGCTCGCGCGCCACCGGCCCGAACACGCGCGTGCACTGCGGGTTCTTGTTGTCGTCCACGATCACGGCCGCGTTGTCGTCGAAGCTGATCACGGTGCCGTCGGGCCGCTGCACCCGGTCGCGGCAGCGCACCACCACGGCGCGCACCACCTCGCCCTTGGGGATCGGGCTCTGCGGCGTCACCGCCTTGGTCGAGGCGATGATCTCGTCGCCCAGTGACGCGTACGGCGACCGGCTGCGTCCCATCACGCGGATGCAGAACAGCGACCGCACACCGGAGTTGTCGGCGACCTTCAGTCGCGTCGTTGTCTGGATCATTGCTGCTTCCCTCACATCTGCTGCGGCTCGGGGCACCCGGCCACGGCCGCCTTACTCGTCTTCGCTCTCTTCGCGCTGCTTCGCTTCCGCGACCACCTGGTCGGTCAGATGCGCCGGCAGTTCCTCGTAGTGCGAGAACGACATCTCGTAGCTCGCGCGGCCCTGCGAGATCGAGCGCAGGTCGGCCGCGTAGCGCATCATCTCGCTCTGTGGCACCTGAGCCTTGATGGCCTGCATCGACCCGACCTGCTCGGTGCCCAGGATGCGCCCGCGCTTGGCGTTGAGGTCGCTCATGATGTCGCCCATGATGTCCTCGGGGCCGGTGACGGTCACGTTCATGATCGGCTCGAGCAGCACCGGCTGCGCCTCGGCCATGGCATTGCGCAGCGCGATCCCCGCCGCGGTCTGGAAGGCCATGTCCGACGAGTCCACCGGGTGCGAGGAGCCGTCGTCGAGCGTGACGCGCACGTCCACGACCGGGTAGCCGGCGATGCTGCCACGGCTCATCGCCGCGCGCAGGCCCTTCTCCACCGCCGGGATGTACTGCGTCGGCACCGAGCCCCCCTTGATCTCGTTGACGAACTCGAAGCCCGAGCCGCGCTCGGCCGGCTCCAGCCGGATCCACACGTCGCCGAACTGCCCGCGCCCGCCCGTCTGCTTCTTGTGCCGGCCCTGCACGCGCACTGCGCGGCGCACCGTCTCCTGGTAGGCCACGCGCGGCTCGCTCATGGTCACGTCCACGTCGTACTGGTTGCGCAGCTTGGCGATGGCCACGTCCAGGTGCATCGGCCCCAGCCCGCTGACCAGCAGCTCGCCGGTCTCAGTGTTGCGCTGGTACTTCAGGCCCATGTCCTCGGCGGTCAGGCGGTTCAGCGCGTCCGACATCTTGTCGGCGTCGGCGCGCGAAGCGGCGGTGACCGCCACCGCGTACATCGAGTCCGGCGCATCCGGCCGCGGCACCTGCAGCTTGCTGCCCTGACCCGCGAGCGTGTCGCCCGTGCCGGTGTCCTCGAGGCGCACCGCCGAGCCCATGTCGCCGGCAACCAGCTCGGACACGTTCTCCGTCTCCCGAGCCTGCGTCACCGCCAGGCCCGAGAGGCGCTCGCGCTCGCCGCTGGTGGTGTTGTACACGTCGCTGTCGGCCTTGATCGTGCCCGACAGCACGCGCAGCAGGCTGACCCGGCCCACGTAGGGGTCGGTCATGGTCTTGACCACGATCACCGCGGTCTCGCCCGCCGGGTCGGCGGTCAGCTCGACCTCCTCGTCGCCGTTCATGGCCACGCGCGGCGGGGCGTCGGCCGGCGAGATGGCGGCATCGACCAGGAAGTCGAGCAGCGGCCGCACGCCGATCTCCTGCGTCGCGCTGGTGCACAGCACCGGCACCAGCGTGCCCGCGGCGATGGCCGCGCGCAGCCCGCCGATCAGCTCCTCGTGGGTCAGCTCGCCCTCTTCGAGATACTGCATGGTCAGGTCGTCATCGGTGGCGGCGACGGCATCGATCAGCAGCTCGCGCGCCTCGGCCACCTCATCGGCCAGGGCGTCGGGGACGGGTGCCTCGTCGCCCGCGCCCATCCACGCCTTGCCCGAAAGCAGATCGACCACGCCCTCGAAGCTCGCGCCCTGGCCGATCGGGATCTGCACCGCCACGGCCTCGCAGTCGGGCAGGGCATCGTTCATGCTGGCCACCGCGGCCTCGAAGTCGGCGCGCTCGTTGTCCAGCTTGTTGACCACGCCGATGGCGCGCACGTTCATCTCCCGTGCCGCGTCGTACATCTTGATGGTGTGCACCTCGACGCCCGCGGCCGCGTCCAGCACCAGCAGGGCGTTCTCGGTGGCCCACAGCCCGTACAGGGCATCGACGTAGAACTCCGAGTAGCCCGGGCAGTCCACCAGGTTGATCTTGGTGTCGCGGTGCTCGAGATGGCACAGGGCGGGCGCGATGGAGATCTTGCGCTCGCGCTCCTGCTCCTCGTAGTCGGCCACGGCGGTGCCGGCATCGACGGACCCCAGCGCCTTGATCGCCCCCGCGGTGTGCAGCAGAGCCTCATTGAGCGAGGTCTTGCCCACTCCGCGGTGTCCGACCAGGGCGACGTTGCGCAGGTCCTGTGGTTGCCAACTCAATTGCGGTTCCTCCCGGTCACTTCGTCAGCCCGTCTAGCGCGCGCGGCGAACGATCTCGATGACCCGCCAGGCCTTCTCGCGGCTCAGCGGACGGCACTCCATGATCCGCACGCGGTCGCCCACGCGGCACTCGTTGCGCTCGTCGTGCGCCTTGAACTTGGTGCCGCGTCGCAGCACCTTCCGGTACAGCGGATGTCGGGTCGTGCGCTCGACCCGCACCACCACGGTCTTGTCCATCCTGTCGCTGATGACGATGCCCTCGCGCGTCGGCTTGTGGCTGGTGCGCTCGCTCATGATCGTGCCTCGCCTTCCCGTCAGCGGGCCCTGCGCAGGCCCAGCTCGCGCTCGCGCAGGATGGTGTTGATGCGCGCGATCGCCTTGCGGTACTTGCGGATCCGGTTCGGGTCATCGATCTGGCCCGAAGCGGTGCGGAAGCGCAGGTTCTGCAGGCTCTCGGTGATCTGCGCCCGCCGGTCGCGCAGCTCCTCATCGGTGCTCTCGCGGAGCTGCTCGATGAAATCGGTGGTAGTCTTCGCGTCGTCAGGCATCTTCAAGGCCCTCCCGGGTGACGAACGCCGTCTTGATCGGCAGCTTGTGCGCCGCCAGGCGCATGGCCTCGCGCGCCAGCTCGGCGTCCACGCCGGCCATCTCGAACATCACGCGGCCGGGCTTGACCACGGCCACGAAGTACTCCGGCGCGCCCTTGCCCTTGCCCATGGGCATCTCCTGGCCGCGCTTGGTCACGGGCTTGTCCGGGAAGATGCGGATCCACACCTTGCCGCCGCGCTGGGCCGCGCGCGTCATGGCCACGCGCGCCGCCTCGATCTGCCGCGACGTAATCCACGCCGGCTCCAGCGCCTTCAGGCCGAAGTCGCCGAAGTCCACGGTGCAGCCGCGGTACGCCTTGCCGCGCATGCGACCGCGCTGCTGCTTGCGGAACTTACTCCTCTTGGGCATCAGCATCGCCGGCATCCTCCTCGGCGGGTTCACTCTCGTCGATGGCCGCGGCCGTATCGTCGGCCTGCGCCTCGTCCTCGCTCGCCTCGGCCTCCGGAGCCGCCTCCTCGGTGGTCGCCGAGACGGCCTCGCCCTCCCCGGCGTCGGCGGTCAACAGCTCGTCGATCTCCGCGACCTCCTCGGCCACGGTCTCGGCCGCGACCCCGGCGGCGGCCTCGGCGCTCTCGACGTCGGCCTCAACCTCCGCCGCCACGGCGTCCGCGGCCTCCGGCTCCTCCACGGCCTCGGCTTCCGCCTCCGGAGCCTCGACAGGCTCCGGCTCCGGCGCGACCTCGGCCTCAGCCGCCGGCGCCTGCACAGCCTCAGCCTCGCCGCCCTCCTCGGTCGCCGGGCCCTCCTCCGCCTCGGCCTGCTCGGGTTCGGCGATGACCTGTCCCGCAGGCGGCGATGGCGGCGGCGGCAGGATTTCGCCGTTGCACACGAACACCTGCACGCCGATGTGCCCGTAGCCGGTCACGGCCTCGGAGAACCCGCGCTGCACGTCCGCCCGAAGCGTGTGCAGCGGCACGCTGCCCACCGGCCCCACGCGCTCGGTACGCGCGATCTCCGCGCCCATCAGCCGGCCACTCACCGCCACGCGGATGCCGTCCACGCCCGCGCGCACCGCGCGCTCGATCGCCTGGCCCATGGCCCGGCGGATCGACGCGCGCCGCTCGATCTGGCTGGCGATCTCCTCGGCGATGAGCTGCGCGTTGGTCTCGGGGTTCTTGGTCTCCTCGACGTTGACCCGCACGCGCCCGGTCATGATGGTGTCGAGGTCGCGGCGCAGGCGATCGACGTCCGAACCGCCGCGCCCGATGATGATACCGGGCTTGGCGCTCTCGATGGTCACGGTCGTGGTGCCCGCGGCGCGCTCGATCAGGATGTCCGAGATGCCCGCATGGTGGTGCCGCTCCAGGATGGTCTTGCGCGCGGTCAGGTCCTCGACGAGCTGATCGCGGTAGTTGCGGCCCTGGGCGAACCACTTGCTGCGGGTGTCACGGATGATCCCGAGGCGGAACCCGTAGGGATGAACTTTCTGACCCATCCACTGTCAGCTCCCTGGCGTGGCGCCGGCGAGTGCGCACCGGCGGCCTGCTGCTACTCGTCGCTCTCCTCGCCGTCGCTGAGGACGACGGTGACGTGGCAGGTGCGCTTGCGGATCCGGTCGGCGCGGCCCCGCGCGCGCGGCTTGATGCGCGGGATGGTGAGGCCCTCGTCCACGTAGGCCTTCTCGACCATCAGGTCCTCGGCGTCCAGCCCGAGGTTGTTCTCTGCATTGGCGACCGCCGACTCGAGCACCTTGGACAGCTCCCGGCAGGCGGGGCTGGCCTGCACCGCCAGGATGGCCCGCGCCTGATCGATGTCCTTGCCGACGATGAGCTGGGCATACCGCCGCACCTTGCGCGGCCCGCGCCGCAGATACTTCGCCTGTGCCTTGACCTGCATCGTGCTGTCTCCTCGCTGCTAGTCGCGCTGCACGCGCGAGACGCGATCGGAGCGCCCGCCGCGCATGCCCCGGTAGGTGCGGGTGGGAGAGAACTCCCCGAGCTTGTGCCCGACCATGTTCTCGGTGATGTACACCGGCACGTGCTTGCGCCCGTCATAGACCGCGATGGTGTGCCCCACCATCTCCGGGAAGATGGTCGAGCGCCGCGACCACGTGCGGATGATCCGCTTCTCCCCCTGATCGTTCATCAGGCGGACCTTCCTGAGCAGATGCTGATCCGCGAACGGGCCCTTCTTGAGTGACCTGGCCATGGTTTCGCTCCCTGTGCGCGCCGGCTTGCTCCGCCGCTAGCGGCCGTAGCGCCGCCGGACGATGAAGCGGCTCGACGGCTTGCTCTTCTTGCGCGTGCGCGTGCCCAGCGTGCGCCAGCCCCACGGGCTGCGCGGGGCGTCGTGGCCGATGGGCGCCTTGCCCTCGCCGCCGCCGTGCGGGTGGTCCACCGGGTTCATGGCCGAGCCGCGCACGGTCGGGCGGACGCCCTTCCAGCGCTTGCGGCCCGCCTTGCCCAGCGACACATTCGCATGGTCCACGTTGCCCACGCGGCCCACCGTGGCCCGGCAGCGCGCATCGACCATGCGCATCTCGCCCGAGGGCAGCCGCAGCAGCGCGTAGCCCGACTCGAGCGCCACGAACTGCGCCTCGGCGCCGGCGCTGCGCGCCAGCTGCGCGCCCCTGCCCGGCGTCAGCTCCACGCAGTGCACCACCGTGCCCACCGGGATGTTCTCCAGCGGCAGACAGTTGCCCACGCGGATGGGGGCCCCGGGCCCGGACATGAGCGTCGCGCCCTCGCGGATGCCGTCGGGCGCCACGATGTAGCGCTTCTCGCCGTCCGCGAAGTGCAGCAGGGCAATGTGCGCCGAGCGGTTGGGATCGTACTCGAGCGCCGCCACCTTGGCGGGCACGCCGTCCTTGTCACGCTTGAAGTCGATCTCGCGCAGGCGCCGCTTATGCCCGCCGCCCTGGTGGCGCACGGTGACCTTGCCGCGCGTGTTGCGGCCGGCACTGGAGTTGCGCCGCCCGGTGGTCAGACTGCGCTCGGGCGCCTTCTTGCTCAGCTCGGAGCGGTCCGACTGGATGTACTGCCGGCGCCCCGGGCTGGTCGGATTATGATGTTTGAGGGCCATCGCTTGCTCTCTCCTGTCGCTCGCGCTGCCGAGTGCGCCCGTCTAGCCGCCCATCTCAACGACGTCGATGGAATCGCCGGGCGCCAGCGTGACCAGGGCCTTCTTGCGCTCGGCGGTGCGGCCGGTCCGGTGGCGATAGCTGCGCCGCCGCGCCTTGCCGCTCACCCGCATGGTGTTCACGTTGGTCACGGTCACCCCGAACAGCGCCTCCACGGCGCGCCGGATCTCGACCTTGTTCGCCGACGGATCGACCTCGAAGGTGTAGGTGCGCAGGCGCTCGGAGTCGCGCATGCTCTTCTCGGTCACCACCGGCCGGCGGATGATCTGCCGGTAGTAGTTGAGCTGCTCGCTGCTAAGCATGTGCGCCCACCTTCTCGCTCAGCGCCGCCAGGCCCGCCTGGCTGATGATAATCGTGTCCGCCAGCATGACCTCGCGCGCGTTGATGTGCGGGGCCTCGCGCATGACCAGCAGCGGGAGGTTGCGCCCGCTCTTGTACAGCTTCTCGTCGCGCGCCTCGTCCGCGCCCAGCAGTATCAGCACCCGGCCCTCGGCTCCCAGCGCCTCCAACTGCGCCGCGAAGCGGCGCGTGGAGATCTCCTCCACCGCCATCTCGTCCACGACCATGATGGCGCCGTCGTGCATCTTGGCCGACAGCGCGGCCATCAGCGCCTGCCGGCGCATGCGGCGGGTGAGCTTGGGCCGGCGCCGCGGGCCGCTGGGGCCGTGCGCCACGCCGCCGCCCACGAACAGCGGCGCCGACTGCGCGCCGTGGCGCGCCCGGCCGGTGCCCTTCTGCCGGTACCACTTCGCCTTGGTCAGCCGCACCTCGGAGCGACGCAGCGTGCGTGCCGAGTCCTGCGCCATCGCCCACTCCACCGCCACCACGGCCTGATGGATGAGCGCATGGTTCACCTTGGCGGCGAAGATCTCATCGGCCAACTCAACCTGCCCGACCTTCTCGCCCTGTGCGTCGTAGAGCGCCACCTCGGGCATCACTCATCGCTCCCTTGCTCGGCCTGCGCCGGCGTCTGCGCCTTGATCTCCAGCAGGCCGCCGCGCGGGCCCGGCACCGCGCCCTTGATCAGCAGCACGTTGCGCTCGAGGTCAACGCCCACCACCTGCAGACCCTTGGTCGTGCAGCGCTCGGCGCCCATGTGGCCGGGGCCGCGCTTGCCCGGGAAGACGCGCTGCGCATCGGTGGCGCCCGCCGACTGCGGCGTGCGGTGCACCTTGGAGCCGTGGCTGGCGGGGCCGCCGCGGAAGCCGTGGCGCTTGACGCCGCCCTGGAAGCCGCGGCCCTTGCTCGTGCCCGTGACCGCCACGAGCTGGCCGGGCCGGAAGATCTCCACCGTCACCTGCGTGCCCGGCTCCAGCTCCTCGCCCGCGCCCACGCCGAACTCGCGCACATAGCGCTGCGGCTCGACGTTGCGCGAGAGGAAGTGGCCCAGCTCAGGCTGGTTCAGCCGCGTTGGCGGCAGCGGCTCGAAGCCGAGCTGCACGGCCTCGTAGCCGTCGCTCGCGGCGGTCTTGCGCTGCACCACCACGCACGGACCCGCCTCGACGACGGTCACCGGAACGGCCCTCCCGGCCTCGTCAAAGATGCGCGTCATCCCGACCTTCTTGCCCAACAATCCTGTCGGCATGGCTGTCACCAACTACCCGTCGCTGTCTCGCCCTCAGGCCGTGTAGGTCTTGATGGCCACGTCAACGCCGCCGGGCAGATCCAGCTTCATGAGCGCGTCCACGGTACGCGTGGTCGAATCCAGAATGTCGATCAGCCGATGGTGCACGCGCATCTCGAAGTGCTCCATCGTGCGGCTGGCCCGCCCCAGCGCGGTCGGCTTGACCACGCAGTGCACGTGCTTGCGCGTGGGCAGCGGGATCGGCCCGGAGACCTTGGCGCCGGTACGCTCGGCGGTCTCCACAATCTTCTGCGCCGACCGGTCCAGCAGCTTGTGGTCGAACGCCTTGAGCTTGATGCGGATCTTGTTGGCCTTCGCCATCTCCGTGTCCCTCCGGGCCTGCCGGCCCATCAATCGCGCGGGCTCGTCAGCCCACGATCTGGCGCTGCTGTTCGTCCGGCACCGGCTGATAGCGGTCCGGCTCCATCGAGTAGGTCGCACGGCCCTGGGTCAGCGAGCGCAGCGCCGTGGCGTAGCCGAACATGTTCACCAGCGGCACTCGCAGGTCGATGGTGCGTGTGTTGCCTGCGGTGGTCTTGACCTCGACGAGCTGCGCGCGCCGCGTGGTCAGGTCATTCACCACGTCGCCGAAGTACTGCTCGGGCGTGACCACCTCGGCCGCCATCACCGGCTCGAGCAGCACCGGCGCACCGGCCGCGAAGGCATCCTGGAAGGCGCGGCTCGCCGCCACGCGAAAGGCCACGTCCGACGAGTCGACCTCGTGGAACGAACCACCCAGCACCGTGCACTTCACCCCGACCACCGGGTAGCCCGCCAGCGTCCCCGCCCCCATGGCCTCGCGCACCCCGGCCTCCACCGAGCGCCGGAACTCGGGCGGGATCTCGTCGCCCTTACTCTGGTCCTCGTAGATCAGCCCGTCCTCGGTGCTCGCCGGCTCCAGCTCAAGGATCACGTGCCCGTACTGCCCGCGCCCACCGGTCTGGCGCACGAAGCGCGCCTCACCACGTGCCGGCCGCGTCACCGTCTCACGGTAGGCTACGCGCGGCCGACCGGTGTTCGCCTCCACCCCGAACTCGCGCTTGAGGCGGTCCACGGCGACCTCCAGATGCAGCTCCCCCATCCCCGCGATGAGCTGCTGGCCGGTCTCGCGGTCAACGTCCAGGCGCAGCGTCGGGTCCTCCATTGCCAGCCGCTGCAGCGCCGCGCCCAGCTTCTCCTCGTCCGCCTGCGACCGCGGCTCGATCACCATCGAGATGACCGGCTCGGGGAACGCGATGCGCTCGAGCACCAGCGGCGCGTTGAGCGCGCATAGCGTGTCACCGGTCGTGGTCTGATCCAGGCCCACCGCCGCGACGATGTCGCCGGGCCCGATCTCCTCGATCTCCTCGCGCCGGTTCGCATGCATGCGCAGCAGCCGCTGGATCCGCTGCCTCTTGCCGTTGTCGGCGTTGAGCACCTGGTCGCCGACCTTGGCTCGACCCGAGTAGCAGCGGATGTAGGTGATGTGGCCCACGAACGGGTCGATGGCGACCTTGAAGGCGAAGGCGCAGAACGGCTCGTCATCGCTGGGCCCACGCGTCTGCTGCTCGCCGCTCTCGGGGTGCTCGCCCACCACGGGCGGCACATCCAGCGGCGAGGGCAGGTAGCGCACGATCGCGTCGAGCAGAAGCTGGATGCCCTTGTTCTTGAAGGCCGAGCCGCACAGCACCGGCACCAGCTCGCAGGCGATGGTCGCCCGCCGGATGGTCTCCCACATCTCCTCGGCCGTGGGCTCCTCGCCCGCAAAGAACTTGGCCTCGAGATCGGGGTTGATGTCCGCGAGGCTCACCACCAGGTGCTCGCGGAAGTCGTTGACCAGGTCGCGCATCTTCTCGGGGATCTCGCCCTCCTCGGGCGGCACGTCCTCATCCTCCGTGAAGTACCACGCGCGCTGCTCGACCAGGTCCACCACGCCGCGGTGCTTCTCCTCATTGCCAATCGGGAGCTGGACGGCCACTGCCTCCGCGCCCAGCCGCTTGCGCATCTCGTGCAACACGTCGTGGAAGTCGGCCCCAATGCGGTCCATCTTGTTCACGAACGCCAGGCGCGGGATGTTGTACTTGCTCGCCTGGCGCCAGACCGTCTCGGACTGCGGCTGCACTCCCCCGACCGCACAGAAAATGATCACCACGCCGTCGAGCACGCGCAGCGAGCGCTCGACCTCCACCGTGAAATCGACATGCCCGGGCGTGTCGATGATGTTGATGCGGTGGTCCTTCCACTGGCACGTGGTGGCCGCTGAGGTGATGGTGATACCGCGCTCCATCTCCTGGGGCATCCAGTCCATCGTGGCGTCGCCGTCATGGACCTCCCCCATCCGATGCACCCTGCCGGTGTAGTACAAGATGCGTTCGGTGGTGGTGGTCTTGCCCGCATCGATATGCGCGGCGAAGCCGATATTCCTGGTTGCCCTCAGCGCGTCTTCAGACGACACGAATCTTCACCCACGTGCGCGCGACTCTCTATCTGATCGGCCGCAGTGGCCGTTCGCCGTTGCCGTGCGCCTTCGCCGTTCGCTGTCGGCAGCTACCGTTGGCCGTCGCCGTTCGCTCGCAGCTCGTTGCTCGTGGCTCGTCGCTGCCCACTACCAACGGTAGTGGGCATACGCCTTGTTGGCCTCGGCCATGCGGTGCATCTCTTCGCGGCGGCGCACCGCTGCGCCCTCGCGGTTGGCGGCGTCCATGACCTCGCCGGCGAAGCGCTGCACCATCGTGCGCTCGCCGCGCGCCCGTGCCGCGGCCACGATCCAGCGCACGGCCAGGGTGAGCTGGCGCCGGGTCTCGACCTCGACGGGGACCTGATAGGTCGCGCCGCCGACGCGGCGCGGCCGGACCTCCAGAGTGGGCATGACGTTGCGCAGCGCGTTGCGCAGCACCTCGAGCGGGTTCTCGCCGGTGCGCTCAGCGACGAGCTGCATGGCGCCGTAGAAGATCTTCTCGGCCGCGCTCTTGCGCCCGCCGAGCAGTATCTTGTTGATGAAGCGCGTCACCAGCCGGCTGCCGAACACCTCGTCCGGCTTGAGTTCACGCTTCTGTGCCGGGCCCTTCCTGGGCAATGCGAAGCACCTCTTTCACCACCGTGCACTGCGCGCATGGCAGTCGCAGCGGGGCGCGACTATCGGGGCCGCTTGGTTCCGTACTTGGAGCGCGACTGCCGGCGGTCCTCGACGCCGGCCACGTCGAGTGTGCCGCGCACGACGTGGTACTTGACCGAGTTGAGGTCCTTGACGCGGCCGCCGCGCACCAGCACGATGCTGTGCGGCGCCACGTTGTGACCCTCACCGGGGATGTAGGCCGTGACCTCCTGGCGGTTAAAGAGCCGCACGCGGCAGACCTTGCGCAGGGCGGAGTTGGGCTTCTTGGGCGTCTGCGCCCACACTCGGGTCACCACGCCACGCCGCTGCGGCGCGCCATCCACGCGCTTGGACTTGCGCTTGATGGCGTTCCAGCTGAACTTGAGCGCGGGCGCCCGGACCTTCTTGTCCTTCTTCTCGCGGCCCTTGCGCACGAGCTGATTGATCGTCGGCATGCTGTGCTCCCCTTCGCTGCTCCGCTCTGGTGGGCCGTGACGGCTCCCGGAACGCAAATGACAAGGACGCAAAACGCCCCTCGCACCGGAGGGGCCATCAAAGAGTCTCGCCGCTTGCGGCGCCCGCAATGGTCGGCGGGCACCGTGGGTTCGGTGAAATCCTTGCTGTGGCGTGCGCCCCTTTGTCATGTATGGCCGGTCACGAGTGCGTCGCAATCCGACCCGGGTTTTCCCAGCCCCACCGCATCAAGCCGCCACGGACAGTTCGCAGTCGCGTTTCCCTGGGTGCGTGTGTGCGACGCGCTTGTCCGGGCAGCGAGGAATCATTATACCGGCGCCCCTGCGCCGAGTCAAGGCAATTCCGGCCGATTCTCAGGATTTCCCGCGATTGACCGCGGCCGGAGGTAACGGGCCGCCGGAGTCACCCTCCGGCGGCCCGCAGGTTCGCGGTCGCGACGGCTACTCCCCGCCCTCGCTGGCCCGGGCCTCGCGCTTGGCGGCCGCGGCCTCGACGTCGCCCAGCAGCCGCTCCATGCTCTCGAGTTCGGTCGCCCGCTTCTTGGCGCCGCGCGCCGCGATGTCCTCGAGCACGTCACCCGAGAAGCCGACCTCGCGATCGCGGTGCACCGGCATCCCCGACCCCGCCGGGATCAGCCGGCCGATGATCACGTTCTCCTTGAGCCCGTAGAGCGGGTCGCGCTTGTTCTCGCACGCCGCCTCGGTGAGCACACGCGTGGTGCGCTGGAAGGAGGCCGCCGACAGGAAGCTGTCGGTCGCCAGCGAGGCCTGGGTGATGCCCAGCAGCACCGGCTCGGCCGTCGCCTCCTGGCCGCCCAGCTCCTTCACGCGCTCGTTCTCGGCCATGAAGTCGAAGCGGTCGACCAGCTCGCC
Source organism: Candidatus Zipacnadia bacterium (assembly GCA_029820295.1). GTDB lineage: Bacteria > Armatimonadota > Zipacnadia > Zipacnadales > UBA5352 > JALGVA01. Next base: position 13,641 of record JALGVA010000078.1, read on the forward strand.
GGGCAGGAAGCGCGTGTCGCCGTGGTCGATGATCTTGACCTTGAGCAGCATGCGCCGGATGATGGTCTCGATGTGCTTGTCGTTGATGTTGATGCCGTGCTGCTGGCGGTAGACGCGCTGGATCTCGCGCAACAGGTAGTCCTGCACGCCCTGGCGCCCCTGCATGGCCAGCAGCTTCTCGGGATCGACCGGGCCGGTGGTCAGCGGGTCGCCCGCCCGTACCTCCATGCCCTCGGAGACCAGCAGGTCGCCGCGGTAGGGCACCAGGTGTTCGGTGCGGATCTTGACGAACTCGATGCCGTGCTTCTTCAGCCGCTCGCGCACCTTCTTGAGCAGCTTCTCGCCCGCCCGCGCGATCGGTACGTCCTCGTCGCCGGGCGCGAAGATGTCCTCGGCCAGACGCTCGCCGCGGATGATGTCGGTGTCGGTGATCGGGTGTTCGGAGTGGATCACCACAGTGCGCATGCCGCGCGCGCTGATCTCGGCCACCACGCCATCAACGTCGGCGGTGATCGCCTGACCCTTAGGCGTGCGCGCCTCGAACAGCTCCTCGACGCGCAGCAGGCCGCGCACCGAGGTCTCCAGCACCTTGAGCATGTCCTTGATGGCCTTGCGGCGCGTGCGGCCGCCGCCGGCCATGTCCAGCGACACGCGGCCCTGGTCGATGTCCTCCTGCAGGCTGCGCAGCGCCTGCTGCTTGCGCTTCTTCACGTCCGCGACCCCGGTGATGTACTCGCCCGCCACGCCACCGGTGTGGAAGGTGCGCATGGTGAGCTGCGTGCCCGGCTCGCCCACCGACTGCGCCGCGATGATCCCCACCGCGGTCCCCACCTCCACCAGCCGCTGGGTCGCCAGGTCGCGGCCGTAGCATAGCGCGCAGATGCCGCGCGGCAGCTCGCAGGTGAGCGGTGAGCGCACACGCACCTGCTTGACGCCCGCCGCGACGATCTCCTCCGCGGCGAGTGCAATGATCTCGGTGTTGGCCTCGACGATGACCTCGCCGGTCTCGGGATGGATGATGTCCTCGGCCGCCCAGCGCCCCACGATGCGGTCGTACAGGCCCTGGTAGGTCTCGTCATCCACGGGCACGGGCACGGTGTCGCCGCAGTACCGGCAGACGCCCTCGCGGTGGTAGTCCACCATGCCGCACGAAGGGCAGTAGACGTCGTTGACGTACATCGGCGTGACCGTATGCCCGTCGGACGTGCCGCAGTCGTCGGCCATGATCATGGCGTCCTGAGCCACGTCCACCAGGCGCCGGGTCAGGTAGCCCGCGTCGGCGGTGCGCAGGGCGGTGTCTGCCAGGCCCTTGCGCGCGCCGTGCGTGGACACGAAGTACTCCAGCAGGTCCAGCCCGTCGTGCAGGTTGTTCTTCACTGGCAGGTCTTCGATCAGCCGGCCGAAGGGATCGCTCATGAGCCCGCGCATGCCGGTGATCTGCGAGATGTGCGTCATCGACGCGCGCGCCCCGGAGTTGACCATCATCCACAGCGAGTTGAACGAGTCGATCGACTCGAGGATGTTGTCGGAGATCTCCTGGCGCGCCTGCTCCCAGCGCGAGAGCACGCTGCGCTCGCGCTCGTCCTCGGCGATGACGCCCTCCTTGGCGGCCCGGTTGATCCGCTCCACCTCGCGCTCGGCGCGGCCGATGATGCGCTCCTTGTCGGTGTCGATCTGCGTGTCGTCCAGGCAGATGCTCAGCCCGGACACAGTCACGAAGCGGAAGCCCAGCTCCTTGATCTCGTCCACGAGCTGCGCGGTGCGGTGCTGGCCGTAGCGGCGGTAGCACTCCGTGACGATCCGCCCGAGCTGCTCCTTGGCCACGTCCACGTTGTAGTAGGGCATGTCGAAGGGCAGATGGTGGTTGAACAGCACCCGGCCCACCGTGGTCAGCAGCAGCTCGCGTCGGACGCTCACCGTCAGCGTGGTGCCGACCGAGCAGCGGCCCGCCAGGCACTGCTCGGCGGCCACGAACTCGAGCGCGCCACACAGCGCCGCCTCGACGTCCGGCGTGGTCTCGCCCGCCTGGGAGCCCTCGGTCAGGGGCAGTGGCGCCACCACCTCCCCGGCCTCCACGCCCTTGACCAGTTCGTCGGTGACCTCGAAGCTGATCTCACGCGCGCGCACCGGATGCTCGTGGGTGACGTGGTCGGCCACGGTGCGCTCCAGCTCGATGGTGGCCTTGGGGTGCAGCTCCAGCTCGTTGCCCTTCTTGTCGGTGGCCACCACCGAGATGGTGGGCATGCGCACGTCGATGGCTTCATGCAGGTCGATCTTGCGGTGCTCGTAGGCGCTGATGACCGCCTCGGCCGACTCGAAGTGCCGGCGCTTCTCGGCCGGCGGCGTCTCGCCGCTCTGCTGCGTCATGTAGTAGCAGCCCAGCACGATGTCGTACACCGGGTGGGCGATGGGCTCGCCGTTGGCCGGCTTGAACAGGTTCATGGACGCGATCATCAGCAGCCGCGCCTCGGCCTGCGCGTGCGCGGACAGCGGCACGTGCACCGCCATCTGGTCGCCATCGAAGTCGGCGTTGAAGGCCTGGCACACCAGCGGGTGGAGCTGGATCGCCTTGCCGTCGATGAGCACCGGCTCGAAGGCCTGGATGCCCAGCCGGTGCAGGGTCGGCGCGCGGTTGAGCAGCACCGCCTTGTCCTGGATGACGACTTCGAGCGCGTCCCACACCACCGGGTCCACGCGGTCGACCATGCGCTTGGCGGTCTTGATGTTGGTAGTGTGTCCCTTCTCCACCAGCTCGTGCATTACGAACGGCTTGAACAGCTCCAGCGCCATCTCGCGCGGCAGCCCGCACTGGTGCAGCTTGAGTTCAGGCCCCACCACGATAACGGAGCGTCCGGAGTAGTCCACGCGCTTGCCCAGCAGGTTCTTGCGGAAGCGCCCCTCCTTGCCCTTGAGCATGTCGCTCAGGGACTTGAGCTGCCGCCGGTTGCTACCCGTCACCGGGCGCGAACGCCGGTTGTTATCGATGAGCGCGTCCACCGCCTCCTGCAGCAGGCGGCGCTCGTGGTTCACGATCGACTCGGGCGCGTTGATCTCGATGATCCGGCGCAGGCGGTTGTTGCGGTTAATCACACGCCGGTAGAGGTCGTTGAGGTCCGAGGTGGCGAAGCGCCCGCCGTCGAGCTGCACCATCGGCCGCAGCTCCGCCGGCAGCACCGGCAGCACGGTCAGCACCATCCACTCGGGCCGGTTCTTGGAGTTGCGGAAGGCCTCGACCACCTTGAGCCGCTTGACCGCGCGCGCCCGGCGCGCGCCCCCGTGCTCGTCGATCTCCTTGCGCAGCTCGCGCGCCAGCTCATCGAGATTGACCTGGGTGAGCAGCTCGCGAATCGCCTCCGCCCCAAGGCCTGCCTGGAACACCGCGCCGAAGTCCTCCCCGAGCTGGCGCTCCAGCACCTCGACCAGCTCGAGCAGGTTGCGGTGGTTGAACTCGCTGATGAGCTGCTTGGGCGCGAGGTTGAAGAGCATCTCGACGGTCTCGTCGAGGTCCTCGATGCGCCGGGTCGCGGCGCTCTGCTCCTCCTGGATGCGCCGCGACAGCTCCTCCTCGCTGGTGATGCGTATCGGGCGCGCGTAGCTGCTGTCCAGGATGGCCTCGAGGTCCTCGTCGTCGAAGTCGAGGTCCTCATGGGCCGGCTCCTCGGCCTCTTCGCCCTCCTCGCCCTCCTCCTCACCCGCGGCGAGGTGCTCCTCGTAGCTGATGCGGAGCTGCTCGATGGCCTCGTCCAGGGCGGCGCGGATCTCGTCCTTCTCGCGCTCCACGGCCTCGAGGATGTCGGCCCGGCGCTTGTGCAGTCGCTGGCCGTCGATCGCGGTCACGATGTAGGAGGCGAAGTAGACCACCTCCTCCAGCGTGCGCCGCGACATGTCCAGCAGCAGGCTCAGCGGGCTGGGCACGCCCTTGAGGTACCAGCTATGGCACACCGGCGCCGCCAGCTCGATGTGGCCCATGCGCTCGCGCCGCACCTTCGAGCGCGTGACCTCGACGCCGCAGCGGTCGCAGATGATGCCCTTGAACTTGACCTTCTTGTACTTGCCGCAGTGGCACTCCCAGTCGCGCACCGGCCCGAAGATGCGCTCGCAGAAGAGACCGTCGCGCTCCGGTCGGTAGGTCCGATAGTTGATGGTCTCGGGCTTTTTCACCTCACCCCGCGACCACGAGCGGATCTCCTCCGGAGAGGCCAGGCCGATGGTTACTGCTTCGAACTCTGTGGTGGAGACGGGCAAGTTCGATCGCCTCCCGTATCTTGTGCCCCTGCAGGCGAGGCCCGCGGGGTCATGTCCGTTGTGTGTTCCCGGCGCGGGGCCGGGGCGCTAGCGCAGGTCGCCGGTGTCCGAGCTGACGTCCACCAGGTTCCCGGCCCGGTCCTCGATGCTCACGTCCAGTGCCAGCGCGCGCATCTCGTTGACCAGGATCTTGAAGGCCTCGGGCACGCCGGGCTCTTCCATGTTCTGGTTCTTGACGATGGCCTCATAGGTCGCCACGCGGCCGGCCACATCGTCGGACTTGACGGTCAGCATCTCCTGCAGACAGTTGGCCGCGCCGTAGGCCTCCAGCGCCCACACCTCCATCTCGCCGAAGCGCTGGCCGCCGAACTGGGCCTTGCCGCCCAGCGGCTGCTGCGTGATCAGCGAGTACGGGCCGGTCGAGCGCGCGTGGATCTTGTCCTCGACGAGCTGCAGGAGCTTGAGGATGTACATGTAGCCCACCAGCACGGGCTGGTTGAAGGCCTCGCCGGTGCGACCATCGTACAGTGTGGTGCGCCCGGTGTCGCCATCGAGCTGCGCGCGCGTGTAGGCGTTCGCGGCGGCGGCCTCGACGATCAGCTCGTAGGGCCGCTCGTCGGTGGCGCGGCTCCACGCGTAGGGGCTGACCCCCAGCCACTCGGCCAGCGGCTCGAGGTCGTCCTTGTCGTGTGCGGAGAGCTGCTCGATGATTTGCGCCTCGATCGCCTCGGCGGTCTCGCCGTCCAGCAGCGAGGCGTCAACCACCTCGCCGAAGTGGTTGAGTTCGCAGTCGGCGTAGCTGATCAGTGCCTCGCGCCGCATGCGCAGGCGCAGCGCCTCCATGCCCTCCATGATATCCTCGGCGGTGATGCCCTCGAAGATGGGCGTCACGAACTCCAGGCCGTAGGCCTCGGCGATCAGCCCCAGGTGGGTCTCGAGGATCTGGCCGATGTTCATGCGCGAGGGCACGGTGAGCGGGTTGAGGCAGATGTCCACCGGCCGTCCGTCGGCGGTGTAGGGCATGTCCTCCACCGGTAGGATCTTGGAGATGACGCCCTTGTTGCCGTGCCGCCCGGTGAGCTTGTCGCCCACCATGATCTTGCGCCGCTGGGCCACGAACACGCGCACAAGCTGGTTCACGCCCGGCTTGAGTTCGTCGCCCGGCAGCTTCTTCATCTTACCGTCGCAGCGCGGGCAGCGCTCACTCTCAGGCTGCTTGCCGAAGTCGTGCACGGTGCCGCAGGTCTGGCACTCGTACTTGTGCCGCGAGAACACCTTGGTGTCGATCACCACGCCCTTCTCGCCGTGCGGCACCCGCAGCGACACGTCGCGCATCTCCTCGGCCTTCTTGCCGAAGATGGCGATGACCAGCTTCTCCTCCGCGGTCAGCTCCGACTTGCCCTTGGGGGCCACCTTGCCCACCAGGATGTCCTCGGCGCGCACCTCCGCCCCGATGCGCACGATGCCGGTCGCGTCGAGGTCGGCGAGGGCGTCGTCCCCCACGTTGGGGATGTCGCGCGTGATCTCCTCGGGCCCCAGCTTGGTGTCGCGGGACTCGCACTCGTACTTCTCGATGTGGATCGAGGTCAGCTCGTCATCGTGGAGCAGGCGCTCGCTGATGAGGATCGAGTCCTCGAAGTTGTAGCCCTCCCAGGGCACGAAGCACACGCGCAGATTGCGGCCCAGAGCCAGCTCGCCGTTGCGGGTGGACGGGCCGTCGGCCAACGGCTGGCCCGCGCGCACGCGGTCACCCGCGCGCACCAGGCGCGCCTGGGTGACACACGTACCCATGTTGGTGCGCACGAAGTTCTCCAGCGGGTACTCCCCGCGCGTACCGTCCACGTACTCGACCACCACGCGACGGGTGCTGGACTCGACCACGCGCCCGTCCTTCTCGGCCAGCACCACCACGCCCGAGTCCTGGGCGGCGCGCCCCTCCATGCCGCTGCGCACCCACGGCGACTCGGTCTTGATCAGCGGCACGGCCTGGCGCTGCATGTTTGAGCCCGCCAGCGCGCGCACCGCGTCGTCGTGCTCCAGGAACGGGATCAGGCCGGTCGAGACCGAAAACACCTGGGATGCCGAGTAGTCGATGTACTCGACCTCCTCGGGGTCGATGGTCGCGAAGCCGCCGCGGTAGCGGCACTGCACCGGGCCGATCAGCTTGCCCGTGTCGTCGCGCCGGGCCGAGGCGGAGGCGATGTAGCGCTCCTCCTCCTCGTCGGCGGTCATGTAGGTGACCTCGTCGGTCACCACGCCCTTGACCACCCGCCGGTAGGGCGTCTGGATGAAACCGTACTCGTTGAGTCGCGCATGCAACGCCAGGTAGCCGGTCAGGCCCACGAGCTGGCCCTCCGGGCTCTGCACCGGGCAGATGCGCCCGTAGTGCGAGTGGTGCACGTCGCGCACCTCGAGCTTGGCGCTCTGCTTACTCAGCCCGCCCGGGCCCAGCGCCGAGACGCGCCGGGTGTGCGCCAGCTCCGCCAGCGGGTTGACCTCGTCCATGAACTGCGAGAGCTGCCCTGAGCCGAAGAAGCTGTTGATGGCCGCCGAGATGGGCTTGGTGGAGATGACATTGCCCGGCACCATCTCCTCGGGGTCCATCGAAGTCATGCGCTCCTTGGCTACGCGCTCGGTGCGCATGAAGCCGGTGCGGAGCTGGCTCTGCAGCAGCTCGCCCACCGCACGTACGCGCTTGTTCTGCAGGTGGTCGATGTCGTCGATGTCGCCCTCGCCGCGGGGCAGCCCCAGCAGGTAGCGGACCATGGCCACCACGTCGGCGCGGGTGAGGGTGCGCTCCTCGGGGTCCACGTCCAGCCCGAGCTTGCGGTTGATCTTGTATCGCCCCACGCGCGAGAGGTCGTAGCGCTTGACGTCGAAGAAGTAGCTGTGGAGCAGCGACTCGGCGCTCTCCACGGTGGGCGGATCGCCGGGCCGGATCTTGCGGTACACCTCCAGCAGCCCCTGCTCCGCGGTGCCACTCTCGTCGTCCTCGAGCGTGGCGCGCAGCTCGAAGGGCGCGCGGATCACCACCAGCTTGGCCACGCCCAGGGAGCGCAGCTTCTTGAGCGAGTCGATATCCAGCGCCTCCCAGGCTTCGACGACGATCTCGCCGTCCTCGTCGGTCACGGTGCGGGTGGCGAAGAACTCCTCGTGCACCTCGATGCCCGGCAGAGCCTCCTGCTCGCGTTCCTCGATGTGCTTGAGCAGCGCCCGCACTTCGATGGTCTCCTCCTCGCCGAAGGCGCGCAGAATCTCCTCGTCGGTGCCCGTGGGCGGAATGGCGGCGGCCGGGTCGGTCTCCAACCACTGCAGCGCGCGCAGCAGTGCGGTGACCGGGAACTTGCGCGTCTGTCCCAGCTTGACCGAGATGACGCCGTTGGCGGCGGTGTCGATCTCCAGCCAGGCCCCGTCGGAGGGGATGACCTTGGCCGAGAAGCGCACGCGGCCCGCCGAGTCGATGGTGTCGGAGAAGTAGACCCCGGGCGAGCGTGCGAGCTGGCTGATGACGACACGCTTGGCGCCATTGATGATGAACTTGCCCCGATCGGTCATGATGGGCAGCTCGCCCAGGTAGACCTCGCTCTCGGTTATCTCGGGGATCTCCTTGTTGATCAGGCGCACCTTAACGTACAGCGGGGCCTCGTACGTGGCGTCGCGCTCGCGGCACTCCTGCATCGACCGCGACGGCTCACCGATGGTGTAGTCGAGGAACTCCAGCGCGATGTTGCCGGTGTAGTCCTCGATGGGGCTGAAACTCGCGAATAGTTCCCGCAGCCCGTGCTCACGGAACCACTTGTAGGACTCGGTCTGAATGCTGATCAGGTCGGGCAGCTCCGCCGGGTCATACGACAGTTCCATGGAGCTGGGGATACGGGGCAGATCGTGGGCCATACCCGAAAGCCTCCTCGCTACCGCACGAAAGCGAAGTGCACCATGCGTACACGCTTAAAGCGGCGTGCGCGCGGCCTGTGGCGCACTCCGCGTCAATGAGGGAGGTTGGCGTGTTCACACGATGCTATGGGATTAGCACCCGCACGACAGCAGCGACGTTTACACAGGGCTCGGACGGTCTATCATAGCATGCAGCGCTCAGCCTGTCAACCCCTGCTCCCGCGGGGGCAGGAGCATCGGTTTTAGGTGAGCGAGCGAGAGCTATTCCATTCGGTCGTATAAGACGGGTGGTCGCGGAAGTGTTACTGAGGTGGAGGTCGCCCTTCGCAGTAGCGCATGGCC
>JALGVA010000079.1 GCA_029820295.1 Candidatus Zipacnadia bacterium
CGGTCGAGAACCAGGTGCGCCAGGGCGTGACCACGCTCATCGCCGGCAACTGCGGCGGCTCCCCGTGGCCCATCGGTGAGCACCTCGACGCGGTGGCCGCCGCGCCCATCCGCCAGAACTACGGGCTGCTGGTGGGCATGGGCACGCTGCGGGGGCAGGCGGACGTGGGCAACCGCGCGGCCACGGCCGAGGAGATCGAGCGCATGCAGGCGCTCGCCGCGCAGGCCATGGGCGAGGGCGCCTTCGGCATGTCCACCGGCTACTTCCCCGACTTCGTCACCACCGACGAGATCGCCCAGGTGGCACGGCCCATCGCGCAGGCCGGGGGCATCTACGCCACCCACATCGCAACGAGGCCGACACCGTGCTCGACGCCCTCGCCGAAGCCATCGAGATCGGCGAGCGCTCGGGCTGCCCGGTGCAGATCTCGCACATCAAGACCTGGGGCGCCCGCGCCTGGGACAAGGCTGAGGCGATGCTGGCGCTCATCGACGAGGCGCGCGAGCGCGGCCTGGACATCACCGCCGACCGCTACCCCTACCCGGCGGCCTTCGGTGGCGTCGCCAACATCGTGCCGGTGCCCGCACGCATCGAGGCGATGGAGCGCGGCGGCCTCGAGTACCTGCGCGACGCGGACCTCGCCGAGTCGATCCGCGCCTGGGCGGAGGGCTACCTCGCCGACCTGGGCGGCCCGGAGAAGATGGTCTTCGCGCCGCTCGAGCCCATGCCGGAGATCGACGGCAAGAGTCTCGCGCAGGTGGCGGAGGAACGCGGCGAGGAGCCGTGGCGCGTCGGGCTGGAGCTGACCATCCGCGGCGGGGTGTCGGTAATCTACTTCTCCATGCGCGAGGAGAACATCCCGATCTTCATGCGCCACCCGGCCGTGTTTGCGGGCTCCGACGGCCACCTGCGCGTGCTCGGCAGGGGCGTCTCGCACCCGCGCAACTACGGGACCTTCCCGCGCTGGATCGGCCACTACGGCCGCGACCAGGGCCTGTTCACGGTCGAGCAGGTCGTGCGCAAGTGCAGCTCGATGCCCGCGCGCAAGCTCGGCCTGCACGATCGCGGCGAGATCGCGCCGCGCAAGATCGCGGACCTGGCGATCTTCTCGTGGGAGGAGATCATCGACACCGCGACCTTCGAGGACCAGCATCGTTACCCCGAGGGCATCCCGCATGTAATCGTGGCGGGCGTGCCGGCGGTGCGCGATGGCGACGTGACCGCGGCCACGCCCGGCCGGGCGCTGCGGCGGTCACGATAGGTCGAGATCCGGGAGCGACGCGCATGGACATCCACGTGCCTGAGGCGCGCGTGCCGGTGCTGCGCGACTGCGACGTGCTGGTATGCGGCGGAGGCACCGCGGGGGTCGCCGCCGCGGTGAGCGCCGCGCGCCACGGCGCCGAGGTCGTGCTCATCGAGCGCTGGCCGCGCGTGGGCGGCATGATGACGTGCGCGCTGGTGACCATCTGGCATCGCAGCGACCGCGAGAAGATCGTCATCAACGGGCTCGTGGAGGAGGCGACTCAGCGCGCCCTGGCCGAGGGCTGGGGTGTGGCCTACCCGAGTGTCGAGGGCCGACACGAGACGCACAACTTCGACCCCGAGGGCATGACGCTGGTGCTGCACCGAATGCTCGACGAGGCGGGCGTGCGCGTGCTGTGCTACACGGTCGCGGGTGAGCCGATCGTAGAGGATGAGCGCATCCACGGGGTGCTGGTGGAGACCAAGCGCGGGCGACGGGCCATCACCGCGCGCATCGTCATCGATGCCACCGGAGACGGCGACATCGCGGCGAAGGCCGGCGTGCCCTTCGAGGTCGGGCGCGAGGCCGACGGGCGCGTGCAGGGCATGACCATGATGTACCGGCTGTGCGGCCTCGACCACGCCGCGCTTGATGCGCTCACCCCCGACCGGCGCGAGGCCATCAGCGCGCAGATGCGCGCCGCCATCGAGCGCGGCGAGCTGCCGCCCTCGAAGACCGCCTCGCCCTGCGGCTACCGCAACCGCACGATCCCTAACATGTGCCCGGTGGCCGGCGATCCGCTCGACGAGGAGGAGCTGACGCGGCTGACCGTGCTCGGCCGCGAGCGCGTCTTTCGCTTCGTGCGTTGGTGGCGCGAGCACGTGCCGGGCTTCGAGGCCGCGCAGGTCGAGCAGACCGGCTTCAGTCTGGGCATCCGCGAGTCCCGCCGGATCACGGGCCGCAAGACGCTCACCGCCGAGATGGTGCTGGGCGCGGCCAAGCAGCCCGACGCCATCGGTCACGGCATCTGGATGATCGACATTCACGACCCGCGGGGCAGCGGCTACACCACCTGGCAGGACCGCGGTGACACCAACATGGTCGCGCGTGGCGACAGCTATCATATCCCGCTGGGCATGTGCCTGAATGCGGCGATTCCGAACCTTGCGGTCGTCGGGCGTTGCGCCTCCTCGACGCATGAAGGCCACTCGTCGGTGCGGGTGCAGACGCACTGCATGGTCATGGGCCAGGGCGTGGGGACCTGCGCGGCGATGGCGCTGGCGGGCGGGACCGAGATGGCGCGAGTGCCGGCGGCCGACCTCCAGCGGCGCCTGCGCGCCGATGGCGTCTACCTCGAGGACGTGCCCGCGGACGGCTGAGAGCGACAGTCCACCGCCACTGCACCGCGCTTCCACTCTTCCGTCCGCACCGGCATCCACAGCAATGCACGTACTCCACGCAGTTATCCCCACCGGCGCACACGCCCGTGTGTGAGGTGCACGCGGCCGGAGAGCCATGCGCCGCCGGGCCGGGCGGGGCGCCGGGGGCGTCGGCGACGGAGCGGGCGCCCGGTATTCCACATGATCGACGCCCTCACGAGGGTAAGCGCATGCGGCCGCGCGCTGAGCAGCGTAATCCACGGGTTGCCCACTACGCTATCGACGCCCCATCCCCTGCGCGTCACCAGCCATCGCGCAGTTGACCCACCCTCCATCACCGTCCCGCTCACCGTCGTTCAGCGGCCCGGCCCACCGGCTTCGCACAGCGGATCCGACGCCAATGCACATGGCTGTGCACACAGCCCGGGCCACGACAGGAGGCCGGCACCATCGCCGGCCTCCGGGGTGGTCGCTCAAGGAACGCGCACGCTCACAGCGGCGTGAAGTCGATCTTCTCGTTGATCTGCGCCACCGTCTCCGCGACCAGCTTCGCGGCGTTCTCGAGGTCCGACAGCGCCACGATCTCGACCGGCGTGTGCATGTAGCGGTTGGGGACGCTGACCAGCCCGACCGCGACGCCCTCGCGCGAGAGCTGCATGACGTTGGCGTCGGTGCCGGTGGGGCGCGGCGCGGCCTCGACGTGATGCGGCAGCTTCTTCTCCCGCGCGGTGCTCACCAGCAGCTCGCCCATGACCGGGTTGATGTTGGGCCCCCGCGCGATGACCGGGCCCTCTCCGACCTTGATGTCGCCCTGCCGGGTCTTGTCGGTGCCGGGGTAGTCGCTGGCGTGCGTGACATCGACCGCGATGCCCGCCGCCGGGCCGATGGCGTAGCAGCTCGTCTGCGCGCCGCGCAGCCCCAGCTCCTCCTGGACGGTCGAGACCGCCCACAGCCCGCAGTCGAGCTTGCGCTTCGCCAGGATGCGCAGCGCCTCCATGCACACGAAGGTGCCGATCTTGTCGTCGAAGCCGGCGGCGACTACGAAGTCGCGGTCCAGCTCCTGGAAGTCGGCCTGGAAGGTGATTGGGTCGGCGACCGCGATCAGCTTCTCGGCGGCCTCGCGGTCCCTGGCGCCGATGTCGATGAACAGCTTCTCGATCTCGAGCTGCGGCTTGTTGCGCTCCTCGGGCGAGAGCAGGTGCACGGGCTTGCGTCCGATCACTCCCAGCACCGGGCCCTTCTCGCCGTGGATGGTGACGCGCGAGCCCACCACGATGGTGGGGTCGGCGCCGCCGAGGGAGGCGAAGTAGATGTAGCCTTCATCGCTGATGTGGCGCACGATGAAGCCGATCTGGTCGCAGTGCCCGGCAAGCATCACGCGCAGGGGGTGGTCGGGGTTCTTGATGCACATGACGTTCCCGTGCACGTCGGTGCGGATCTGGTCGGCGAACTGCGCCATGCGCCGGCGCACTACGCGCTGGGCCGGCACCTCGAAGCCCGAGGGTGACGGCGCGGCGATCAGGTCCTTGAGGAACTGAAGCGACTCCTTGCGCATGATGACTCTCCTGGCGTCGGACTGGCGCTCGCAACGAGGGGGCATTCCCCGCCGACCGCAAAGCTCCTGCCCGGCGACACGAAAACGCCCCTCCGCCGATGGCGCAGGGGCGTGGCGTCGAGCAGTGATTGCGGATCAGGGCCGAGCTATCACTTGCGGGCGATCTTCAACCGCCCGGAGTAGTAGATGCTTGCGACAAGGGGGTGCTCAGCCTCGGCGAGGGCCGCCTCTATTCGTGGCCAATGCTCAATCAGCCAGTCAGCGAGAAGACGGCTCCTTAGGTGACACAGTTTGCCGCACAGGACAAGCACACTGAAGTCACTCAGGGATCCCCAGAAGTCGCGGAAATCCTCGGTGACGATGACGTAGCCGTGGTTGGCAGCGAACTGCTTGATCCGTTCGTCCTGAACGCCCTCCGGGAGGTGCTCCTTGATATGAGCGACCTCCGCGTTCGACGTGGCGGCCAGCAACTCGACCAAGTGATGGTCGAAGTTCTCGTCGAACAAGAACTTCATGCCATCTCAAGCTGCTGCTCGAACTCTATCGCCGCTCGCACCGCCTCCACCGATGTGCGGTACCACTCCGCCAGGAGTTCCATCGCATCCCCCGCTTTGTGCCGCCGGTAGAGAGCCCGAGTAGGGATTGCATCCTCGGCCACGATTGGCTGCCCGAAGCAGCGCGTGGGATCAAGGACGATTCCTCGCTCCGGACCGCACGGCCAGAACATGCTGGCGAAGTCCTCGCCCCACGTGATCTCCCGCAGGTAGGGCTTGACCAGTTCGCGCATGACGATCTGCCCCCGGTTCAGCTCCTCCATGACCGTCCGCTCAGGCAAGCCCGCGATTCTCGTACCCCTCTCCCGTAGGTCGGCGAAGATGGAGGCGCCATCGGTGCTGAACCCATGGAGGGCAAAGGGGTGCGGCCCGAGAAGCCGTGTCGCCTCCTCGGCCGCCTTGCGGATGACCTGGAACGAGACTCCTTCGCTGCGGAAGAACGTGATGAACCACAGCTCGATGAAGTTGACGAAGGAGAAGTGCGGATCGCCCGGGATCTGGTCCTGAACGATGGGCGCGTACTCTCGGCGCTCCTCGCCGTAAGGGACGACGGTTCCGCGGAGCCAGCGACGGATCGTGCTGGTGGAAGGCAGCTTCTCCTTGCCTTCCAAGCTCACGCGGATGATCCCCGCGGCCTGAGATGCCGTGTAGAGCCCCACCCCGATGACGCTGCGGTCGGCCGTGATCATCTCGTCTCCCGTGTACCATCGCACACTGTAGCGCGCCATCATTCTACCCTATCGCCACGCCACCTTCAACATCAAGCTGCGATGATCGAGGTGGCGGATGGAAGCGAAAACGCCCCTCCGCCGATGGCGGAGGGGCGTTGGTGGTCTGCAGGCGGTGGCCGCTTACGGCGTAAACGTCAGCAGCCTGCGTGCCATCTCGGGGTAATGGTAGATAAAGCGCAGCTCCTCCTCGGTGAGCGGCTGCTGGTTGGACAGGTTGGCGTACTGCACGAGGTTGAGGATCTCTCGCGCGTGCTCGCCATCGCGGAAGGCCAGGTCGAGGTGGCTGTAGACATACTCCAGGCCCGCCGCGCCGCCGTGCTGGCCGGTGAGGATCTCGCGGCCGGTCTTGCTCAGCTCATCGTGGCCGCGGCCCAGGTCCTCGAAGGCGTAGAGCTCGTAGTTGTGGCGGTCCTTGAGCGCCCCGTCGGCGTGGATACCCGACTCGTGCGCGAAGGCGTTGGCGCCCACGCCCACCTGGTTGAGGGGGATGGGCAAGCCGAAGGAGTTGGCCACATAGCGCGCCAGCTTGTAGGCCTTGGTGGTGTCGATGGCCTCATCGAGGTAGCCCTTCCCGGCCAGGCCCGAAGAATACTTGAGCGCCAGGATGCAGCTCACCAGGTCGGCGTTGCCGGCGCGCTCGCCCACGCCGTTGACCGTGGTGTTGATGTAGGCGTCCTGGCCGGCCTCGCAGGTCGCGACGGCGCCCGCGACCGAGTTGGCGACCGCCAGCCCCAGGTCGTTGTGGCAGTGCGTCTCCAGCGACATCTGCACCTCACGCGCCAGCCAGGCCATGCGCTCGGCGATGGTGAACGGATCATCGTAGCCGAGAGTGTCGCAGTAGCGCAGGATTTCGGCGCCCGCCTCCTTACCGGCCAGGCCGAAGTCCTTGAGGAACTCCAGGTCGGTGCGCGAGGCGTCCTCGGCGTTGATGCCGACCGAGGTGCAGCCGCCTTCGAGCGCCGCGGTCACCGCGTCGGTCATCATCTTGATGATGTCCTCGCGGCTGAACTTGCCGCGGAACTTCCACTCCAGCATCTGCTGCGAGGTGGAGATTGACAGGTTCAGGTGGGTCAGCTCGGTCCTGGCGAGCGCCGCTTCCACGTCGGCGGCCACCGCGCGCGACCAGCCCTCCAGCCGCAGGTGCTTGATGACCGGCTCGCCATCGGCGTTCTGCAGGCGGGTCAGCTCGACGTTGCTGTTGATGTAGTTGGTCTCGTGCGGGCTCAGCGGGAAGCCCAGCTCGGAGCCGTAGATGCCCATCTCGTCGAGGATGAGGTTGATCACGGTCTTCTGCAGCTTCGACAGCACGATGCGGGCGGTCTGCTCGCCGTCGCGGTTGGTCACATCGACTATCCGGATCTTGGGCACGGTAAGCAACTCCCGTCGTGGCATAGGCCACTACCAGTATGCGTCCCGAGCGGTCGGCCACTCGGGACGCGTTGCGTTGTCCAGCTCAAGCTGCGACGCAGGAGTTCAGGTCGGGGGACGCTGCCCCACGATGCCTGCATTGTAGCTGAAATCGCCGGGGAGTTCAAGACCGCTCCCGGCGGCAGCGTCGGCAGCGGATTGCCGCCCGGCGGCGCGCGACCTACCCCAGACGACGCCGGTACTGACGCAACTCATCCTCGGAGAGTTCGTCGGGAGGGACGAGCCGGTAGTGCCTCTCGACGACGATGCCGAAGCCCTCGTCCGTCTCCTCCAACTCGAAAAGCGCGATACGATCGTCGGGGGCGAACTGCGTGCCGATCAATCGGGGCACAAGCTGCGGGAACCTCTCGCGACACAGGTCCAGTCCCTGTTCGAACTGGATTCTGCCGAGGGTCTCGGAGCCGCCCCTGGCCTCTACCGGAAGGACATAGTGGACGCCGTGGGAATCAAGGCCGATGTACACCTCATCCGTCTCGATCTGGCTCCCGCCGACTGTGGTCCGAAGATGGTTCTGCAGCGAGTAGCAGGTCAGGCCAGTGAACACGTCGAGGAGCCGGTTGTAGCGTAGTTTGGCGAGGAGCGCCTGCTCGTCCCCGAGTGCGTACATGTCAACCACCCCGGGCGTCGCGTCGGGGATCTTGGTGACGACCAGATCCGGGTTCGGTGCGAGACGGAAGTCGCGCACGTGAGCGAAGGCGTAACGGCCTTTGCCCTCGCCGCGGATGACCCATGTGTGGTCGGGGTCGGCCGTGGCCAGCACGGCGTCGGGCAGGGCCACGCGGTAGCGGAAGGAGTAGATCATGTCCGGCGGGTTGTTCACGCGGTCTATGCCCAGCGCATCGGCCGCCGTATCGAGTTCCTCGCGACCGAAGGGCACACGATCGCTGCCGGCCACGTGGTGGTCGAAGAAGACCTTCTCGATGATCCGCTCATACCGTGAGCCCGCCAATGCACTCCCTCCCCGGACCTACCCGGGCCATCTGAGAATCAGCACTTCCTCGCGCAACTGCTCGCGCGTCGCGGTGGCCATCCGTGTGCGGAACAGGTCGATGCCCTCGACCTCGTACCCGAGCGATTCCGCGATCTCGGCCAGCAACTGGCCCGTGCGGATCATAACACGCAGGTAGGAGGCCTGATCGCCGACGACATACGCGAGTCGGGCGCCCGGGCGCAGAGCGGCGCGCAGACCGGCGAAGTGGCGCTTCATGCCGCCGAAGTACAGCAGGGCTGCCCGGTAGTAGTTCTTCTCGAAGCCTGAGGTCTTGCCCAGCTCGATGCGGCGCTCCTCGATCTTGCGAGCAATGCGCTGGATGCTCTCATGGCCTTTCACCAGCGTGTGATCCTCGTCGGCCTTGAATACGTTCCGGGTGTTCGAGCGCAGCAGCGATTGCTTGGTGCGGCGGAGCCCGCTCCTGTCGTCCATGAAGCCAAGCAGAACCGACTCGAGCCGGACAATGCGCGTGTAGTCCTTCTCGTTCGGATAGGGGGGCGACGTGATCACCGCATCGATCGATCGCTCCTCGAGGACCTGCATCGGGCGGCGAGCGTCCGCGCAACACACCATCGACGGCGTGTCTCCGCCGGTACCCACGATACGGAGGTCGTCGGCCATCGCCTTGATCTCGGCCAGCCACACGTCCACGACGGGGCTGTCCTCTCGGATCTGCCCGACGCCCACCTCGGGGCCGAAGCGCAGGTTCCCGATCTCTGTCGGCAGGACGCTGGCCAGCGCGAGGAGCTCGTGCGCGGAGAAGCTCGAGTCGTGGGCTCCCTCGATGGCCTGAATGAGGACAAGCGTCTTGTGCAGCGGCACAGGGCTGATGGAATGCTTGATGAGCAGCCGCAGCTTGTCAGGCGGCAGCGTACGCAGGCCATCCGCGGTACGGGGCTGCCAGCCCGACTGGTCGGCGGCAATGAGTTCGCGGGCGTGATCGGCGACAGAGCACGCGTGTGCGACGAGACCATCCGGGTCTGGCGTCCAGTCGGTCTTGACGCTGCTCGCGAAATGCGACATCGGGATAGCCTCGATGCCGATGCCGGCAATGCCGAGCTTCTTGCACTCCACCGGAGTCGTGCCGGTGCCGCAGAATGGATCGAGGACGCTTTGTCCCGGGCCGGTGCCGAAGCTGCCGAGGTACTGCCGCACCAGATGAGGGGGGAAGGAGAGCACGAAGTTATACCACCGATGGACCGCCCGATCCTCGGGCTGGAGGTCATTGACGCCTCCGCCGAGTTCGGCAAGCTCCTCAAAGGGCAGTCTCATGGTCTGAACACCAGCCGCCCCTCCAGTTCCGCAACTGAACGCCACCACCCGGCATTGTAGCGGGCGCGCTGCCCTCGCGTCAAATCCGAACGGTCGGTGGGCTACTGGCGGCGCCGGGCGCGAGGTGCGTACCTCACGCGGAGGCGCACGTGTCTGTGGGGCGAATACATCGGTGGCCGCGCTCAGGCGCCGACTGCCGCCCGCGAAGGAGCGTCCCACCATGGCCGCCGCCAACCCGCAGGTCACCTTCACCGCGCCGCGCACGGTCGAGATCGTCGATGCGGGCGTGCCCGCGATCGGCCCGCGCGACGTGCTGGTGCGCACGCGCTGCTCGCTCATCAGCGCCGGCACTGAGGGCTCGTCCTACGTGGGCCGACAGTGGACGCGCGACGACGGCACGGTCGTGCCACGCTACCCCGACGTGCCGGGCTACTCGAACGTCGGCGAGGTGGTCGCGGTCGGCGACGAAGTCGAGCGCTTCCGCATCGGCGACCGCGTGACCTCGAGCGCCCGGCACCAGCTACTGAGCGCCTTCCCCGAGAGCCATCCCGTGCTCTGGCCGGTGCCCGAGGGCGTCGGCGACGAGGACGCAAGCTTCTGCGTGCTGGGCTGCACGGTGCTCAACGGCGTGCGTATGGGCCATCCGCAGCTCGGCGAGGCGGTCGCTGTCATCGGCCTGGGGGTGCTGGGCCAGCTCGCCTGCCGCTACCTCGCGCTCACCGGCGCCGGCCCGATCATCGGCATCGACCTCGACGACTTCCGGCTGGGCCTCGCGCGCGATGCCGGCGTGGTCACGCACGCGCTCAACCCATCCGCCTGCGAGGTGCGGACGGAGGTGCTTGCGCTCACCGAGGGGCGCGGCGCGGACTTCGTCTTCGAGGTGACCGGCCGCACCGAGACCTACGACACCGCCTTCGACCTCGCGCGCCGGTTCGGCACCGTGGTCGCGCTGGGCTCGCCGCGCTGGCCCGCGCCGGTGGACATGATGAAGCTGCACCTCAAGGCGCTCAACTGCGTGGGCGCGATCGTCTCCGCGCATCCCGAGCCCGGCGACGGGCGCAACCGCTGGCACCGCGGCGCCAACGCCGCGCTCTTCCTCGACCTGGCGGCGCGCGGGCGGATGAAGCTGGGGCCGCTGGTGACCCATCGCTTCCCGTACGACCGGGCCGCGGAGGCCTACCCGACGGCCATCGGCGAGCGCGGGGATGCCCTGGGCGTGATGTTTGAGTGGCCTCAGGCGTAGTGGGAGATGGGACGCCCGCGCGATCGCTCCAGCCGTGCCGCCGACACAATGCCACGACGTGTTCCCGGCAACGCCATGCGCGTGGGCAGGCGAAGTTCGGGGCGCGCATGATGGCATGCGGGGAAGCCGGGGGAAGGAGCAGCGCGTAATGCGATGTCACGTGACCGTGATCGTGATGGCCGCGGTAGCAGTGGTGCTCGTGGCCTGCAGTGAGGCCGCGGCGCAGCAGGCCGCGATCGAGTTGTGCGCCGAAGGTGAGATCGCCTACCAGGAGACGCTGACGCTGCAGTTGCCCGACCGCGCCGACCTGGGCGAGCAGGTGTTCCTGAGCTTCCGCGCGCGCATCCAGGCGCGCTACCAGACCGGCTCGGCGACGGCGCTGCAGGTGGCGGTCAACGGCCTTCCCACCTCGCTCGAGCGCCTGCGCAACAAGCCGGACTACTACCTGTTCTCCAGCGGCCGGCGCATCGCCTGGTACTCGCCGGGCGAGGCCGCGTGGGTGCTGCCCTACTACGCCTGGGAGCGCACCGATGTCGCCGAGGGTTTCGTGCACGCCTTCGTCCTCGACATCACCGACCTGTTGCGCCCGACCGGCAACACGGTCGGTTTCCAGAGCGTCTACCACACCGACCCCGAGGCGACGGTGCAACTCCGTGACGTGCGGCTGCTGCACAGCGACGACTTCCCGAAAGCCCCGTCGCTGGCCGACGAACCGGTGCTCACCGAGAGCCGCGGGCTGGAGGAGTTCCGCCGCCGCGCGCTGGGCTACCATCGCGGCGCCGAGGCGACGCTGCGCACCGACACCCCGTGGGAGCCGGAAGTCGGCGTGGTGGCGCCGCGCACCGACTGGGCGCAGGAGTACGAGCTGGCGGTCAGCCCCACCGGGCGCATCGCGGTGACCGTGGGCCGCGATTGCTACGAGGCGCGCTCATGGCTGCGCACCGCCGGCGGGCCGTGGCTGCCCATCGGCGAGGAGCCGGTGCAGGGCTGGGCGAGCTTCGCGGTCGAGGGCGGCGAGATCACCTGCGAGACGCCCGAGCTGTCGCTGCGCCGCTCGGTGCTGCGCCACGGCTCAAACGTTGAGGTGCGCGATGAGCTGACCAACCGCACCGACGCCGACCTGCCGGTGATGGTGGTCAACGCGCTGGATGTGGGCGACATCGCGGGCATCCGCGAGTTCCGCATCTCGGGCCAGCTTCAGATGCGCTTCTGGGCCAGCACCTCACCCACCGAAGGCCGACGCACCGCCGCCACACCCACCGCCTACGTCGAGCGCGACGCCAGCGCGGTCGGGCTGGTCATGGAGGACGACGCCCTGCGCAACCAGGGCTCGTTCCTGGTCTGGGACAGCATGGTCGCGATGGGCGATGACATGCTCTACCTCGCGCCCGGCGCGAGCCGCACGCTGGTGTGGAAGATCTTCCCGCTGACCGAGCCGGGCTACTTCGGGCTCGTGAACGCGCTGCGCCACGACTGGGAGCTGTTCGGCGAGATCCCCGGCCTGTTCGGCTTCGTGCACCCGTCGAGCGAGGAGCGCATGTACGAGGACGTGCGCCTCGAAGGCCCCGAGGAGATCGCGCAGTGGCTCGCCGACACCGGCATCGACGTGGCCTCGACGACCGCCAACATCCCGTTCGATGACGGCAGGCCCGGCGCGCTCTACGGCAACGAAGAGTTGGAGCTGCTGCGCGAGGGCCTGCAGCCGTTCGTCGCCTGGCGCGAGCAGGTCCGCGCGGATGGCGCTCAGGTCGAGTGCCTGCCCTACATGGACATCCACCTGTGCCGGCTGGTCGGCGACCGGACGCTTGAAGACCTGGAGGCGCGGCTGCCCGGCGCGCTGATCCGCGACGCCTGGGGCGATCCGGTCGCCTACCGCTCCGGCTGGCTCTACAACGTCCTCCCGACCCTCGATAACGCCTGCGGTCGGCACCTGATGGACGCGATGCGCCTGTACATGGACGAGTTGGGCTTCGACGGCATCTACCTCGACGAGTGGGATCACTCCCGCGCGCGCGTGTCCTTCAATCACCAGGACGGCATGAGCGCATTGCTTGACGAGGACGGGCGCATCGTGCGCAAGGTCGGCCTGGTGCCGCTCATGGCGCGCGACTTCCAGGTGGCGCTCATCGAGGAGCTGGTGGCGCGCGGCGCGACCATCTTCGCCAACCAGTTCGATGGCACGCTGACCACCGCGCGGCTCCCGATCGTGCACTTCGCCGAGCCGTACGGCTCCTACGACAGCTACCTGCTGGCCGCCGCGCAGTGCTGCCGCACGCCCATGTCGCTCAACGTCAAGGCCACCCGGGGCATCTGGCAGGACACCAGGGAGTTCCTGCGCCGCGGGCTGCTGCTGTGTTACTACTGGAAGTACCTGCACGGCGACCACGTGCTCAAGCGCTGCTTCCCGATTACGGTGCGTGAACTCTACCCGGGCGTGGTCATCGGCGACGACCGCATCGTCACCTGCGCGTCGGGGACCTTCACCCTCGGCCGCGACCGGCACCTGACCGCGTACATCTACGCGGGCCCGGACGGGACACTGCAACGTACCGTGCCCGCGAACACGACCGTGGACGGCCACACCGCGGTCGAGCTGTCGCTGACCGACGACGAGATCGCGGTGGTCATGGCGGAGGGCGCGCGGTGACGCGAAGCGAAGGTACGCAAGTGGCTGATTGGCCTGAGCGTCAAGGCGCCTTCCATAGAGCCGAGCAGTCCGTGGGAGAACGAGTACGTCGAGTCCTTCAACGGCAAGCGGAGGGATGACCACAGACCCACGGACATCCTCTTGGGAGACAGGTATGACACAGGAACAATCCCCTGACGGGCAGAGATATCCAGCGCCGCGCCGCCTGATCATGGGCTACTGCGGCAATTCGCTCCAGGGCGCCGACATGGAGGCGCCTATCGGCGTTGAAGGACTCGTGCGCAATGCGATCGATCCGCTGCGCGGCGCGATGGTCGACACCCTGTACTGGCAGATGAACACCGACCCCTACTTCGGCACGGCCAGCAGCCATCTGACGGACTGGTTCTCGCACCCCACCCGGGTCGGGCCGGTCTGGGGGCAGGGCCGGCAGAGCTTCAAGACCGCGGGTGAGTGGCGCATCTACGAGAACGCCCGGGAGCTGATCGATCGCGGGACCGATCCGCCGAAGGTGATCATCGAGCACGGGCATGCGGCGGGCATGGACGTGTTCCTGGGCTTCCGCTTCAACGACGGGCATGACCACCGTTTGCCGGGCGGTCTGGACGACCCCAACATGAGTCCGATCAAGAAGGCTCATCCGGACTGGCTGCTCGGGCCCAGTGTGGGCGACTACAGCCAGTTCGCCTACAACTTCGCGGTGCCGGAGGTCCGTCGCTACCGAATGGCCATGGTCGCCGAGACGGTTGCCAACTACGACCTTGACGGCGTTGACCTCGATTTCTGCCGCTGGCCGATCCTGTTCCGTCCCGGCGAGGGGGAGGAGGGAGCGCATCACATTACGACGATGCTGCGCGAGACCAAGGCGCTCCTGGAGAAGAAGGGGGGAGAGGCGGGCAGGCGGTTGTTCCTCTCCGTGCGCGTGCCGTACGATCTGGACGGAACGCGGCGCGAGGGGATGGACGTGCGCACGTGGATCCGGGAGCACATCGTGGATATCGTGGTGGTGGCGGGAACGGGCGGCGGATGGAACTACCGGCTGCCCATCGAGGAGTACAGGGAACTCGCCGCCGGCACGGACTGCAAGATCGTGGCGCAGAATCTGGATGGCTTCAAGGAAAGCCGCCCGCGCTCGGCTCACGTGCTGTTCGGCGAGGGCGACTACTACTCGACCGAGATGCATCGCGCAGTGGCGGCGCGGCACTGGCAGGCAGGGGCCGACGGCATCTACATCTGGAACCAGGACTGGATCAAATTCGCCAAAGACGACCGGTTCGACCCGCAGTCGTGGAAGGAGATCGGGGACCCCGCCGGTCTCGCGGGACTGGACAAGCACTACCTGGTCGGGCCGTCCGGCAGGGGAGGGAACCTGCCGATGGAAGTCGCCAGGCACGGTGACACGGCCCGCATCCGGATCGACATCGCCGATGACCTTCCGGCTCTGCGGCGGCGTCTGCAAGCCATCCTGCGCGTGATGGTCGAGCAGTTGACGTCGCTGGACCGCGTGCGGTTCGAGCTCAACGGCGCGCGCCTCGATGCGGCGTCGGCGACGGTGCGCTACAACTACAACGACTGCTGGCTGGACTTCCCCGTTGCCGACGTGCTGAAAAGAGGGTGGAATGACCTGCGCCTCACGGTGGAGTCGCGGAACCCCTGCGTGGAAGCGCCGCTTGCGATTCGCAGCGTCGAGGTTCTGACCCGGTTCGGGTATTGATCGGTGTTTGCGCCCCTGCGAGGACGGAAGCGATGGGGGGCCGGGAACACACGTACCGCGCGGGTGCGCGGCCGGCGGCGCACGCAGTACCGGCAGGTGGGCGACGGCCCGTGGTACTACTTCAGCCGCGGGACCAACACCTACGTCTCGCAGTACGCATATCGCTACGTGGAGGCCGAGGGCGTCACCGGGCACTTCATCGCCGATTACTACCGCGAGCCGCTGGTGGACCTCGCGGTCATCAAGCACGTGGGCGATTCGACGGAGGGGCTGGTCGGGCGGAACCTGCTGCTGCTCGGGTGGATGCTGCCCGAGCCGCCGACGCTTGACCGCTGAGGGCGCCCGAACCGCCCAGGCGACAGCCACCCGGCGGCGTGGCAACGCCGCTCCTCCGTACGGCGACAGCAGTGGCCATGCGGCCCCCCCCGACGAGGGCGTCGGGGGCACAACGGCAACGGCCGACGGGCGGCCGCCGGTACCGTGCACGGGGTGAGGCCCGGCCGCCGGTGGCCATGACCCGCGCCGTCTGTCGTTCGCTGATAGCCGACCGCTGATAGCTGGTAGCTGGTAGCTGGCCGCCGGCCGCTGCCCAAGGGAGTGAGGCACACATGCGCACGATCATCGTCCTGCTGACCATCACCGCCTGCGCGGGCATCTGCGCGGCGCAGACCATTGACCTCGCCGACGAGGTCGCCATCCCCCCCGCGGACGAGGTGACCTACACCTTTGATGCGCCCGCGGTGCCCGAGGGCCAGATCGCGGTGGTGCACTTCCGCGGCCGGCTCGAGAACGAGACTCAGGCCGGGCACACCGGCGCGCTCCTCGTCTACCTCAACGGCCAGGAGTTGTCCGGCAGCAGCATCGTCAATAAGCCGCAGGAGCTGCAGTGGGGCGAGGGCCAGATCAGCCTGTGGTGGAGCGGCGGCTTCCGGCTTATGTACTCGCCCGACTTCGTCGGCAACAACCAGCCCGACAATCGCTACTACATCCGCACCGGCCAGGCCTACACCTTCGACCTTGACATCACCGGCCTGCTGCAGCCTGGCGAGAACACGCTCCGGCTCGTCCATGCCATCCGCGACCCCAACTTCCCGCGCGCGGTCATCCTCGCCGACCTGCGCGTGCAGGTGCAGCCTCCACCGCCGGCCGGGCCGGGGCGGGCCGAGGCGCCGACCGGGCCGCTGCCCTTCATCGCGCCTGAGGCCGATCACCGCGAGGATTACCAGGCCAACTGCACCCCCGACGGCGGCATCACGGTGACCATCGGCGGCCGCACCTATGCCATCGAGTCGAGCTTCAGCCACGAGCGCGGCGGGTGGAACACGCTGGGCGCGTCAGGCGGGCCGGAGGGCGAGGCGGGCTGGTCGCCTGAGGTGGGGCTGCTCGAGGGAGGCTTCCTGGTGCGCGCGACCGCGGCCGACTACACCCTCGAACGTCGCGTCTACCCGCGCGAGGAGTACATCGCGGTCGAGGACACCATCACCAACACCTCGGGCCGCGACATCGCGCTGCTGCAGCGGCACACGGTGGACGTAACCGACGCCCGTGACATCTACGTTGCGGGCCTGCACCCGCCGGCAAAGACCGCGCAGGTGCGCGAGCCCGCCAACCCCACGGCGCTGGCGATCTTCGAGGGCAGCCAGATCGCGCTCACGCCCAACGATGATGTGCTGCGCGCGCACGCCTACGTCTTCGCCGACGAGAGCCAGGCGGGCATCCGCGACCGCGACGGCGCGTTGGCGGCGGGAGCGACCGAGACCTACCGCTGGGAGATCTACCCGAGCGCGACCACGGGCTACTTCGAGATGGTCAACGCCATCCGCCGCGCGCATGACGTCAACTTCGAGATCCCCGGCGGCTTCTGCTTCATCGACCCGCGCGAGCCCTTCCTGTCGATGAGCGACGAGCAGTTGCGCGCGTGGCTTGACGCCAAGAACGCCAACACCGTGGGCATGGGTATCAGCGTGCCCAGGTATCACGGCAAGCTGGCCCACGGGACGGCCTTCCTGCTGGTCGATCACACCATCAAGCGCGAGTTCGCCGAGCGCCTGCGCCGCGTCAAGCCCGGCATCAAGGTGCTGGTCTACTTCCACTGCTACATCTCCACCGAGGATGAGGCGCCCGAGAGGTACGCCGCCGAGCGCCTGCTCGGGCCGGACGGGACGCAGCGGGTCTACAGCCTCGACATCTACCCGCTGTTCGTGCCCTTCCCCGGCAGCGCCTACGCCGACGCCATGCGTGAGTTCGTGCGCATCATCCTCGAGGACATCGGCGCCGACGGGGTCTACTGGGACGAGATCGCCTACAGCCGCTTCGCCTACCACTACGGCGACCCGTGGGACGGGCGCAGCGCCGACGTGGACGACGACACGATGACCATCGCGCGCAGGAAGACCGCGGTGACGCTGGTCACGCGGCCCTTCCGGCTGCCGCTGGCCCAGGAGATCCTGGACCGGTCGATGATGATCGGCAACGGCGCGCCGCACACCCTGTCCATGGCGCAGCTTCACTTCCCGCGCTTCATCGAGACCGGCTCGGTGAGCAACCTGCGGCGCGGCCATCTGTACACGCCCATCGGCCTGGGCGACCACCTGTCCGAGCGCACCACGCAGGACTGCGTCAACGGCATGCGGCGGCACCTGGACTACGGGTCGCTTTACTACTTCTACCACTCCCAGGTGACCGTAGATTACCCGTCAATCACCGCGCAGATGTTCCCGTGCACGCCCATCGAGTTGCACGAGGGCTACATCATCGCGCAGGAGCGCATCCTGACCAACACCTCGGGGAACTTCGGCTGGGGCGACGCCTCGGACTTCGAGGTGCACGTCTACGGGCCGGACGGGCGCGAGGTCGAGGGCTTCGCGGCGCCGGTGGTCGAGCACGACGGGGCGCGCTACGTCGAACTGCGACTGCCGGGCGACTACATGGCGGCGATCGTGCGCCGCTGAGCCGGCAGGAGACCGCGCGCCCGCCACGAAGCTACGCGCGACTCGACCAGCTATGCCGAGAGGAGACCGACGCCATGCCCGCCGACCGCCCCAACATCATCGTCATCTACACCGACGACCTCGGTTACGGCGACCTGTCGTGCATGGGCGAGACCCACGTGCGCACGCCCCACCTGGACGCCCTCGCCGACTCCGGGGTGCGGTTCACCGACTGGTACTCCAATTGCGCGGTCTGCTCGGGCTCGCGCGCGTCGCTGATGACCGGCCAGTACCCCGACCACGCCGGGGTCAACGGCGTGCTGCCGGGCGGGCGCGACAGCGAGGGCCTGCCCACCGGCAAGCCGACCATCGCCTCGGCGCTGCGCGAGGAGGGCTACGCGACCGCGCTGTTCGGCAAGTGGCACCTGGGCGTCACCGAGCGCTCCCAGCCGCACAACTTCGGCTTCGACGAGTGGTTCGGCTTCCTCGCCGGCTGCATCGATTACTACTCGCACCTGTTCTACTACGCGCAGGCACGTGGCATCGACCCGCTGCACGACCTGTGGGAGAACGGGCGGGAAGTCTGGCGCAACGGCGAGTACATGACCACGATGATTACCGACCGCTCGGTGCAGTTCATCCGCGAGCGCGACCGCGACAGCCAGCCGTTCTTCCTCTACACCTCCTACAACGCTCCGCACTACCCGATGCACGCGCCCGCGCAGTACATGGAGCGCTTCGCCCACCTGCCCTGGGACAAGCGGGCGATGGCGGCGATGATCGCCTGCGTCGATGACGGCGTGGGGGAGATCGTGGCGGCGCTGGAGGAGGCCGGGATTCGCGAGGAGACCTTCATCTTCTTCTCCTCCGACAACGGCCCCTCGCGCGAGACCCGCAACTGGATGGACGGGACGAAGGACCCCTACTACGGCGGCACCACCGGCGGCCTGAAGGGCCACAAGGGCACCGTCTGGGATGGCGGCGTGCGCATGCCCGCGATCATGAGCTGGCCGGGCACCATTGCCTCCGGGCAGGTCAGCTCCGAGGTGGGTATCATGATGGATGTGTTCCCGACCATGCTTGAGGCGGCCGGCGGCGACCCGTCGAAGTACGACCTCGATGGCCTGAGTCTGCTTGACATGGTCGTGCGCGGCGGGGAGAATCCGCACGACTGGATCGCGTGGCACCTCGCGGGCCAGACCGCCATCCGGCGCGGTGACTGGAAGCTGGTGATGGGCGGCACCTTCCGCGATTCGGATGAGCCCGTGCCGCCGCTGTGGCTCAGCAACATTGCCGAGGACTTCAGCGAGTCGGTGAACCTGGCCGACGACAATCCGGACGAGGTCTGGTACCTGCGCGAGATCCTCGACCCGTGGGCTGAGGAGCAGAAGCGGCTGATACACGAGCAGCGCTCAGCCTTCAACTGAGCGACGAGCAGACGGCAACGGCAGATGTCATGTCGGCCCGTGCCACGAACAGCGAGAGCGGGGGACGCACCGATGGCGACGACGATCGATCGAAGCCGCACCGAGCCGCTGCCGCGACCGGTCGGGCCTGAGGGCCTGTCGGCGTGGTCGCGGGCGCTGCGCGAGGACGTGCTGGCCGACGCGTGGAACTACGAAGCGCGCGACATCATCATGGCCGAGGCGTGGCGCGACTTCGCCGGCGAGACCGCGCGTGAGGTGCGCATCGCGCGCTGCGAGGCGCGCCTGTTCGCCGAGATGCCCGTGCGCATCCGCGAGGGCGAGCGGCTGGTCGGCTGGCACCCGAACACTCACGCCGACGAGGAGACCGCCGAGCGCATCCGCGAGGCGCGCGAGTACCTCGGCCGGGAGCACTGGCACGGCTTCTGCTCCGAGGGGCACATGGCCCCGGATTACCCGACCGCCTGCCGGCAGGGCCTGGGCGGGATCATGCGCCGCATCGATGACGCAGAGGCCGCCCTGCGCGCCGACGACCCGCAGACCCCCGCAACGCAGCGCTTCTACCAGAGCGCACGCATCGCGCTGGGCGGGCTGCAGCACTTCATCGAGCGCTACGCCGACCTCGCGGCGCAGATGGCCGAAGAGGCCGAGGACCCGACCTGGGCCGATGACCTGCGCGCCATTGCCGAGGTTTGCCGGCACATCGCCACCGAGCCGCCGCGCAGCTTCCGCGAGGCCATCCAGCTCGGCTGGTTCATGTTCCTCGCCTGCGCACTCGAGAACTCGGGCCACCACCACTGCTTCGGCCCGGGGCGGCTCGACCAGTGGCTGTGGCGGTTCTGGGAGGCCGAGCGCGACGCCGGCACGCTCGACGAGGACGAGGCGGAGGAACTCCTCGCGCAGCTCCTGATCAAGTGCAACGAGTTCTCCGGTCCGTCAATGAGCGCGGTGATCCTGGTCATCGGCGGGCGCAAGTCCGATGGCTCCGACGCCACCAATGAGCTGTCGTGGCGCATCCTCGAGCTGTCCGACCGCGTGCAGATGTACTTCCCGGGCATCGACATCTCGTGGCACTCCGACATCGACCCGGCCTTCGTGCGCCGCGCGGTGGCCCTGCTGCGCAACGGCAAGGGCCAGCCGTCGCTGTTCAACTCCGACCGCATCACCACCGGTCTCGTGCGCCACGGTGTGCCCTTTGAGCACGCGGTGGATCACCTGCCCAGCACCTGCACCGAGACCTCGATCATGGGCCGGAGCAACCCGCACGTGGCCTGGCCCTACGTCAACATCCCCATGGTCCTGCTCTACGCGCTCTTCGGCGGCGTGCATCCGGAGAAGGGCCATGCGGACGACTTCGCCACCGATATTGGTCTGCGGCTGACCGACCCGCCGCTGGGCTGGCGGCAGGCGACGGCGTGCCTGGCCGCCGACCCGCCGCAGACCTACGGGGAGCTGCGCGAGGCCTTCATGCGCGTGCTGCGCCACGCCGTCGATGGCGCGATCCTGCAGTGCAACCGCGACATGTACCTGACCTCGGTCTATCGCCTGTTCCCGCTGCTGTCATGCCTGATCGAGGGCTGCATCGAGAGCGGGCGCGACATGTCGCGCGGCGGCGCGCTCTACAACTTCATTCAGCCCG
Source organism: Candidatus Zipacnadia bacterium (assembly GCA_029820295.1). Lineage (GTDB taxonomy): Bacteria > Armatimonadota > Zipacnadia > Zipacnadales > UBA5352 > JALGVA01. The sequence continues at coordinate 20,751 of JALGVA010000079.1, forward strand.
AGGCGGTGGGCGTGTCGAACGCCGTGGACGGCCTGGCGGCGGTCAAGACGCTGACCGAGGCCGGGCGGATGACGCTGAATGAGCTGCGTTCGGCGATCCGCAACAACTTCGCCGGCCACGAGGAGCTGCGCCGCTCCATCCTGCGCGACTGCCCCAAGCACGGCACCGATGACCCGCTGTGCAACCGCCTGTTCGGCGAGGTGGCGGGCGGCTGGTGCGACCTGCTCGAGGGCAACACCAACTTTCTGGGCGGCCCCTTCCTGCCGGGCTTCCTCGGCTGGACGGTCTGGATCGACTACGGCACGCGCACGCCCGCGACCCCCGACGGCCGCCTCGCGGGCGAGCCGCTGGCGAACTCGATCATGAACTGCACGGGCGTGCGCCTGCGCGGCTTCCCGTCGCTGGCACGCTCGATCACCGACGAGTTCGACCACTCGCGCGCGCTGGGTGGCACCACCTGCAATGTGCGCTTCCAGGCGAACGTGCTCGACGAAGACGAGGGGGTCGATGCGCTCAAGGGCCTGCTCGAGGCGGCGCTGGACCTGGGCGCGTATCAGATGCAGGTGAACCTTGCCTCGACCGAGCAGATGCGTGCGGCGCAGCAGTGCCCCGACGAGCACCGCGACCTGTTCGTGCGCATCGGCGGCTACCTGGTGCCCTTCGTCCTCCTGTGTCCGCAGGCGCAGGAGGAGGTCATCGCGCGCGAGGAGCTGGGCTGGTGATGGCCTCCGACGCGCGCGACGTGACCGGCACCATCTTCGACATCGACGAGACCGCGATCCACGACGGCCCGGGCGTGCGCATGACCGTCTACCTCAAGGGCTGCCCGTTGAGCTGCGTCTGGTGCCACAGCCCCGAGTCGCAGCGGCGGGAGCCCGAGATCGTCTGGTTCGAGAGCCGCTGCGAGCACTGCGGGGCGTGTGTGAACATCTGCCCGCAGCGCGTGCGGCGGCCCGGGCTGATCGACCCCGAAGACCGGGCGCGCTGCGTGCTGTGCGGCGCGTGCGTGGAGGCGTGCCCGGCGGGCGCGATCGAAGTGCGCGGGCGCGAGGCGACCGCGGCGGAGATCGCCGATCGGGCGCAGCGGCTGATGCCCTTCTTCCGGCGCACCGGCGGCGGCGTGACCCTGACCGGCGGGGAGCCTACCGCGCAGCCGGAGTTCGCGCACGCGGTCGCGAGCCTCTGCCGCGCCGCCGGCATCCACGTGGCGATCGAGACCTGCGGCTTCACGCCGTGGGCGACCCTGGAGCGGCTGGCCCCGGTCGTGGACCTGTGGCTCTATGACGCCAAGCACCCGGACGCGGAGGCGCACGAAGAGCTGACCGGGGCCTCGAATGAGCCGATCCT
>JALGVA010000004.1 GCA_029820295.1 Candidatus Zipacnadia bacterium
AGCAGCTCGCGCAGCTTGGCGCGCACCCGCTCGCGCCAGCGCGGGAACTCGTCCGCGGGCATCTCCGGGTCAAAGGCCAGCGGCTGCTCGAGCGCCTTCAGCGACGCATGGATGAACCCCGCGGTGGTCTCGAAGCGACCGTCTTCGCGCCCGGACACGAACTGCTTCCTCTCGGCCATGACGCTCCCTCCTCGCGCCGACCTTCCACGCGTTCGTCCCTGCACCTCTGCCCGGGCAGGTGCTCGCGGCGCAGACGGACAATATCCCGGCGACATCGACGACGAGGGAGGCGTTTGACATGCGCAGTCTGCTGATGGGAGGCATCATCCTGATGAGTGCCGTTTCCGGGTGGGCGCAGCTTGACGTGGCCGCCCTGGCCGAGGCGTACAGGGCGTATGACCTCGAGCGCAACGAGGGATTGGGCCACTCCGACAAGCCCGACTCGGGGTCGCTGGGATGGGGCGAGGGTGCAATCATCCAGGACTATGCCGACCTGTGGGAGGTGACCGGCGACACCTACTGGCTGGAGAAGATAGCCGATCACTTCCGCCGGATCATGGCCAACGCCTCCGACCCCGACGGCGACGGCTACCTGAGCTGGCAGACCAGCACGTATTCGACCGCGGTCGCCTACGCCGAGCGCCTGCTCAACGTCTCCGACGCGCAGATCGAGCCGGCCTTTCAGAAGAACACGCGCAGCGGCGAGTTCCAGCAATGCACCGGGCACACCTACCTCATCGAGTTCCACGACAGCGCGGACGTCTTTCGCGTGACCGACTGGGACACGCGCGAGGTGATCGCCGACGGGCTGGCCTACGAGAGCGGCGCCGCCATCACTGTGATCGAGCCCTTCCGGTTCACCATCAGCGGCGAGACCCACCAGGGCGATCGCTTCATGGTGCGCACCAGTGCGCCCGAGCCCATCGAGTACACCGTGCACCAGGGCATGTTCATCTACCCGGTGGCGCTGTTCATCGAGGCGGTGAAGAGCACGCCCGAGCTGCAGGCGCAGTTCGGCGCCGACGCCGACGAGTTCCTGGCCTTCATCAATCGACACGTGTTCGAGAAGAACGAGCGCGACTGGCTGGACCTGGGCGAACTGGGCGGCGCCTACCGCTTCGAGCCCAAGATCACCGACCGCTTCCCCAACCGCGTGATGCCGCACAACCAGTACGGGGCGCTGGCGCGGGCGTGGCTGGTGCTGGCGGACGTTGAGGGCGCGCATCCGCTCATCGCGCAGCGCGCCGAGCAGATGGTGCGCCTCTTCCGCAACTACCTGGTGCTCGACGAGGAGCACGACGCGTGGGCCTGGCGCTACTGGGACTGGATCGCCTTCGGCGAGCCGGGCTCATCAAGCTGGGAGGACACCAGCCATGGGCACATCGACGTGAGTCTGGCGATCGAGGCGGCGCGCCGGGGCGTAGTGTTCACCGACGAGGATATGGCGCGCATGGCCAACACCTGGCTGGCGGTCATGTGGAACGGCGACACGCAGGCGCCGTTGATGGCCGCGCGCGTGGCCGACAGCGAGGACTTCAAGCACTCGCCGGTGATGCGCGACTGGAGCGCGCTGTCGCAATGGGACCGGCGGGCCTACGAGCTGGCCCTGACCGCCTATCAGGCCGCGGGCACGCCCGCGGCCTCGGCGCCGGTCATGCTGCTGAGCGCGAAGCGGGCGGGGGCGCTGTAGGCGGGGCGCTCCGCTCAGGTCGGCTGGCTCGCGCCCGATTTCCCGGACTTCCGCGAGGAGTGAGGCGCTCAGCGGCGCAGAATGGTCGCGCAGGGCGTCACCGTCACCGTGTCGAGGGCCGGGCGCAGGCGTGTGAGCAGCAGATCGTCGCCCGGCCGGACGACGGACACGTCGCCATCGACCGCGATGGTAGGCAGGCCCGGGCCGAGGCGTTTGCCGAAGCTGTCGGTGGCGAACAGGCTACCGATCGCGCCCATGCGGCCGACGAGTTCCGGCCCGTCCGCCCCGCGGCGGTAGACCATGAAGCCGAGGTCGCCCGAGTCGCCGCCGACGCGCCAGGGATGGGCCGGGCGCGGCTGCACCAGCAGACGGTCGCCCTCGACGCCGGTGGCGCGCACGGTGTTGAGCGCCAGGTGCGGGGTGTACTTCAGGTCGATGCGCACAAGGCCGTCGGGCTGAGCGGACACGCGCCGGATCGTGCACGTCGAGACCCCATGCTCGTGGCGGATCATCCCCCATCGCCCGTCGAGTGAGCCGTCCTGCGGCCAGGCCGCCTCGGGGTCAACCAGCAGGAAGTCCTCGTCATCGTCGAAGGCGACCAGCCGGCCGGTCGGCGCCGCGGGCGCGCTCAGGGAGAACTCGCCCAGCCGCACCTGCCCGGTACCGATGATGCTGGCGCGCGCCACCTCGCCACCGGCCAGCGTCAGCGCCGCGAAGCTTGCGTCGAAGGCCAGCGCACCATCGGGCGTCGCGCAGGTCACCGTGGCATCGCTCTCCCAGCTCCGCGACAGCAGATAGTCGACCTCGGCGCCGCGATTCACGCGCACCGCCACGATGCCCGCGGGCGCCTCCAGCCGCTCGACTGAGCGGACCATCGGCTCCCCGGCCACGATCTCGTGCACCGCCACGAACTCGTCGATGCCCGCCCGGTTGGCGCGCCGCGCGCACAGCACCGGCAGGCGCGCGCTCAGGTCGCGGTTGTCGGTGTAGCGCTGGCCGGGCGCGATGGTGGCGACCACCTCGGTCGGCCCCCCCGCGAGCATCGTGCAGCGGAAGGCCAGGTCCTCGCGCACGCGCTCCTCGCCGCTGTCGAAGGTGCGCAGCGGCGCCCAGGTGGCCCGCCACCCGGCCACGGTCGAGCCGTGGCGCACCTCGCGCATGTGCCGCCACGCCACCGAGCCGCTGCCGCCGGGCAGGCCCCAGCGGTCGGCGAGCGTCACGTTCGGGTCGAGCGCCTCGAGCGCGCAGCCATCGACCGCGAGCGCCTCGCCGTCGGCGTGCAGATACCACTCGTGCCACGCGCCCCCGCGCACGCGCATGATGTCCAGCACGTAGGAGGCATCATCGCCGCACGCGATCTGCGCCACCGTGCGCCCGTAGGCGCCGCCCTGGCCCAGCTCCGCCAGGTTGATCGGGAGCTGCTCGGCGACCTCGGCGACCTGTAGCCAGCCCTCGTCTACCATCACGCCCGTGGGGTCGCCACGCAGCAGGTGCGTGACGTCGTGCGACCCACTCTCATCGCGCACCACACAGCAGTTGTGCGACGGGCATCGCTTGATCCACTCGCGCGTGAGCCGATGCATCGCCCCGAGGTAGCCGAGGTCGGTCAGCACCTCCTGCCCACGCGCGTACCACAGCAGCGTCATCGGCGGGTAGTGCCAGTGGCCGACCGGCCAGGTGTAGTCCAGCGCCAGGACGTCGGCGCTCGCGCCGCGCGCCATGCGGAAGACGATCTTGCGGTTGTTGTGCAGCAGGTAGGAGGGGAAGCCGGCCGGGTCGCGCATGGTGACCGTCTCGGCGCCGGGGTCGCCGGTCACCTCGAACAATCCGGCGCAGTCCTCCGGCAGCGACGCGCCCGCGCGCACGCACTGCTGGACGTAGGCCGTGGCGGGACGCGCCGCCGCGTGCGAGTCCTCCCACGCGATCTGGTGACCGTTGGGCAGGCAGCTCAGCGCGGCCTTGGCGTTCGAGTCGCACAGCTCCTGCGCGCGGTAGAGGTCGAGCCCGCCGACGCGGCTGCTGAACCACGGGTGGTCCTCGGGCACCACCTGCGCCCCGCGCGCGTAGTCGATCAGGTTGCTGACCGTGCTCCAGGTCACGTTCGTGTATGCCGGCGAGCCCTCCCAGCTTAGCCCGTCGCCGTAGACGGAGTTGCGCAGGTAGTAGCGGTAGTTGTCGAGCACCGCCTGTACGATGCGCTCGTCGCCGAGGAGCTGGCCCAGGCGGAACTGGCTGACCATCAGCCGCCCGTCGAGGTTGTGGTAGCCGAGCATGGCGTAGGGCCGCACGTGATAGTCGAGCTTGCCGAACTTGAGCGGCTGCTCGCCACCCGCGGCCGCCAGCCGCTCGGCGTCGTCCGAGTGTGCGGTCAGCAGGCACTCGGTGGCGCGCACCAGCCCGCCGGCCTGATCGGCCTGCGTATAGCTGTCGCGCACCAGCGCGAAGCCGCGTAGCCAGCCGTCGGCGTAGGCGTCGCCGAACTGCGAGCCGTCGCAGTAGATGTCGGCATTGCCTGCCGACGCAGGGTGCTGCTCGTTGCCGGTGATGCCGTCCTCCAGCGTGTAGGGCAGGTATCCCATGAACTCCCGCGGGTCCGTGTCGCCGTAGGCCGCCGCGAGCATCGCCCGGTAGGTCTCCTCGCCGCCGACGATGGCCGCAAGGTAGCCGTCACCGAGGTGCGCGCGCGCCAGAGTCAGCAGACCGATGCGCACCGCGTACGCGAAGTCATGGGCCCGGGCCGCGCGCGGGTCATCGGTGGGCAGCACGTTGGCGCAGACCTGCCAGGCCTCGCCGAGGGTCGGCAGCACGGTCTTCGCGATGCGCAGATTGGCCATGTGGTGCCACTTGCCGCGGAAGAAGAAGGCATAGCCGGCGCTGGAGTAGCCGTGGGTCTGGCCGTCCCAGTGGTCGCCGGGGATGCCCGGATGCTCGCGCGCCCACTCCGGCCCGTGAGTGCGCCGCCAGACCTCGTCGGTGGGGTAGCAGCCGGCGCCGTCGTCGGGGTAGTCGGGGTTCGGGTAGTAGGGGTACTCGCGGCCCTCCTCCTCGCACAGCGGGCAGTAGAGGCGGAAGGGCTCGTCAAGCGACCAGCGCCATGACACGTCGCTGAAGTCCTGGCAGCGCTCGGGGTGGATCGGGCAGGCGGTGGTCCACATGCCGATGGGCGTGACCGGCAACACGCGGTCGAGCCACCACTGCGCCCCGATCGGGCCGAGGGCATCGGCCCGATCGACGGTGCTGTCGGCGATGGCGATGGCGCGCTCGTCGCCGGCGGCGTAGCGCTCGCGCAGCTCCTCGACCGGCACGCCCTGTACCAGCGGGTGCATGACCGCCGGCAGCTCGATGAACTCGTGCTCGATGGCGTGGCCGCTGCTCGCGCTCATGATGCTCGCGGCGCCGATTGCCACCATCACGCCCACCAGGCGCCTCATGCTCTCCCTCCGCCTCGGGATGCCGACGTCGTCAGGAGGGGCGGCGTTCCCACGCCGCCCGGTCGTTGCCGTGTCGTTGTGGAGGGGCGGAGCTCCGGCAGACGGCAGGCGTCTGGCCCGCCCGGCCCCTGTCGCGTTGGACGGAACGGTCGCCGGCACGCCACGCCGGTCCCGCCCGTGAGCGGGACGCCGCGCAACTGCGACAACATCCGCCGACAGGAATGTCGGCGGCACGGAAGAGCGCGCTACCCCCGCGCGCTCAGCACCTCCGCCTCGTAGCGGCGCACCTCCGCCAGCCACGCCAGGCCGCCCGGCACCTCCGCGCGCGCACACAGCTCGTCCCACACCGCGCCGAAGGGCAGCTCCGCGCGCACCTCCTCCACCGCCAGCTTGCCCGCGCCGTCGCCCGCCTGCTCGGCGCTCTGCGCGGCCTCGACCGGCGCCAGCAGCGCCCACAGCAACGCCTTGCGCACCGAGCGCAGGCCGATGGTCCACGCCGCGATGCGGTTGATGCTCGCGTCGAAGAAGTCCGTTGCCCACAGCACATCGCGCGCCCTGCCCGAGCGCACGACCTCGTCGGCGACCGCGCGCAGCTCGTCATTGAAGCGCGTCACGTGGTCGCTGTCCCAGCGCACCCCGCGGCTGGCGTGGATCAGCACCGGCCGCACGAACAGCAGCGCCGCCGAGATCTTGTCGGCGATGCCCTCGGTCGGGTGGTAGTGCCCCATGTCGAAGCACACGCCGCAGCCGCGCGCCGCCGCGTAGAGCAGGCAGAACTCGTGCGAGCCCACGGTGTAGTCCTCCACGCCGATGCCGAACAGCTTGCTCTCGACCGTGTCGATGACCCTGGCCTTGCGCGTCTCCAGCACCGTGTCCAGCGCCTTCACGAGTCGCCGGCGCGGGCCGATGCGGTCGGCGGTCGCGTCCTTGCGCCCGTCGGGGATCCAGATGTTGCACACGCACGGCCCCAGCTTCTTCGCCATCGCTCGCGCGATCTCCCGGGAGGCGATGCAGTGGCGGACCCAGAACTCGCGCACCGCCCTGCGCGGGCTGCTGAGCGTCAGGCCATCGACCACCATCGGGTGCGCGAAGCAGCTCGGGTTGAAGTCCATGCCCCAGTCGTTGTCGGCGCACCAGTCGATCCAGGTCGCGAAGTGCTCGGGGGCCAGCTCGTCGCGGTCCACGCGCTCGCCGCCGGTCTCGGCGTACATGGCGTGCAGGTTGAAGCGCAGCGTGCCCGGTATCAGGCTCGCGGCCATCTCGAAGTCCCGGCGGATCTCGTCGCCGGTGCGCGCCCGCCCGGGGTAGTTGCCGGTCGCCTGGATGCCGCCGCCGTCGAGGGCACCGTCGAGCGCCTCGAGGCCCACCACGTCATCGGCCTGCCAGCAGTGCGCCGAGATGGGCGTGTCCAGCGCCGCCCCGATCGCCGCCTCGGCATCGACGCCGACGGCCGCGTAGACCTCGCGCGCCTCCTCGTAGCACAGCCGCTTGCGCTGCCCCTGGCCCTCCAGCAGATCGTCAAGCTTCATCGCCGACCACCTCACATGCGGTTGAGTTGACGCGCGCCAGTTCGCCGCGCGCGCACCGAGGGCCTTCGGGGGAACGGCGGGCAATCGGCAATCGGGGATGGGGGATGGGGGATGGGGAACTGGCAACGGCAACGGCATGTGCGCGGTCGATGCGCCGTTGACCGCAGGACAGGGTTCTCCCGCCAGCGGGCGAGATCAATGCCGCTGAAGATGCCGTTCGCGGTTTGCTGGTAGCTGGCCGCTGACCGCCGCCTACGTCCACACGCCCGGGATGGTATAGCCGCACTTCACGCACTTGCTGGTCTGCAGGTCGAGGCCCTTGTTGGTCACCCGGAAGCCCACGCGCTCGATCACCTTCATCCAGCACTTGGGGCAGTAGGTCGACTCCGCCGGGTCGCCGCCCATGTTGCCCAGGTACACGTAGGTGAGGCCCGAGTCAAGCGCCACTCTGCGCACGCGCAGCAGCGTCTCGCGGGGCGTCGGGTCGATGGAGCGGAAGCGGTACTTGGGGAAGAAGCGCGACATGTGCAGCGGGATGTCGGCGCCGCAGTTAGCGATGATCCACTCGGCCATCTGGCGCACCATCGCGTCGTCGTCGTTGTAGCCGGGCACCACCAGGTTGGTCAACTCCAGCCACACATTCGTGGCCGCGACGGTGCGGATGGTCGCGAGCATGGTGTCGATCTCGGCGGTGGTGATCTCCCGGTAGACGTCCGGGTCGGCGGCCTTGAAGTCGATGTTGATCGCGTCCGCGACCGAGCACAGCGCCTGGATGGCCTCGGTGTTGCCGTAGCCACCGGTCTTGATCGCGACCTGCAGGCCCTGCTCGCGCGCGTAGGTCGCGGTGTCCATCACGTACTCGATGGCGGTGATGGGCTCGGAGTAGGTGAAGGTGATGCTGCGCCCGTTCAGCGCCACCACCTGATCCACGAGGTCGCGCGGGGGCAGGTTCTTGTTGTCGGTCTGATCGGGCGTGGAGCGCGCGAACTCCCAGTTCTGACAGTAGCCGCAGTCGAGGTTGCAGCCGGCGGTACCCAGCGCCAGGGTCTGGGTGGCGGGCAGGAAGTGGAAGAACGGCCCCTTCTCCATCGCCTCGGCGCGCACCAGCGCGGGCCTGCCGTAGACCTGGGTGATGAGCCGGCCGTTGACGTTGAGGCGGTTGCCGCAAAAGCCGCGTTCGCCGTGCGCGAGCAGGCAGGCGCGCGGGCAGATGCCGCACTGCACGCGCCCGCCGTCGAGCGCCTCCCAGTAGCGCGCGGGCTCGCTGGCGACGTCGCCCACGGTGCGGTGCACGCCGCTCAGGCTGCTGAGCAGCCCCTCAGCGCCCGGCAGCACCGCCGCGAAGGCGCCGGCCCGCGCGCACACTCCCAGGAACTCCCGCCGGCCCAGTCTGTCGCTCATCGCTCACCACCTTGCCGCGCCGCACACGCGGTCACGGGCAGGCAACGGTCGCCCGCCCGGCATGGTATCGCCTTCGCCGCCGGATGTCCGGGCTACCCGCCCATGCGCCCGCGGATGGGGAAGCCCCACCGGCGGAGCTGCTGGCCGCAGGCGCCGTCGAAGGTGCAGTTGAGCGCGTACGCAAACAGCCCGGCGCTGGTGCCCTCGTCGGCGGGCTGTTCGGGTGCCTGCTCGCACAGCGTCGCGAACATGCGCGCGTAGGGCCGGCGGTCGATCAGCCGCTCCTGCGAGAAGCCCTGGCTGTCGAGTAGCGCGTAGAGCATCCCGGCGACCACCTCGGGCGACGGCGTGCCGGGCCGGCCCTCGCGCACGTACTCCTCGAGCGCCGCCAGCGCGCGGTCACGCGCATCGAGCACGTCCTGCTGGGGCAGCACCACCGCCGAGGCGCTGCCGATGGCGTCGCGCGTCTCGGTTACCAGGTCATACTGCAGGCTGGCGGCGGCGAACTTCGCCAGCCCGTCGATGTAGGCGCCCTCGCCACCGAGCGCGTTCCCGGCCACCTGCGCGATCACGCGCCGCGCCAGGCTCTCGAAGCCCAGCGACCACTGCGGCGGGTCGCCGATCTTGCAGCCGGGCAGCAGCACCGCCGCGCGCTCCATCTGCCGACAGCCGTTGTCGATGCAGATGACCACCTTACCCTCCGCCTCCGCGCCGGTCCACTGTTCGAGCAGCACCTGCGACTGCTCCCAGATGTTGGGCATGTTGTACTGGCGCATCTTGACGGTCACCGTGTAGGGCGCGAACACCACGATCTCGTCGCCTACGTAGTAGTCCACCTGGCCGGGCGCGTAGGGGAAGCTGTCCCGGACGACCTGCACGTACTCGGCCGGCGCCTCCTGCCCGAGCCGCGTGACCGCGAGCTGCGCATCGTCGGCCAGCCCCGAGTCCGGGAACTGCTGTGCCACGGTGGCGTAGAGGTCGCGCGCGGTATCGAGGCTGTTGAGGCGCTCGTTGGCCTGAGCCAGCAGATAGGTCGCGGGCGCGCAGAAGTCGTTGGTGCGCAGCGCCGTCAGCGGCTCGAGCTGCTTGCGCGCGAGCTTGTACTGCCCGCGCGCCATGTTGATCGCCGCCAGGGTGAACGCGGCGTCGGGGCCCAGGTCAGCGCAGGTCACCCGGTAGGGGATGTGATGGTGATGGTACTCGAACCAGCCGAAGCTCACGTGGGAGGAGTAGGCGCGCATGAGCGTCAGGAAGTCGGTCTTCGCCGCCGCCAGGCCCTCCGGGAACAGGTTCGGGTAGGCCGCCGACAGCGCCGGGTACATCTGCACCGCGAAGTCGTAGTTGGCCGGGTCGGCGTAGTACTTGAGGACCTCGTAGAGCGCCTCCATCTCGTACTCAGAGCCCGGGAAGAAGATCACAAGCTGCTGGTAGGTGTAGACCATGTCCTCGGTGCGCTCGGAGTCCTCGTAGGTCTTGGCGATCTCGTAGAGCGCGTCGTCGCGCAGGTCGCTGCCCTCGAGGTGGTTGACAACCTCAGCGAAGGCGCCGGCGGCGTCGCGCACGGCGCTCAGGTGCTGCTCGGAGGGGATCGCCTGCCGGCGGCCCACGGCATCCTCGAAGCGGCTTTGCAGGCGGAAGAGGTCCTCGGGGCCCTCCGCTTCGTTGATGTCCTCGAACAGGATGTTCATCTGCTGGTAGCACACGCCGATGTTGTAGAGCGCGTCATCGAAGTTGTCGCTGCCCGGGAAAGTGCGCGCGAATTGCCGGTACGCCTGGATCGCCTCCGCGAACTGCCGGTAGTTCTGCAGGTGGCACGCGTAGTCGAACATGTCGCGAGCGGCTTCGCCGGCATCGACCGCCTCGACGTTGTAGGGCGCCGGTGCCATCGCACCCCGGCCGCGCAGGTTACGCGCCAGCGTGTTGGCCTCACGCATCGCCCGGTTGGTCAGCGCGCTGCCCGGTAGCTCCTCGATGAGCCGGCGGTACATCGCCAGCGCCTCATGCGGGCTGCCGCTGTGGCGCAGGCTCTCAGCGATGCAGAACATGGCGTCATCGAGCCGGTCCGAGCAGGGAAAACGCGCGATCAGGTCCTCGGAGGCCCTGATGGCGGCCTCGTAGTTCTCGACCTCGCGGTACTTGTCGGCCAGCATCGCCAGCGCGCACGCGCAGTGGTCCGACCGGGGGTGCAGGCGCACCAGCCCCTCGAGCGCCTGCAGGTAGCCCGCCTCGTCATCGACCGCGCGGAACTCCCGAGCGATGGCGAGGTGCGCGTCATCCGCCCAGGTGCTCTCCGGCCAGGTGAAGATCAGCGTGTTGAGCGTGTCGATGGCCGCGATGTGGTCCTGGTCGCGCATGTACATGTTCGCCAGGCCCCAGCAGGCGTCGTCGGCCAGGTCGCTGTCGGGGTAGTAGGTCACGAGCTGCTGGTAGGCGGCGATCTCGGCGCGGAAGTCCTTCTTGACCGAGGTCACGCGCGCGTTGTGCATGAGCGTGTCGTCGGCGAAGTCGCTGGTGGGGTGGGTGAGCAGGAAGGCGGCGTTGGCGCGCAGGGCCAGCTCGATCTCCCGTTCCTGCCACGGCTTGCAGCAGGTGTAGGTCGCCCGGGCGGCGTCATCGTGCTGGTTGAAGGACGTCAGGCGCGTGGGCAGGAGCGCGATCTCGTCAAATGATGTGCCCACTGCCTGCCTGAGGTCGAAGACCTCCTGCTGCGCGAACGCACCCGCGACGCACAGCAGTGCGAACACCACGAAGGCGGCGCGTCTCATGGTCCGCACCTCCACATTCCATGTTAGGCCCGCCCTAACCCCCGTACAGAGTATTATACGTCGAGCCGGTGGTCACCTCCAAGGCCTGGCACAGTACCTTTTGCTTAAGACTCGCGAACTACACGCCCGGCACGTGTCCCTCCAGCCCGAACAGCCCGATCGAGTTGCGCGCGGCGATGTTGGCCACGTCGTCATCGCTGCAGCCGCTCTCGCGCAGGAAGCCCTCCAGGCTGGCGACTGTGCACGGGTAGGGGTTCTCGTCCGGGATCTCGTTGGGGAACAGGATGCCGTAGGGCGGGAAGGGCGGCATGCCGCGCGAGATCCAGTCCGTCCCGGCGATCAGCCGCTCGGAGCCGAGGCGCTCGACCGCCTCGCGCACCCACTCGCGGGTGTTGAAGTCGCGGATCTCCAGCCACAGGTTCTCCCCGCCCATCATGGCGTACACCTCGGCGGCGGTGATGTGCGTGTACGAGTTCGTGCCGCCGATGGCGTGCGCGGCGATGATCTTCGCCTCCGGGACCTGGCGCGCGAGGTTGATGGTCTGGCGCATCTGCTCGCCCTGTGGCTGCCCGGCGGTCGAGCAGTGGCACTGCACGGGCAGGCCCAGGCTCGCGGCGTGGCGCGCGATCTCGACCATCGCCGGACTGTCCAGCTCGAAGCCCATGGCGTACCCCAGCACCTCGCCCACCTGCACGAAGCCGTGCTCGCCGCCGTAGAGGTCGAGGCACTCGCGCGATTGCCTGACCGCGCCGGGGTGCACCGCCACCGAGCCGAAGATGCGGCCCTCCGGCGCCGCCTGCACGAGGCGAAGCTGGCCTTCGTTCGTCCACGGCACACCGGTCGCGGGATCTCGCCGGATGGCGTTGCTGCCCGGGAACGAGAAGCTGATGATCCACACCAGCAGCGCCGGGTCGGCGTCCATGACCGCCATGATGTCATCCATGGCGAACTCCGGCGGGCCCTCGCCGTCCTCGCTCCAGCCGCGAACATGCACGTGCGAGTCGATCCACATGCGCCTGCCGTCAACGATCATGGTGGGCCTCCCTGATACACAGTCGATGCCGTCTGCCGCTGCCGACGCCGTCCATGGAACGGCAGGCCGGTCGGGCGGCTGCTTCGGTCGCTGCGCTCCCTCGCCCCCCTCCACAGCAAGGGAGAACGACGTCGAGCGGGAAGCTCGACCTACGCACGGCTCGCCGCCCGCGCCCGCTCCAGCCACTCCAGGAAGTCGGGCTTCAGGAAGTTCTCGTGCTCGGTGTTCAGCTTCTCCAGGATCGTGTCCACGTTGATGCGCGCGCGCGTGGCCCGCAGCGTCGCCGCGCCGATCTGCGCGTAGCGCACGGCGCCCCTGGCCTGCAGCCACTTCTCGCAGACGGCGAACCCGAAGCCGGGCCACACGCCCGGCTCCTGCCAGCCCTGGATCTGCTCCGCCAGCTCCGGGCGGCGGTGGTCGGGGACCTGCGCGAGCACAGAGCGCACGAACTCCGCCTGCGCGAAGTGGCCGATGGTGTTGCACGAGGTGGTCACGCCCAGGAAGAGGTAGTGCGCGTCGTGGTCGTAGAGCCACTGCCAGGGGCTGCCGAAGCCGAAGGCCGCCGGGCCCCACGGGCTGGGGCGCCCGTGCGCGCTGGCGTGGCCGGCGGTGATCTCTGCCGCCTGCCGGCCGATGGCCGCGACCGAGTGCGTGGCGTGATCGCTGCGGATGGCGTCGGGGCGCAGCCGCCCGGCCTCGGTGATCGCGCCCACGTCCGAGGGCGAGCGCGTGATGTCCCAGGTCTCGAAGCGCCGACCTACGTCCTTCTGGCACAGCGTCGGGAGCACCAGCGTCCCCCGCGCGGGGTCGAGAACATCGAGGAAGGCCTCGATGACCGTGGCCGCCCCGCCCTGCACCCAGCCCATCGACGACAGCGAGCTGTGCACCAGCGCGACATCGCCCGCGCCCACGCCGACCTGGCGCACGCCGCGGGTGATCTCCTCGCGGTTCACGACCGGCTTCGCATCCGAGGTCTCCATGATGGCGCGGGAGTTCACCAGCGGCGGGGGAGAGGCCTTCCGGCGAGCCCAACGGCGCCTCCCCCGGTCGGACTTCGTCCGCCCATCCCCTCCTTTTCGCCCCGAACCCGCCCAGGGCGGGTTCGGCACGAGGGCAGGGGAGTTCGCGTCAGCGAACTCCGGGGGGAGGGGTGCCGTTCGGCGGCTCCTGGCCGGTCAGGTAACGGTGGATCGACTCGGCGGCGCGCCGGCCTGCGCCCATGGCCTCGATGACCGTGGCCGCGCCGGTGACGATGTCGCCGCCGGCGAAGACGCCCGGCTTGCTGGTCGCGCCCGTCTCGTCGATGGCGATGTAGCCGCGGCGGCTCACCTCGAGGTCGGGCGTGGTGTCGGGCACCAGGGGATGGGCGCGCGAGCCGATGGCCACGATTGCGGTGTCGCAGGGCAGCTCGAACTCCGAGCCCTCGATCGGCACCGGCCGCCGGCGCCCGGTCTCGTCGGGTGCGCCCAGCTCCATGCGCTCGCAGCGCATCACGCGCAGCCAGCCCTCGTCATCGCCCAGCATCTCCAGCGGCGCCGCCAGGAACTCGAAACGCACGCCCTCCTCCTCGGCGTGCACGATCTCCTCGTCGCGTGCCGGCATCTCCGCGCGCGTGCGCCGGTAGAGCACGGTGACCTTCCGCGCCCCCAGGCGCACGGCGGTGCGCGCGGCGTCCATCGCGACGTTCCCGCCGCCCACCACGATGACGTCGTCGCCGCAGTGCACCGGGGTGTGGTACTCCGGAAAGCGGTCGGCGCGCATCAGGTTCACGCGTGTCAGGAACTCGTTGGCCGAGTAGACGCCCAGCAGGTTCTCCCCCGGCACATCCAGGAAGCGGGGCAGCCCCGCGCCGGTCGCGACGAAGACCGCGCCATGCTCCTCCAGGAGGTCGTCGATGGTGGCGGTGCGCCCGACCACGAAGTTCAGGCGCAGCTCGACGCCCAGGCTCTCGAGGTACTCCAGTTCGGCGTCGAGCACCTCGCGCGGCAGGCGGAAGCGCGGGATGCCGTAGCGCAGCACACCGCCGGCGGCGTGGAACAGCTCGTAGACCGTGACCTTGTGCCCCCACATGGCGAGATCGGCCGCGGCCGCGAGCCCGCCCGGCCCTGAGCCGATCACCCCGACGGAGTGGCCCGTGGGCGGGCGCGGGTCGGGGTGCTGGATGTCGCCGCGCGCGCGCTCCCAGTCGGCCACGAAGCGCTCCAGCCGGCCGATCGCGACCGGCTCGTCGCGCCTGCCGAGCACGCACGTGAGTTCGCACTGGCCCTCCTGCGGGCACAGGCGGCCGCAGATGCCCGGGAAGGCGTTGGTCTCCTTGATCTTGCGCGCCGCCTCCTCGAAGCGGCCTTCGGCGATCAGCGCCACGAACTGCGGGATCTTGACCTTGACCGGACAGCCCTCCACGCAATGCGGGCGCTTGCACTGCAGGCAGCGCCGCGCTTCCGCGAAGGCCTGTTCGGGAGTGTAGCCCAGGGGCACCTCATCGAAGTTGTGGATGCGCTCGTCCGGCGGCTGCTCGGGCATCGGCTGCCGGCCGGCCTTGACTTCACTCACCATCGCGGTCCTCCTGACAGGCGCACAGCGGGGTGCTGTGCGGCTCGAACATGCGGCGCGCCTCGCCCTCCATCTCCGAGTACATGCGCTGGCGCCGCATCAGCGACTCGAAGTCAACGAGGTGGCCGTCGAACTCGGGGCCATCGATGCAGGCGAATTTGGTCTCGCCCGCCACCTCGACCCGGCAGCCCCCGCACATGCCGGTCCCGTCCACCATGATGGGGTTGAGGCTGACCACGGTATGGATGCCATGCGGGCGCGTGAGTTCCGCCACTGCGCGCATCATCGGCGTGGGCCCGATGGCCAGCACGTAGTCGATGCGCTCGCCGGCCTCGATCATCTCGCGCAGCACGTCCGTGACAAAGCCGTGGTGGCCGTAGCTGCCGTCGTCGGTGCATACCTCGACGCGGTCACAGATGGCGCGCAGGCGATCCTCGAGGATCACGTGTTCCCTGGAACGCGCGCCGTCGATGCCGATGAGCGTGTTGCCGGCGTCGCGCTGCGCCTGGGCGATGGGGATGACCGGCGCCATGCCGTAGCCGCCGCCGATCACCACGCACACGCCGAAGCGCTCGATGTGCGTCGGCCGGCCCAGCGGCCCCGCGAGATCCATGATCTCGTCGCCGGGACACATGGCCGCGAGCATACGCGTCGAGGTGCCGACCGCCTGGAAGATAAGCTCGATGGTGCCCTCGGCGGGGTCGGAACTGACGACCGTCAGGGGGAAGCGCTCGCCCTTCTCGTAGACGCGCAGGACGACGAACTGTCCCGCCCTGCGTCGGGCGGCGATCTCGGGGGCGCGCACGAGGTAGCGCCAGGTCTCCGGCGCGATCTGCTCGCGCGCGACGATCTCGTTCATGGCGGCCCTCCTCCAGCCGGGGGCGCTCGGGCGATGCGCCCACCATGAGTATACTCCTTGAGGCAGAAGTCGGCAACCCACTGCCGACTCTTTTTTCTCGGCGCCCGACCGGCACATCAGTGCCCCCCGCGAGGGTGACTCCGGCCACGCGTGGCCCCACCGGAGGCCCATGCTTCCACCGTGTGCCTTAGCCGTTGTGCCCCCGGCGCCCTCGCCGGGGGGGGGGCGGCCCGCAGGGCCGCTGCCGTTGGCCGTCGTGGATCGCCCCTGCGGGAGGCCCCGGAGACCGCACGGCGCGGGGCCATGGTCGGCTTCCCTTCAGGCTACGCGGTGCCTGCGTTCTGGGGAACTTTTCCGAGGTTCGGTGTGTCAAAGTTGTACAGAGCTTTTAGCGCACGCGAGAATCGGGTATACTTGAATCACGGAGGTACGCGTCCGACGCGACTTCTCGGGGGGACGAAGAGGAGGTGCCGCCATGGCTGCGGCAAGCACGGGCGAGGCGAAGTTCTCCTACGCCCTGGTCAGTGCGGCGCCCCTCCAGGACACGACAGCAACAGGGATCGGGATCATTTTCAAGGCACCGGACCGCAGCACCATCAAGACCATCTGCCAGGCACTGGACCACACGGACACGACCGCCGCGCTCTACGAAGCAGTGATGAGGGTCCTGGATGAGGCGCTGGCCACGGGGGTCGGCAGGCCGGTCATCTATGTAGACGATCCGCAGGTGGTCGCGCAGCTCAACGGGGAGCAGCCGGCGCCACGCGAGCTGCTCGCAACCAACCTGCGCACACGGGCCGTCATGAACCAGGTGGGGCGGACGCGCGTCATTGCCGCGACCGCTTCCCCACGCTTCTCAGCACGACGCCTCGCCGCCAGCGCCCGCAGCGGCGCTCCGAGGCAGTATGGGACGCGCGGGCGGCAGCTCACGCTGCTGCCCGATGACGCGGCCGTGTAGCACCACACTAAGGCGGGCGGCGCGTATGCCAATCTGCGGTCGGCACGCGCCGCCCGCCCATGTACGCTCCCCCGCTGCCCGGCGTTGTCTGATCGACCTTGGCCGGGGTGGCGGCATGCGTGACGTGGCGCAAGCCCCCTCCTGCCTGCGACCGCGTCGTGTGCGGTCGCCCGGGATCGGGACGGGGGAGGAGGCTGTTGCCCTCCGCCCCCCGTCAACCCTCGCTCATGCCGACATTCCGGATTCACACCCTGGCCCCGGTCAGCTTGACGCGTTATGTCGCCTCTGCTACAATGGCCCTGCGGACCATGTGGGGCAGTGGCGCAGAGGGAGCGCGTCTCCTTGGCATGGAGAAGGTCGCGGGTTCGATTCCCGCCTGCTCCACCACAAGGTGACCTGGCGTCGGCAGCAGCAGTTGCCGGCGCCTTTCGTTTAAGAAGCGGTGGCCCGGAAGGACAACCTCGCCCGCACGCGGAAGAGTGACCGTGCACCGATGCTCCGGGCGAACGGCAAGGCGGGCGGGGGGGAGAGAAGGAGGCTGCGCGTCGTGTTTGACTGGAGAGAGGTCGTGCTGGCCGCGGCTGAGATCAAGGCCTCCGACGTATTCTGGAAGGCCGGGACACACCCGCACATCCGTGCTCAGGGCAAGATCCGCCGCTGGGACCAGTACCCGATCGTGCCGCCGGAGATGACCGAGGCGATGGCGGAGGAGCTGATGACCGAGCGCCAGTGGGGGCTCTTCGAGGAGGTCCCCGAGCGCGACGTCGGCCTCACCATCGGCGACACCTGCCGCCTGCGCATCAACATCTTCAGGCAGCAGAACACCATCGGGCTGGTCATGCGCATCATCCCGCTGGAGATTATGACCATCGACGACCTGGAGCTGCCGCCGGTGCTCAAGGACATCGCCATGAGCCCGCAGGGCGTGTGCCTGGTCACCGGACCTACCGGCTGCGGCAAGTCCACCAGCCTCGCGGCCATGATCAACCATATCAACGAGAACCGCGCGGCGAACATCGTCACCATCGAGGACCCCATCGAATACGTGCACCGCGACAAGCAGAGCATCGTCAACCAGCGCGAGGTCGGCATCGATACCATGAGCTTCCGGGACGCCATGAAGTACGTGGTGCGCCAGAGCCCGGACATCATCCTCATCGGCGAGATGCGCGACGTGGAGACCATGGAGGTGGCCATGCAGGCGGCCGAGACCGGCCACCTGGTGTTCTCGACCGTGCACACCTCCAGCGCGTCGGAGACCATGGAGCGCATCATCAACATGTTCCCGCCGCACGAGAAGGCGCAGATCTGTCTGCGCATGAGCAAGTCGTTGCGCGCGGTGCTGTCGCAGTCGCTGGTGCCGCGTGCGGGCACCGACGGGCGCGTCGCGGCGGTCGAGGTGATGGTGGTCAACCCCACGGTCGCCAAGCTGATCGAGGAGGGGCGCCCCAGCGACGCCTACTCGGTCATGCAGGAGGGCGGCTACTGGGGGATGCAGACGCGCAACCAGGCGCTGCTCAAGCTCTATACCGAGGGCAAGATCTCAGCGCGCGACGCGCTGTTCTACGCGGGCAACTACACGGAGATGCGCCAGATGCTGCGACGCGTGGACCCGGCCGAGGCCGAGCAGGCCGCCCGCGAGCAGCCGGGCATCGGCGGGGCGCGCGGCGACGTGCCCGAGGCGCAGCGGATCGCCCAGGAGGCCGCCCGTAGTGGCCCGCGGCAGCGGGCCGAGGAGGGGCGACGCCCGCGCCGCGCGCGCCGCGAGCAATAGGCGATCGACCGGCCCGTCGCCGGCGGGCCGGCCCGTTTACGAGCAATTGCGTGCCAACCTTACGTGGTGAGGAGATCGACAATGGGCCAGGACTTCATCCGCAGAACCATGAAAGCGCCGCCCGAACTCTCGGACGCGGCCGGCCGAACCCTGGACGGAGACGTCGTCGAGATGCTCATGGGCGCGTGCGAGACCCTCGGGGCGTCCGACCTGCACCTGACCGTGGGCGAGCCGCCGGTCTTCCGCCTCCACGGCAGACTCTACCGCGTCGAGGGCTACAAGAACCTTACCTACGAGGACACGCTGAGCGCAACCTGCATGCTCATCGGCGAGGACGACCCCACCAACCGCTACTGGCAGAAGTTCCATGAGACGGGCGGCGCCGACATCGCTGCCGCGCTTGAATCCGGCGCACGCTTCCGCGTGAGCATCTTCCAGCAGAAGGGTAACCCCGCCATCGCTCTGCGTCTGATCCCCGACGAGATCCTGACCTTCGAGCAGCTTGGCCTGCCCGTGGCCCAGGTGCAGGAGCTGCTGCACCGGCCGCGCGGCATCATCCTGCTCACCGGTCCGACCGGGTGCGGCAAGACCACCACCATCGCCTCCATGATCGACTACATCAACCGCGAACGCGACACCCACATCATCACCATCGAAGACCCCATCGAGTACTACCACGTGGGCAAGCGCTCGATCCTGAACCAGCGCGAGGTCGGCGTGGACGTGTCCAGCTTCGCCGAGTCCGTCACGCGCAACATGCGCTCGGACCCCGACGTGATGCTGGTCGGCGAGATGCGCGATCTTGAGACCATGCGCGCCTGCCTGCAGGCCGCCGAGACCGGCCACTTGGTGCTCTCCACGCTGCACACCGTCAGCGCCCCCAAGACCGTGGACCGCCTGGTCACCGGCTTCCCGTCCTCCGAGCAGGAAGAGATCCGCGCCATGACCTCCACCTCGCTCATGGCGGTGTTCTCCGAGGAGCTGATCCCCAAGAAGGATGGCAAGGGCCGCATCGCCGCCTACGAGATCATGGTGGGCGAGGCCGGCGGCTCGGCGGCCATCGGCAACCTGATCCGCGAGCGCAAGAGTTCGCAGATGCGCTCCACGATCCAGAGCAGCAAGCACCTGGGCATGCAGCTCCTGGAGACCAACCTCGCGCGCCTGGTGCGCGACGACCTGATCGCCTTCGAGGAAGCCTACAACCGCGCCAACCAGAAGTCCGACCTGCTGCAGTTCCTGGAGGGCTACCCGATCCCGGAGGAGTACCTCGAGGCGGCCGAGATCGCCGATGGCGGCTAGTCCCCGACCCCGAAGGGAGGCGACCTGATTGCGCGGCGGTGGGGCGTCCACCATCAGCATTGACCTGATGGCGAAGCTGGTGACCTGGGCCACGACCGGACTCAAGGTCGCGATCGTCCTGTTTCTCGCCAGCACCGCCTACATCCTGTACGGGGTCTACGGGGGCCATCTGTCGCAGGCGGTGGACCAGCGCATCCTGAGCAATCTGATGCTGATGGGCCAGATCATGACCGCCAGCGGCGCGCTCGGGGCGCTGTGCCTGGTCATCGTCACCTACGGCGAGGTAGCCTACTCGGTGGTCGCGGGTATCATCGGCTTCGCGGTCATGTTCGGCCTGCCCCTGATGGTGGCCGGGCAGATCAGCAGCCAGGCGGCCCAGGCGGGGCAGGTGATCACACGCTGGGCGAACGCCACCGGCGAGCTGATGCTCTTCGTTGTGGGCGTGCGGCTGTTCCTCGAGATCGTCAACTTCATTCGCGAGGCCCCCGCCCGGCGGGCCCGGATCGACGAGATACAGGGCTTCGAGAAGCCCAAGCCTTCGGCTGTCCGGAGACCATGGTACCGCATGGCGCGCTGCTGGGAGATGCCCTACTGCCACGAGGCCATCAAGGAGATGTGCCCGGCCTACCTGGCGCGCAAGAACTGCTGGCGCATCCGGCAGGGCTGCAACTGCGATCCGCATCTGATCGAGTCGCTGCTGCGGCGTGGGGCGGGCAAGGAGATCAGCCAGCCGGACGCGACCTACATACGCACCGACCTCACCGACGGGCGCTCCGCGGGCGTGAAGCGCACGCGCGAGTGCCGCGACTGCCCCATCTTCAACGAGCACCAGCGCGACAAGTTCCGGGTGCTCAACCCGTTGGTCATCGCCGGTTCGCTGGTGGGCCTGCTGGCGGCCTTCCCGCTCGTGCGGCGGCTCTACGCGGCCTTCATCGAGGCGCTGGCCACGCTCGCGCACCGGCTGGCCTTCGGGTCGACGGTCCCGGTGGACGAGTGGGTGCGCGCCCTCGACAGCCCGGCGGTGTTCTTCTTCTTCTACGTAATCATCGGCCTGCTGGCCCTCTCCTACGTGCTCAAGGCCGTGGAGTGGGCCATCCTGCAGCGTAAGATCGTCTGAGCGGCGCGCGGCCTGCGGAACGCACAACGCCCGGGCGCCATCGCCCGGGCGTTCCCGTCGCTGCCGCCCCGCTCATTCCGATTGTGTCACCGTGACCGCCCTCACCGTGGTGCCGCC
The DNA here is from genome assembly GCA_029820295.1 of Candidatus Zipacnadia bacterium. GTDB lineage: Bacteria > Armatimonadota > Zipacnadia > Zipacnadales > UBA5352 > JALGVA01. The sequence continues at coordinate 20,527 of JALGVA010000004.1, forward strand.
GCGGTAGTCCTCGGCGTTAACCACGATCATCCCTTCGGACGCCGCCCCCACGGGCACCTCGGCCTCGAAGCGGTGCCTGCGGTCGAGTTCGACCGCGGTGCCGTTGATGCTCACCCGTGCGCCGGGCTCCGAGACTCCGGTGATGGTGATCGATGTCGCCCCGGCGGGCACCCGGATGTGCGGTCCGACATCCAGGTCCAGGCGCGGCCCGATGATCCCGGTCTGCTCCTGCCAGTTCACTGCGTCGCCGGCCCGGCCGGAGACCGCCGGGCGGCCCACGGCGGGCAATACCGCAGCCTGCTGCCCGGGGCCCACGCTGGCCTCGCCCGCGTCGGTCCACACCTGCACCTCGCCCTCATATACCGCCACCTTGGTCTGGCCATCCGCGTCCACGGCGACCGAGAATACCGTGCCGCGCACCCCGGCGGTCGCGGTCGGCGTATGCACCTCGAACTTGGTCTGCCCGCCGAGCACCGACAGCACGCGCACCCAGATGCGGCCGACGTCGAGGTCGAAGAGCGAGGTCGTGTCCCGCGTACTGGTGTTGATCGTGCACTTGCGCACGCGGATGCTTGTCTCCGGGCCGAGGCGCACCCGTGAGCCGTCCACCCAGTTCAGCGTCACGCCGCTCGCCGGGCCCGTCCTGACGGTCGTCCCCGCCAGCACGTGTCGGGCATCTGTGAGAGGCGAGAAGTCGGCATCCGACCGCGCCTTCACGTAGACCTCGCCCGCGACATCGCTCACCGACGCGATGCGCTGCACGATGACGAGCGACTGCAGCATCATCACGCCGAGGAATATGAAGATCCCGAGAACGCCCACGAGCAGCACAGCGGATTTGCGCATCTCGCGTTCCCCGTTTATACTGCTGATGCCACAATACGCAATTGCGGGAGCCTATCCGGCGCTCCCACCGTCGTGATACCCGGCACAGAGCCCGCGTAAACCCGTACGGACGTTCACAGGATGCCCATGGATCAGCGCTTCTCGCCCGAATGCGAGGCTCGACGGCGCCTGCTCTGGCTGGCGCCGGCCATCGTGGTGTTCGTGCTCACGGTGCGCTTCTGGCCGAGTCTCACCCACCTCGATCGCCTCGAGCTGCGCACGCTTGACTGGCGCTTCACGCACCGTGGCCCCTGTGAGCCCGATCCGCGCATCGTCATTCTCGAGGTAGACGAGAGCAGTGTGGCCCAGTTGGGCCGCTGGCCCTGGCCGCGTGAACGCTTTGCCCGTGTCATCCGCACTCTTCAGGAACTTGGTGCCAGGGCCGTCATATTCGACATCTTCTTCGCCGAGCCGGACCCTCAGCCGGGCGGGGCGCAGTCCGACCGGCAGCTCATCGAGGCCACCGCCGAGGCCGGCATGGTCTACCACGCCGCCTTCGGACACGCGCCTGCGGGCAGCGCGCAGGCGGCCGGTGACCGCGCGCTGCTGAAGCGGAGCTGGAGCGAGGCGCGCGTGCTGCGCGGTCGCGGCCCGAATGCGGTGGCTCGCCTGTTCGAGCTGGGGGAGGTGACCGCCCCGCTGCCGGGTCTGGTGGCGGCGGCGGCCGATGTGGGGTTCGTGAACGTCGCCGACTCGGGCGATGGGGTCTACCGCCACACCTTCCCCGTAGTGCGCCACGGCGACGCCCTCTACCCGTCTCTCTCGGTCGCAGCCGCGGCCGGAATGCTCGGCGTGGCCCCCGCGCAGGTCACCATCTATCTGGGGCGGGCCATCGACCTGGGCGGACGGCGCCAGATCCCCATCGACCGCTCGGGCCGTATGCTCATCGACTTCGCCGGCGGGGCCGGGAGCTACCCCTACGTCCCGGTGCGCGATCTGCTGACGATGGCGCAGCGCAACCCGGACGCCGCACGCGCGCGCTTCGCCGGCAGGATCGTGTTTGTCGCGGTCAGCGCGCCCGGCCTTTACGACCTGCGCGCCAGCCCGTTCGACACCGTCTACAACGGCGTCGAGACGCAGGCGAATGCGCTGGCCAATATCCTGTCGGGCCGCATGCTCCGCCAGGCCCCCGGCGAGGTGTGCATCTTCATCGTGGTCGCGCTCGCTGTGGCCCTGATCATCGGCCTGTCGGCGCGCCGGCCCGGGGGGGCGATCGCCGCCGCCGTCGCGGTCTTCGCGGGCTACAACTGGCTGGCGGTGGCGCTGTTTGCGCGCGGCACGGTCATCGAGATGGCCGCGCCGAACCTGGTGATGCTGCTCATGGTGCTCGCGGCGCTTGCGGTGCGGCTGGTGGGCGCCGAGAGCGAGCAGGCGCGCACACTCGGCGCGCTGTCGCGCTTCGTGCCGGCGGCGGTGATCGAGCGCGTGGTCGCGGAGGAGCCCGGCGCGCTGCTGCGCGGCCACCGTCGCGTGATTAGCGTGCTGTTCGCGGACATCCGCAACTTCACCAAGCAGTCCGAGCAGATGCCGCCCGAGCAGACCGTCGAGCTGCTCAACCGCTTCTTCTACCTGGTCCATGAGACCATCTGGGAGTTCGAGGGCACACTCGACAAGTACATCGGCGACGGCCTGATGGCGTTCTGGAACTCGCCGGCCGATCAGCCCGACCACGCCCTGCTGGCGGTGTGCGCCGCCGTGCACATGCAGCGGCGTATCGCGCACAACCAGGCTGAGTGGGAGTTCCACGGCATGCCCGAGTTGGCCGCGGGGATCGGCATCGCGACCGGTGAGGCGGTGGTGGGCTACGTGGGGACCGGCGAGCGCATGCAGTACACCGCCATCGGGGCGCACGTCAATCTGGCGGCGCGGCTGGAGAGCATGACCAAGGAGCTGGGGGTGCACATCCTCATCAGTGAGGCCACGCACGCACTCGTCGCCGATGCCGTCGAGGCCCGCGCCATCGGCCCGGTCGAGGTGCGCGGCTTCTCCGAGCCGGTCGAGGTGTGGGAGGTGCTCGACCTCACGGGCGAGTGAGCCTCAGTCCGGGTGGCCCACGGCGGTCACGTAGACCGGCACCTCGGTGCGGCCATCGATGCCCACCAGCCGCGCGACCTCATCGTCGAAGAAGGCCGCGACGTTGCACGAGCCCAGCCCCAGCGCCTGCGCCGCGAGCTGCAGGTGCGCGCCCAGGTGCCCGGCGTCGAGGTAGAGGTAGCGATAGGCCCGGTTCTGGTACTTCCACGCGCAGCGCGCGACCACGGCTCCCCAGACGAAGACGGCTCCGGCGTTCGCCATCCAGGTCTGCCCCAGGCAGGCCTGGGCGGCGTCGGCGGAGTAGTCGCCATCGGCCAGCAACCCCAGCGCATGGCCGCGCACGTCGTAGTGGTAGACGCCCTGCGCGAGGTCATCGACCGCCTGCGCGACCACGTAGGTCTCGTTGGGGTAGAGCGCGCCCGCGGAGGCCGCGGCGCGCAGCTCGAAGCCCGGGACCTCGCCGGTGACGCCCTGGATGGCCCACAGCAGTTGCGACAGCTCGGTGAGGGCCAGCGGCCGGCCGCTGAAGCGCCGCTGCGAGCGTCGCCCGGCGATGGTCGCCCACAGTCCGGGACCGGCGACCGTCTCGGCCTGGGGCAATTCCACGCGGTCGAGGTAGCTCTCGTACTGCTTGTACGGCGGGGGCGGGCTCGCCCAGCCCGGCGCCTGCGGCACCGGGCGCCCGCGCCCGTACTTGGTCGCCTCCTGGAACTGCGGCCCGATGCTCGTGGACAGGTCCATGCTGGTCAGCCCTCCCGCACTCAGTCGCACTGCGAGTAGCCGCAGTCGCGGCAGACATTGCAGCCGCCGTCATGCACCAGCGTGCCGCCACAGTCCGGGCATGCGCCGGCGTGCCCGAAGGCCGCACCGTTGAAGTCCATGGCAAGCTGCTCGCCCTCGGGCATCAGCGTGCGCTCGATCACCTTCGCCACCGCGTCGGCGCACGAGAGAATGCGCTCGCCGCCCGCCTCCCACGCCGGCTGATGGCAGCGGATGCCGCGGAGCTGGCGGATCACGTCGTCGGCCGGGATGCCGCAGCGGAAGGCCAGCGACACCAGGCGCGCGATCGCCTCCGCCTGCGATGCCGCGCAGCCGCCCGCCTTGCCCATGGTCGCGAACAGCTCGAAGGGCCCCTGTTCATCCTGGTTGATGGTGACGTAGAGCTTGCCGCAGCCGGTGCGCACCATGCGCGTCGAGCCGGTCACCACCGCCGGCCGCGGGCGCGGCGTCACCGGTGCGGCGGCGACCTCGCCTGCGTCCTCGCGCGCGCGCTCGGTCTTCCCGGTGGTCAGCACCTGCTCATCGCGTGAGCCGTCGCGGTAGATGGTCACGCCCTTGCAGCCCAGCTCGTAGGCCAGCCGGTAGACATGCTCGACGTCATCCACCGTGGCCTCGTTGGGGAAGTTGACGGTCTTGGAGACCGCGTTGTCGGTGAACTCCTGGAAGGCCGCCTGGATGCGCACATGCCACTCGGGGGTGACGTCGTGAGCAGTGGTGAACACCTCGCGCACGCTTGCGGGGATCTCCTCGATGCCATGCAGTGAGCCCTTGGCGGCGATCTCCTTGAGCAGATCCGGGCTGAAGAAGCCCTGCTCGCGGGCGATGCGCTCGAAGATCGGGTGCACCTCAAGCAGCTCGTCCCTGTCGAGCACGTGGCGGGTGAACACCACCGCGAACAGCGGCTCGATGCCCGACGAGCAGCCCGCGATGATGCTGATGGTGCCGGTGGGGGCGATAGTGGTGACGGTGGCGTTGCGCAGCGGCGCCTCGCCCGCCTGCTGGTAGACCGAGCCCTGCCAGTTGGGGAACGGCCCACGCTGCTGCGCCAGCGCGCGCGAGGCCGCCCGCCCCTCGTCGCGCACGAACTGCATCACCTGCTCGGCGGTGTGCACCGCCTGCTGCGAGTTGTAGGGCACGCCCAGCAGGATGAGCATGTCGGCGAAGCCCATGACGCCCAGGCCGATCTTGCGGTTGGCGCGCGTCATCTCCGCGATCTCGGGCAGCGGCAGCTCGTTCATGTCGATGACGTTGTCGAGGAAGTGCACCGCGCTGTGCACGGTCGTGCGCAGCCGATCCCAGTTGATGCGCGCCGACTCGCCCGAGCCTTCGACCATCTTCGCCAGGTTGATCGAGCCGAGGTTGCACGACTCGAAGGGCAGCAGTGGCTGCTCGCCGCAGGGGTTGGTCGCCTCAATCGCGCCGACCTGCGGCGTCGGGTTGGCGGCGTTGATGCGGTTGAGGAAGATCACGCCCGGGTCGCCGCCGGCCCACGCCAGCTCGGCCATGCGCCGGAAGGTCTTCCGGGCGTCGATGGTGTCGGTCTGGTCGCCGGTGCGCGGGTTGATCAGCGCGAACTGCTCGCCGCGCTGCACCGCGCGCATGAAGGCCTCGGTGATGCCCACCGAGAGGTTGAAGTTGGTGAGTTGCGAGTGGTCGGCCTTGGCCTCGATGAAGCGCATGATGTCGGGGTGATCAACGCGCAGGACCGCCATGTTGGCGCCGCGCCGCACGCCGCCCTGCTTGATCGCCTCGGTGGCCGAGTCGAACACGCGCATGAACGAGACCGGGCCGCTGGAAACGCCGCGCGTGGAACTGACCACGTCGTCGGCGGGGCGCAGGCGTGAGAACGAGAAGCCGGTGCCGCCCCCGCTCTTGTGGATCATGGCGGTGTTCTTGACCGCCTCGAAGATGCTCTCCATCGAGTCCTCGACCGGGAGCACGAAGCAGGCGGAGAGCTGCTGGAACTCGCGGCCGGCGTTCATCAGCGTGGGCGAGTTGGGCATGAACTCCTGGCGCGTCATGATGCCGTAGAACTCGTCGGCGACACGCGCCACCTCGGCCTCGCTCGCGCCGTAGTTCGCCTCCGCCGACGCGATGTTCTCCGCCACGCGCCGGAACATCTCCTCCGGGCGCTCGATGACCTCGCCCTCCGCGTCCCTACGCAGGTAGCGGCGGCCGAGCACGGTCAGTGCGTTATCGGAAAGCTGCAGCGCCGTCTCTCGCCACGATCTCGCCATCGACTGCCTCCGTCATCGCTGGTGTGTGCCGCGGCGCCGGCTCACACGCCTGCGAAAGCCCGGTCGCGCCGACGTTTGGCCAGCTTTCGCCGCCCGAACCTGCATCCCTCTGCACGGTATGCGATTATGCTGGGCTGAGTCAAGACGCGCCCCCGGATCGTATGCCTCGGGTGCCGCCCGGTGCCGGCGGTGTCCAGATATGCGCCACGCGGGCCACGCCTTCCTGCCTGCTGCGGCGCCTGCATATGACGAGGGCACCCCGCCGGCAGACTCGGGGTGCCCTGCGGTTGCGCGTGCTGTCGGGCAGGCTACTCGGTCGCGCCGCCCGCCTCGCGGACCACCTTGGCGACCGCGCACACGTGCGCGCCCTCGTCCGGCGAGACCACCTTCACGCCCTGGGTGTTGCGCCCGCAGCGTCGGATGTTCGCCACCGGCATGCGGATGAGCACCCCGGCCGAGGTGATGCACATGATCTGGTCCTCGTCCTCGACGACCTCGGTGCCCACCACCGGCCCGTTCTTCTTCGTGACCTTGAGCGTGCTGACGCCGATGCCGTTGCGCCCCTGGCGGCGGTACTCCTCCAGCGGCGTGCGCTTGCCCAGGCCCTTCTCGCTGACCACCAGCAGGTCACGGGTGTCGTCCTTGTCCACGACCTCAGCGGAGACCAGCCCGTCGCCCTTGCGCAGCTTGATGCCCTGCACACCGCGGGTCGCCCGGCCCATCGGCCTGACCTCCTCCTCGTCGAAGCGGATGGCCATGCCGTCGCGCGTGCTGAGCATGATGTCCTTGGTGCCGTCGGTCCAGATGACCCAGCGCAGCTCGTCGTCCTCCTCCAGGCTGATGCCGATGAGCCCCTTGGAGCGCAGGTGGGTGTCGTACTCCTTGAGTTCGGTCTTCTTCACGTAGCCCTGGTCGGTGACCATGAACAGGTAGCCGCCCTGGTCGTAGTCCTCGACCGGGATCCAGGCGGTGATGCTCTCCCCGTCCTCGAGCGGCACGATGTTGCTGATGGGCGTGCCGCGCGCCTGACGGCTGGCCAGCGGCGCCTGGTAGGCCTTGGCGCGGTAGACGTTGCCGCGGTTGGTGAAGAGCAGGATCAGGTGGTGGGTCGTCGCCACGAAGATGTCGGCGACCGTATCCTCCTCCTTCTTGGTGAGCGCCACGATCCCGCGGCCGCCGCGCCGCTGCACCCGGTAGGTGTCCACGGGCATGCGCTTGATGTAGCCGTCGCGGGTGATGGTGATCGCCATGTCCTCCTGGGCGATCAGGTCCTCCATGTCGATGTCCTCGGCCTCCGAGTCGTGGATGCGCGTGCGCCGCTCGTCGCCGAAGTCGCGCACCAGCTTGCGCAGCTCGCGCTTGATGACCTTCGACTTCTCGTCCTCGGAGCCCAGGATCTTCCTGTACTCCGCGATGGCCTCCTCGAGCTTCTCGCGCTCGGCCGCGAGGTCCTCATACGACAGGCGCGTGAGCTGGCTCAGGCGCATGTCCAGGATCGCATCCGCCTGGAGCTGGCTGAAGTCGAACTCGCTCATCAGACCCTCGCGCGCCTCGGTGCGGTTGCCGCTGGCACGGATCAGCGCGATGATCTCGTCGATCACATCGAGCGCGCGCAGCAGCCCCTCGACGATGTGCAGCCGCGCCTCAGCCTGGCGCAGCAGGTAGCGCGTGCGCCGCGTGATCACCATGCGCCGGTGGTCGAGGAAGATCTGCAGCAGGTCCTTGATCGAGCACTGGCGCGGGATCAGCGAGCCCTTCACATTCACCAGCGCCAGCAGGTTGGCATTGAAGTTGGTGCGCATGTAGGTGTGCTTGTAGAGGTTGTTCATCACCACGTCGGCCACCGCATCGCGCTTGAGCTCGATCACGATGCGCATGCCGTTGCGGTCGGACTCGTCGCGCAGGTCGCTGATGCCGTCGAGCTTGCCGTCGTTGACCAGGTCCGCGATCTGCTCGAGCAGGGCGGCCTTGGAGACCTGGTAGGGCAGTTCGGTGACGATGATCGCCTCGCGTCCGCGCGGCAACGGCTCAGGCACCGCCCGCGCCTGCATGGTCACCGAGCCCTTGCCGGTGACGAAGTAGTCGCGGATGCCCTTGCGCCCGAGGATCATCGCGCCGGTCGGGAAGTCGGGCCCGTGGATGTGCTTCATGAGCGCCTGGGGCTCGAGGCCGGGATCGTCGAGCAGCGCGATGGCGGCCGCCACCACCTCGCCCAGGTTGTGCGGGGGCAGGTTGGTGGCGTAGCCGACGGCGATGCCCGCGGTGCCGTTGCACAGCAGGTTGGGGAAGGCGCCCGGCAGCACCTCGGGCTCCTGAGTGCGCTCGTCGTAGTTAGGCTGCCAGTCGACCGTGTCCTTGTCGAGGTCCTCGAGCATCGCCATGGCGATCGGCGACAGCCGCGCCTCGGTGTAGCGCGGGGCGCCCGCCGGGTCGCCGTCGATGGAGCCGAAGTTGCCCTGCGGATCGACGAGCGGGTAGCGGATCGAGAAGTCCTGAGCGAGGCGCACGAGCGTATCGTAGAGCGACTGATCGCCGTGCGGGTGGTAGGTCTTCATGGTCTCGCCCACGATGGAGGCGCACTTGACGTGGGCGCGGTCGGGGTAGACGCCCTCATCGTTCATCGCCAGCAGGATGCGCCGCTGCGAAGGCTTCAGGCCGTCACGCGCATCCGGCAGCGCCCGCGCCACGATGACGCTGAGCGCGAACTGCATGAACGAGTCTTCCATCTCCTGGTGCAGCGATACAGTTTCGACGCCGGCTTCGAGGTTCTCGTCTGCCATCGGTAGCTCCTGTCAGTGCCGCAAAGTGCATGATTCGGGGCGTCCACAGGACGCTCTGAGGATGTTCTTGCGGAGACAAGGTCCATGCGACACGATGCGCGTCCGGCCCGCCCGGTCCCTGGAGGCGAGACGGGCGCGGTCGCGGCGTCAGGTGCGCGCTACGCCCACAAGTCGAGGTTGCGCGACTCGCGCGCGTGCTCGGCGATGAACTCACGCCGGGGTGCGACCTTGCTGCCCATCAGCACGCTGATGATGCGGTCGGCCTCGGCCGCGTCCTCCATGGTCACCCTGCGCAGCACGCGGTTCTCAGGGTCCATGGTGGTGTCGGCCAGGTCGTTGGGGTCCATCTCCGACAGGCCCTTGAAGTAGTTGACCGTGATGCGGCGGTTGCCCAGCTCGCCCTGCAGGCGCTCGAGGTCGTCGTCGTCGAGCGCGTAGTAGGTCTTCGAGCCCACCTTTACGCGATACAGCGGCGGCTGGGCGATGTACAGGTGCCCCTCGCGGATGAGCGGCTGCATGTAGCGGTAGAAGAACGTCAGGATGAGGGTGCGGATGTGCGAGCCGTCCACGTCGGCATCGGCGAGGATGATGATCTTGCCGTAGCGCAGCTTGGACAGGTCGAACTTGCTCGACGCCTCGCCGTTCTCGTGGTCGGCGTCGCTGTCGCCGTTGCCGTTGTTGAGCGAGAAGCCGGCGCCCAGGGCGGTGATCATCGCCTGGATCTCGGCGTTGTCGAGGATGCGGTCGAGGCGGTTCTTCTCGACGTTGATGATGACGCCGCGCAGGGGCAGGATGGCCTGGTTGCGGGCGTTGCGCGCCTGCTTGGCGTTGCCGCCCGCCGAGTCGCCCTCGACCAGGAACAGCTCGCACTCGTCGGCCTCGCGCGAGGCGCAGTCGGCAAGCTTGCCGGGCAGGCCGGCGGTGGACAGCGCGGTCTTGCGCGTGGCCTCGGCGGCCTTGCGGGCCGCGTCATTGGCGCGCGCCGCGGTGACGCACTGGTTGATGATGCGCCGGGCGTCGCGCGGATGCTCCTCCATGAACTCGGTGAGCGCTTCGTAGACGATGGAGTAGACCAGGCCCTCGACCTCGGAGTTGCCCAGCTTGGTCTTGGTCTGCCCCTCAAACTGCGGGTCCATGTGCTTGAGGGAGATCACGGCGGTCATGCCCTCGCGGACCTCGTCGCCGGTGAAGTTGCGCTCCTTGTCCTTGCGCAGACCGCTGCTGACCGCGTAATTGTTGATCACGCGCGTGACGGCGGTCTTGAAGCCCGAGAGGTGTGTGCCACCCTCGGCGGTGTGGATGGCGTTGACATACGAGAGGATGTTCTCGTGGATGCCGTCGTGGTACTGCAGGGCGATCTCGACCTCGGTGTCCTCCTGCTCGCGCACGAAGTGGATCGGCCGGTGCAGCGCATCCTTGCCCTCATTGAGGTGCTCGACGTACTGAACGATGCCGCCCTTGTGCTGGAAGACCTCGACGCGCGGCTCGCCGTCATCGTTGCGCGCGGCCTCGCGCTCATCGGTGAGCGTGATCTTCACGCCCCCGGCCAGAAAGGACAGCTCGCGCAGGCGGTTGGCGATCGTGTCGAAGGAGAACTCCGTCACGGTGAAGATCTCGGGGTCAGGCTTGAAGGTGACCGCGGTGCCCGATCCCTTGCGCCTGCCGACGACCTCGACATCGGTGACCGGCACGCCACGCTCGTAGCGCTGGCGATGGCGCTTGCCGTCGCGCACGACCTCGACCTCGAGCCACTCGCTGAGGGCGTTGGTGCATGACACGCCCACGCCGTGCAGGCCGCCGGAGACCTTGTAAGACGACGAGTCGAACTTGCCGCCCGCGTGCAGCGTGGTCAGGACCACCTCGACGGCGGGGCGCTTCTCGGTCGGGTGCTCATCGACGGGGATGCCGCTGCCGTTGTCCACCACCGTGACGCTGCCGTCCTCGTGCAGCGTCACGTCGATGGTATCGCAGTCTTCGGCGAAGACCTCGTCGATGCTGTTGTCGATGACCTCGTAGAGGATATGATGCAGGCCGCGCTCGCTGGTCGAACCGACATACATCGCGGGGCGGCGGCGCACCGCCTCCAGGCCCTTCATGACCTGGATCGATCGGGCGGTGTAGTCCCTCTTGCTCTTGGCCATCTATGACTGGCTCCTTCGTTGTCTGCAGGTGGCACGGCGCACGGCCGGGTCACAGCCGTACAGGCCGGCATGGAGGAAGCGCGATGTGCCGAACGGGACGCTGCGCGCACGTGAAGCGGAGACGCATGGGGCCACTCCACCATTGCGGCGCGGGTGCATCATGTGCATCGACAAGCGCCCTCCCGGACGCCGGCTGCGAATGCTGCTGCATGCGGCTCGCTGGCCGGGCGCAAGCCCCGGCACGGTGCCCGCTCAGGAGTGGGAAATGCCCCCAGGAGCGTACCCGCAAGAGGCATCGTACGAGGGGCATTCCGCACAAGTAAGTATACCAGAAACAGGCCCCCTCGGTCAAGCTGCGGCGGGGCGCTCTGAGGCTCCAGGCCGGCCCCGTCGATCGGGCCGCGGAACGGAAACATCTGTGAATATCTGTGCAACTATCGCCCCGCAAACCGGGCAGCAATCAGTGGTGAGTGCCCGCCAATGGATGGGCGGCCTCAGCGCCCGCGCAGGGCCCGATGGAGGGCGCCGGGGAGGTATCCCGGAGGCCGTGCGGAAAGTGCGCGCCGGGCCGGCGGCGCGGCCGCTGGAACCAGCGCGAAGGGACCATCTGTTGCAGCAGGAAAGGACGGAGTGACGATGGCGAAGAGCATCCGTGTCGGCGCGATCGGGGCGGGCGGCAACGCGCGCAGTCACATGCGGCGCCTGGCCGCGATGCGCGGCGTCAAGCTGGTGGCGATCACCGATCCGAGCGAGGACGCGATCGCGGCGGCGCGCGAGCAGGTGAAGGGCGCGGCCAGGCTGCCGGTGTTCGCCGATCACAGAGAGATGCTGGACGAGGTGGAGATGGACGCGGTGATCATCTCCACCCCGCACACGCTGCACTACCGGCAGATCATGGACAGCCTCGGCCACGACCTGCACGTGCTGTGCGAGAAGCCCATGGTGTGCACCACCAAGCACGCGCGGGCGGTCATCAAGGCGTGGAAGAAGTCGGGGCTGACCATGGGCGTGGCCTATCAGCGCCACACCATGGCGCAGTTCCGCTACTGCCGGGAGCGTATCGCGTCGGGCGAGCTGGGCGACGTGGTGTTCATCAACTCGCTGCAGTCGCAGGCGTGGTATCAGAGCCAGGTGACCCGCGGCACGTGGCGTTCGCAGATGAAGTGGTCGGGCGGCGGGCAGCTCAACGACTCGGGCAGCCATCTGGTCGACATCGTGCTGTGGGTGAGCGGTCTGCAGCCCGCCGAGGTCTTCGCCTATCAGGACAGGATGGGCTCGGAGGTGGACATCCTCAGCGCCATCGATGTCAAGTTCGACGGCGGCGCTCTGTGCACGTTCTCGGTCGTGGGCTATCAGTCATGGCCGGGGATGTTCGAGGAAACCACGATCTGGCTGGAGAAGGGCCAGCTCGCCATCCGCGGCAGTGAGGTGTGGGAGTGGGGCGAGGAGGCCGAGCGTACGGTGGTCACGGGCGAGGCGCTGGGGCGCACGTGGACGCCGGACGAGAACTTCATCGCGGCCATCCGGGGCAAGGAAGAGATCCAGTCCTCGCCCGAGGATGCGTTGAAGGTCATCCAGCTCTCAGAGGCCGCGTGGGCGTCGGCGGAGAGCGGCAAGCCCGAGTCGGTGGCCCGCTGAGGATGCACGGGTGAGCGCCCCCGCGGACCGGGATCCGGCGCCGGCGCGCGAGTCGTCGGGCTGTTCGGGAGGGCGGGCGGTGGGGATGCTGGCACGCTTCGTGCTGGGCGCGGTGCTGGCGCCGATGGGATCGGCCGCCGGCCGGTGGCTGCAGGGCCTCATGGCCCCGGGAGCGGTGCCGCCGTACGAGGGCGCGGTGCTGGGCGCCGCCGCCGGCCTCGTCGCCGGGGTCGTGCTGGCCTGGCGCGGCACCCGCGTGGCCGACCGGCGCGGTCGTGTCGCTGATCTGACGCTGGTCGTGACCACGGCGATCTGGCTGCTGGGCATCGCGCTGCAGGCGAGCCGCGGAGTGCCACCCGGAGACGTGGCCGCGGCGTGGCTGGCGGCGGTCGCGGGGGCCATCGCCGTGGCCGCACTGGCGCGATGAGGCGGCGTCGGCAGGCGCCGTCGGGGCGCTCGCGCGGCGACGAGGGCCAACTTGACTTGGCGGGGGGGTTGGCCTATAATTGCCACCGCTGCCGGGCCCGGCCCCGCGGCGGCGTGTGAGCGCGCCGCAGGGGCGCGCCACGGCATTCTGTTGATTCGGAGCCGGGCCGCCATCGACGGGGTGGCCCGTTCCGTAACGACCTCCAAGCGATGGTTCCCGGCAATCCGGTCAGGCGCCGGGCGCTGTGAGTGTGCCGGCGGTTTGGCCGGAGAGCCTGTGCGTGGCCGCCCCTAACCTCCCACCGAGGGGGCGGACCGGGTGAGTGATACCGTGTCGGACGACAGGAACGGGCAAAACGGACCGCCCGATTCCCCACGGGGACTGAGGCGCGAACTCGAGCACTATCGCCTTGTGGTGGAGGAGATGCGGCGGCGCATCCGTTCCCTCGAGGACGAACTCGAGGCCGCGTCCACCATGGCCGAGGTGCCCTCCGTGGTCGTCACCCGCCCCGAACTGCGCAACACCCTGGGCCGGCTGGTCAAGAAGGTCGCGATGATCATCCAGGCCGAGAAAGTCCTCCTGCTGCTGCACCAGCCGGATACCGGCAGCCTGGACGTGCTGCCGCCCGCGCTGGGCATCACCGAAGAGCAGGCCAACGCCATCAACATCCACGCCGATGAGGGTGTGAGCGGCTGGGTCTTCCAGAACCGCGAGTCGGTGGTCTTCAACGACGCCCTCAACGACCCGCGCACCCTCAAGCACCTGGTCTCGCTGCTGGCCGTGCGCAACGGCGTGTGCGTGCCGCTGGTCATCAAGCAGCGCGACGAGGAAGAGCGGCTGGTTGACGAACGCGTCATCGGCGTGATGCACGTCTTCAACAAGCGCTTCGACGAGGACTTCGGCAACGAGGACATGCGCCTGCTGGAGATGCTGGCCGAGCAGGCCGCCGCGGTCATCTCCAACGCCCAGCTCTACATCCAGCTCACCGAGGCCAAGGAGGAGCTGGAGGACGCCTTCGAGAGCATCCATGTGGGCGTGATCGTGGTCAACCGCGAGGGCGTTATCCGCCTGCTCAACCCCGCGGCGGCCGGGATGCTGGAGCTGCGCGACGGCGACTACAGCGGCCAGGCCATGTGCGACGCCCTGCCTCCCGGGCAGGTGCGCGACCTGATCGAGGTCACGCTGGACACCGGTGAGGAGCGCACGGTCGAGATCTCGATGGGCGACGACAGGCGCGTCTACCAGGCTCAGACCACGCTCATGAAGCGCGAGGACGAGGGGGGGGTGGAGAGCGTGGTGGCGATCTTCAACGACATCACGGAGATCCGGCGCGTCGAGCGCATGAAGACCGCGTTCGTGTCCACCGTCTCCCACGAGCTGCGCACGCCCCTCACCTCCATCAAGGGCTTCATCTCCACGCTGCTCGAAGACGATGAGGGCATGTACGATGAGGAGACGCGGCGGGAGTTCCTCATCATCATCAACGAGGAGTGCGACCGGCTCACGCGCCTGATCTCCGACCTGCTCAACATCTCCAAGATCGAGTCCGGGCGCGGGCTGGAGCTGCAGCTCTCCGATGTGGACGTGGGCCAACTGATCCGTCGCGTGGCGGCCAACCATCAGCCCTACACCAAGAAGCACGAGATCGTGGCCGAGGCCAGTGATGACCTCGAACCTATCCGCGCCGACGCCGACAAGCTCACTCAGATCCTCGACAACCTGGTCGGCAACGCGGTAAAATACTCGCCCAACGGCGGAACCGTGCGTATTGTGGCTACTAACGAGGACGGCACGGTCCGCCTGGACGTGATCGACCAGGGCCTCGGCATCCCGGAGCGGCACCGCGAGCACATCTTCCAGCGCTTCCATCAGGTCGATGATGACATCGATCATCGCTCGATCTCCGGAACCGGCATCGGCCTGTACCTGGTGCAGCACCTGGCGCACGCGCATGGCGGCAAGGTCTGGCTCGAGTCGAGCGAGGTGGGGGAGGGCTCGACCTTCAGCCTGCGGCTTCCGAAGGACCCCGAGAAGGTCATCGAGCAGCGCGCCGACTGACCCGACGAGGCTCGCGCCATGATGGCAATCCCCATCCTCCGCAGGGGCCACGGACTGTGTGTGCCCGCCCGGGGGCACCTGCGCTCTTCGCGACCGCGGGACGGTGACTGATGAAGATCGCGGTGGGCAATGACCACGCGGCGGTGCAGCTCAAGCAGGTGCTGCTCGTGCATCTGCACGAGCTGGGCGTCGAGGCGGACAACCTGGGCGTGGACACCGAGGAGTCGGTGGACTACCCCGACTGTGCCCGGCGCGTGGCGCGCGCGGTCGCGGCCGGGGACGCCGACCTGGGCCTACTGATCTGCGGCACCGGGATCGGCATGTCGATGGCCGCGAACAAGGTCCCGGGGGTGCGCGCCGCGCTGTGCTGCCTCGAGTACCATGCGCGCATGGCGCGCGAGCACAACCACGCCAACGTGTGCTGTCTGGGCGCGCGTGTGACCGGCGACGAGTTGGCGAAGGCGATCGTGTCGGAGTTCGTGCGCACTCCGGTGAGCGACGACGAGCGACACCTGCGGCGCGTGCGCAAGATCGATGCGCTCGACGCCGAATGCGGGCGGCCCTGAGCGGGTCGCGGTGCGAATGATGGCTGATGTGCGCGCCGACGTGCTCGACCGGCGGCCCTCCTGGGACGAGTATTTCATGGAGATCTGCCATGTGGTGGCGCAGCGGTCCACCTGCCTGCGCCGGCACGTGGGCGCGGTGCTGGTGTCCGAGCGGCGCATTCTGGCCACCGGCTACAACGGCGCGCCCAAGGGCATGGCGCACTGCGCCGAGCTGGGCGGGTGCTACCGCGAGCGGCTCGGCGTGCCTTCGGGCGAGCGCCAGGAGCTGTGCCGGGGGCTGCATGCCGAGCAGAACGCGATCATCCAGGCGGCGGTGCATGGGGTGAAGCTGCACAACGTCACCGCATACTGCACGACGCTGCCCTGCGTGACCTGCGCGAAGATGCTTATCAACGCCGACGTGAAGCGCATTGTCTACGAGATCGACTATCCTGACGAGCTGAGTCGGCAGATGCTGGGAGAGGCGGGCGTGGAGCTGGTACACTGGGACGAGAACACGTCCGGTGAGGCGCCGTGATGGACCTGGTCATCCCGGCGGCTGCTGCCTTCGTGCTGTCGCTGGTGCTCACGCCGCTGGCGCGGCGCATCGCGGTGCACCTCGACCTCATCGACCGCCCCGTGGAGCGCAGCTCGCACGAGAAGCCGGTGCCCTTCGGCGGCGGCTTCGCCATCTTCGTGAGCTTCTGGGCGGTCGCGCTGGCCCTGCAGTGGCCGCCCACGCCGCCGCTGATCGGCATGCTCATCGGCTCGGCCATCCTGCTGACCATCTGCGCGCTCGACGATAAGTACCGCCTGCCCGCGCTTCCGCGCCTGGGGGCGCAGTTCGGAGTCGGGCTCATCGCGTACTTCTTCGGCGTGCGCGTGGTCCAGGTGGGCAACCCGCTGCACGCGGTGTTCGGCCCTGAGTACATCTTCATGGGCCCGCTGGAGATCCCGGTCACGGTGCTGTGGATCGCCTTCATCATCAATGCCGTCAACTGGCTGGACGGGCTCGACGGCCTGGCCGCGGGCGTCAGCTCGATCGCGGCGATGACGCTGGCCCTGGTGGCGGCGTCGGGCGGTCAGGCGCTGACCGTGCTGGTACCGGCGGCGGCGCTGGCAGGGGCGGCGCTGGGCTTCCTGCGCTACAACTTCAATCCGGCGAGCATCTTCATGGGTGACGTGGGGGCCATGTTCCTGGGCTACATGCTCGCCTGCCTGTCGGTGATCGGCGCGGTCAAGCAGCCGACGGCGCTGGTACTGGGCGTGCCGCTGCTGGTGCTGGGCCTGCCTATCTACGATTCGGCGATGACCATCCTCAAGCGCCTGCGCGCCGGTCGGCCCATCTACCACCCCGACCGTGGCCATCTGCATCACCGGCTGCTCGACAGCGGCCTGTCCACCCGCGAGACGGTGCTCTTCATGTACGGGATCACGGGCCTGCTGTGCATGATCGCGCTGGGGGTGTGGTTGCGATAGCGGCCAGGGTCGCCATCATCTTCGGCACGCGCCCGGAGGCCATCAAGCTCGCCCCCGTCTATGAGGTGATGCAGGAGCGCGCCGAGTTCGAGCCGGTGCTCATGGCCACCGGTCAGCACCGCGAGATGCTCGGCCAGGTGCTGAATATCTTCGACCTCGAGCCGCAGGTCAGCCTTGACATCATGGAGCACGGGCAGACGCTGGGCGACGTGATGTCCCGCGCCTTCAAGGGCCTCGAGGATGCCATCGGTGAGGTGGCGCCGGATGTGGTGCTGGTGCAGGGCGACACCGCCACGACGCTGGCCGGGGCGCTGGCGGGGTTCTTCCACCAGGTGCGCGTGGGTCATGTCGAGGCGGGGCTGCGCAGCGGCAGCAAGTACTCGCCCTTCCCCGAAGAGGTCTTCCGGCGTATGACCGGGGTGATCGCCAACCTGCACTTCGCCGCCACCGAGCAGGCCAGGGCGAACCTGGTGGCCGAGACGGTGGACCCGGAGACCATCTTCGTTACCGGCAACACGGTCATCGACGCGCTGCTGGCGACGCATGAGCGCAGCCCGTCACTGGCAGGCACGCCGTTCGAGTGGCTGGAGGAGAGCGACGGGCGCGTGCTGCTGGTGACCGCGCACCGGCGTGAGAACCTGGGCGTTCCGTTCACGCGCATCTGTACGGCGATCGCGCAGCTCGTGGAGGAGTTCGACGATCTGCACGTCATCTTCCCGATGCACATGAACCCGAAGGTGCGGCGGGCGGCGACCGAGCTGCTGGGCGGCCTCGACCGCGTCTTCCTGTGCGAGCCGGCGGACTACGCGACGTTCGTGCCGCTGATGGCGCGCGCGGACCTGATCCTGACCGACTCGGGCGGGATCCAGGAGGAGGCGCCCGCGCTGGGTGTGCCCGTGCTGGTGGCGCGTGATACCACCGAGCGTCCTGAGGGCGTGGACGCCGGCGTGGTGCGGCTGGTGGGCACGCAGACGGCGACGATCGTGACCGAGGCGCGCGAGCTGCTCACCAGCCCGACCGCCTACGCGCGCATGGCCTCCGGTGGCAGCCCCTACGGCGATGGCCACGCCGCATCGCGCATCTGCGACGCGCTCGAGTACGTGATGGGCGTTCGTGACCGTCGCCCCGGGGACTTCTGCTACCGGGCCCAGGCTTAGGCCGCAGCGCCGCGAGAGTGAGAGCGATGGCGCAGGACCAGAGCGTGCCACAGGGCGAGGCGCCGGCGGAGCGCTGGACCAACCGGCGCATCATCTTCCTGGCGATCATCATCGCCATCATCTTCTACGCCATCTTCCACCTGCCCCCCACCATCAACTACCTGCTGACCCGCGCCCGCCAGACGCTCACCCTGCTGATCCTTGCCGTGGCCCTGGCCTACCTGCTGCTGCCGGCGGTCGATCTGCTCCTGCGCATCCCCGTGCCGCTCGAGGCACGCTTCAAACGTGCCCTCGCCGCGCTCATCACCATCGTTGTGTTCACCGTCCTGGTGCTGATGCTGGCCGCGATCATCGTCACACCCATCACTCAGGAGCTGGGCAAGACCCTGACCACGGTCACCCAGTGGGTGCAGAGCGACCTCGCCACCAGGATCGACGAGTTCTTCCAGCACATGCTCGATCAGGTCCCCGAGCCCTACCGCTCGCAGGCGCAGGACCAGCTCGACTCGATCACCAGGCAGCTCAGCGGTCCGGAGCTGGCGGCCACCATCCGCAAACGCTGGGCCGACTGGGGCGGTGCCATCCTGCAGTGGCCGCTCACCCTGCTGTCGTCAATCCTGTCCTCCGGCGCGTGGTTGCTGGGGCTGCTGATCGTTCCGGTCTTCGCCTTCTACTTCCTGACCGACGCCGGCGCTCTGCGCCGGGGCATCGCGGCGCACCTGCCGCCCGAGGCCCGCGAGCGTTACCACCGCATGGTGCGCGACATGGACGAGGTGGTGCGCGGATACGTGCGCACCGTCATGATCATCTCGGTCATCACCGGCGTGGCCACCGCGCTCACGCTCTACTTCGCGGGCGTGCGCGTGTTCCTCACCTTCGGCATCCTGGCCGGCGTGGCCAACATGATCCCGGTGGTTGGCGGTGTGGTCGCGGTGGTGTTGATCACGGCCATCTCGCTGCTCACCGTCGGCCTGAACCGCACGCTCATCATCATCCTCGCGTATGGGGCCATTCAGCTTGTCTCTGACCGCATCATCGCTCCGAAGCTGATGAGCGAGGGCGCGAACCTGCATCCGGTCACCGTCATCATCGCCCTGCTGGTGGGGGCGGAGTTCTTTGGCATGATCGGTATCTTCGTGGCGGTGCCGGTCGTGGCCGCCGCGCGCGTGGCGTGGATACACTACCGCGCGTACATGAGCGACGAGGTGCATGGTCGCGAGCTGGAGGAGCTGCTGGGGCGATCGGGGCGCGACGAGGAGGTCGCGTGCGAGCGCGATGCGCAGGAGCGGCTCGCTCTCGGTGGGGGCGCCGCCGAGGATGCCGCGGCCGCAGAGAACGCAGCCGACGACGCAGCAGGAGACGGGGGCAAGCCCGCCGATGGGGACGGTTGAAGCGATCACGCTCGCAGTCATTCAGGGTCTGACGGAGTTCCTGCCGGTGTCCAGCTCGGGACACCTCGCGCTGGGGCACTGGCTCTTCGGCATGGGCGGCGCGGAGGGGGAGCTGCCGATCGAGTTCGTGGTGCTGGTGCACTTCGGCACGCTGGTGGCCGTGGTGCTCTACTACCGCGCCGACCTGATGGAGATCGTCCGCGACGTGTTCCGCCCGGGCCGGCAGGCCGGTGCGGGCGAGCGGTGCGGGTGGGGGCGCAGGCTGCTGCTTCTGCTGCTGCTGGCCACGCTGCCCGCGGCGCTGGCCGTCGTGCTCGAGGATCCGGTCGAGCGGCTGCTGAACACGCCGTGGGCGGTGGGGCTGGCGCTGCTGGTGACGGGCACGGCGCTGCTGGTCTCCGAGCGCGTGGGCAAGCGCACCAAGGCGCCGGAGCAGACCACGGCGGGCGACGCGCTGATCGTGGGCTGCGCGCAGCTCGCGGCGGTCACGCCGGGTATCTCGCGCTCGGGCTCGACCATCGCCGCGGGCCTGGCGTTGGGCTTCCAGCGCGCGTGGTCGGCGCGCTTTGCCTTCCTGATGTCGGTGCCGGCGATCCTGGCGGGCACGCTCTTCAAGCTCAAGGACATGCTGGAGCAGGGGGCGGGCGGCGCCGTGGGGCTCTACCTGCTGTGCGGGGCCATCGCGGCGGCGACCGGCTACCTGGCCATCTGGCTGGTAATCGGCGCGGTGCAGTCGCGCAACCTCAGGTGGTTCGCGTTCTACTGCTACGCGGTCGGGCTGGCGGTGGTGGTGGTGGACCTCGGTGGTCTCGCCTGACCTCTTGCGGCCATCGGCGAGGCGGCTCTTGCCTGCGGACGCGCCGATCGTTACAATGGGGCGAACCTTCGCAGACCAGGCACAGCCTCGGCTCTGATATTCCCATCCTCAGAGACCCGCGTTGTGTACCATAGTCAGCCTGTGCACGTGCACAGGCTGAAATGCTGGGAGGAATCTGTCGTGGAAGAGTTCGGCCAGTTCACCACCTTCGAGACCATCGCTTTGTGGGCCATCCTCGGCTCGGCAGTGGTCGGTCTCATCTATGGGCTCATGTTGCGCAAGGAGATCCTGGGCAAGGACCCGGGCACCGAGAAGATGCAGCAGGTGGCCGGGCAGATCCAGGAGGGCGCGGCGGCCTACCTCAACCGTCAGTTCCGCACCATCGCCGGACTGGTGGTCATCCTGTTCATCGCCCTGACCCTTACCGGGCTGACCGCCGGCGGCGAGGAGATCTCCGGCTGGGCGCTGGGGCTGGGCAGGGGCATCTCGTTCCTGCTCGGGTGTTTCGCTTCGGGCCTGACCGGGTTCATCGGGATGAACCTGGCGGTGCGCGGCAACGTGCGCTGCGCCAACGCCGCGCGCACCAGCGTGAGCGGCGCGCTCGCAGTCGCCTTCCGCTCAGGCGCCGTGGCCGGAATGTTCACCGTGGCCATGGGCCTGGTGGGCGCGACGATCATCTTCATGATCTACAAGCAGTTCGCCACCGAGGTGCTGCTGGGCTTCGGCTTTGGCGGCTCGCTGCTGGCCCTGTTCATGCGTGTGGGCGGCGGCATCTACACCAAGGCCGCCGACGTCGGCGCCGACCTGGTTGGCAAGGTCGAGGCCGGCATCCCCGAGGACGACCCGCGCAACGCCGCGGTCATCGCCGACAACGTCGGCGACAACGTGGGCGACTGCGCCGGGATGGCCGCCGACATCTTCGAGTCCTACGAGGTCACCCTGGTCGCTTCGATGATCCTCGCGCTGGCGCACGCCGAGACCAACCCGGAGCTGGCGCGCGTGTGGATTATCTTCCCGCTGATCGTGCGCGCCATCGGCGTGATTACCTCGATCATCGGGACGGCCATCGTCAAGCTGCGCAACGAAGAGGAGCACCCGATGCAGCCCATCACGCGCGGCTTCGTGTGGAGCGCCGTGCTGTCGGCCATCGGCTTCTTCTTCGTCGCCCAGTACTACGCCCATGACCTGAAGCTGTTCCTGGCGACCCTCGCCGGCCTGGCGCTCGCCATCGGCATCTACAAACTCACCGAGTACTACACCTCGAATCAGTACGAGCCGGTGCAGGAGATCGCCGAGGCGTCGCAGACCGGCGCGGCGACGAACCTGCTGACCGGCTTCGGCGTGGGCCTCGAGGGCAGCGTGTGGGCGCTGATGGTCATCTGTCTGGCCATCGGCTTCTCGATCTTCGTGTTCGGTGCGGAGGGCCCCATCGGCATCCTCTACGGCGTGTCGCTGGTCGGCCTGGGCATGCTGACCACCACCGGCGTCGTGATCTCCATGGACACCTACGGGCCGGTGGCCGACAACGCCCAGGGCATCTGCGAGATGGCCGATGTGCCCGAGGCCATGCCGGTCGTCGAGGTGCTCGACGCGGTGGGCAACACCACCAAGGCGGCCACCAAGGGACTGGCCATCGCCTCGGCGGTGATCGCCGCCATCGCGCTGTTCGGCTCCTACCTGTCCAAGGTGGCGGCGGCCGAGGCCGGCGTGGGAGCCGGCGAGGCGGTGAGCGCCGCGGCGCTCACGCAGTACTCCATCCCGCTGGATGACCCCAAGGTGTTCATCGGGCTGCTGGTGGGCGGCGCCATGCCCTTCCTGTTCAGCTCGATGACCATCCGCGCGGTGGGGCGCGCCGCGTTCTACATCATCAACGAGGTGCGCCGCCAGTTCCGCGAGATCCCCGGCCTGATGGAGGGCACGGCCATGCCCGAGTCGGCCAAGGTCGTGGACATCTGCACGACCTCGGCCATCAAGGAGCTTGTCGCCCCCGGCCTGCTGGCGGTGCTCGCTCCCATCGTGGTCGGCGCGTGGCTGGGCTGGCTGGGCCTGGGTGGCTTCCTGGCGGGCATCATCGTCAGCGGCCAGCTCATGGCGGTGATGCTGTGTGACTCCGGCGGCGCCTGGGACAACGCCAAGAAGGTGATCGAGGACGGCGCCTACGGCGGCAAGGGCTCCGACGCCCACGCCGCCGCGGTCACCGGTGACACCGTCGGCGATCCCTTCAAGGACACCGCGGGCCCGGCCCTGAACCCGCTCATCAAGGTCATGAACCTGGTGGGCCTGCTGGTGGTGCCGATCGTGGTCAGGTCCGCGGGCTCGCTGGCGATGATCCTCACGGGGCTCGTGCTCGTGGTCATCATCGCCATCGCCCTGGTCGTGTCCAAGCGTAAGGGCGAGGCGCAGATCGAGGTGCAGCGGCGCGTGGGCGACGACGAAGCGGCCTGACGCCTGGACGCATCCCCCGACACACACGAAGGCGGCCCGGCATCTCGCCGGGCCGCCTCTGTTTGTGAGTGGGACGGTGCGCTACTCGCCCACGATTCCCGCAAACTCCTCGAGCGCCGACTGCGCCAGGGCCCGCGCGGCGTCGCCCACCGCTTCGGGGCCGTCGGCGGGCATGAGCGCGAAGGTCGTCGCCAGCGTCTCGCCCCTGGCGATCGGGATGCGGGTCGGGTCCGTGTAGAGGATCATCGTGCCGAAGCGCGACTCGCCGAACATGCCCGGAGCGATCCAGCCGACCCCGGGCTTGGCGGAGTCACGCGAGGCGAGGTAGACCCACCCGGGGTGGCCGAAGTCGCGGTACTCCATCGACCAGTCATGCGTCTCGCCGTCCGGCGTTACGTAGTTCTCGCCCGGCAGCCAGCCCCAGAAGCAGTAGACGCTGCGCGCATCGCCGATGTTGGTCACCTCGGTGCGCACGACGACCACCGGCAGCTCCGGATGGGCCGCGACCACCAGGCGCACCTCGGCGCCCGCCTCCTCGTTGGTCATCGGGTTGCCGTCGATGTCCTCGAGCGCGCAGTCGGCCTCCATGATCCTCCAGCCCGAGAGCGGCGCCGACTCGCGCACCTGGACGAAGTCGCGCACGTAGAGGTAGGGCTCGCCGAACTGAATGGTCGGGTAGGCGGACACGCCGGCGGCCTCGACGGTGACGGTCTGCCGCGGGTCGCCGTTGACCGAGAAGCCGGCGCCACCGGCGGCCAGGCGGATGCTCTGCCCGTCGGGCGTCACCTCCATGCCGAAGATCGAGAAGCGGATGGGCAATTCGGCGGTGTTGCCCACCGGCGCCAGATCGGCGACGGTAATGGCCCCGTCGTACGCGCCGGGCCCCAGGTCGCCCAGCTCCAGCTCGACCACCGCGGTGTGCGCGTCGCGATCGTCCTCGGTGACCTCGAAGGTCGCATCGGCGCCGCCGGTGACGCGCAGCGTCAGCGAGCCGACGTCGATGGGGTTGGCGTTGTCGGCGATGTCCAGCGAGATGCGCGTCTGCTCGCCGATCGGCCCCAGATCGATCGCCGCATCCGGCCCCAGCTCGATGGTCTCATCGCCGATGCGGTAGCCGATCACCCGCGGGGCCTGTGCGTCGTCGAGCACCATCCAGTCGGGCTTGTTGATGACCACGAGCGCGCGGCCCTCAGCGGCCTGCTCGGGAGTAATCGTGAAGCTGACCACGTCGCCCTCGGTCTGCGCCTCGATCTCCGTCCAGCGGCCGTCCGCGCCCTGCACATGCACCGTGGCCGCGCCGGCGACGCAGGTGCATGTGAGCGCGAGTGCGGCGAGGAGTGCTGCGTGCCTCATCCCGATCACCTCAGCGGTTGCTGCGCATCTCGGCCAGCACCTGCGCGAGCAGGGCCGGGCAGTTGGTCAGGATGCCGTCGATGCCCCAGGAGATGTACTGCTCCATCGTCTCGGCGTCGTCGGCGTAGAAGACGTTCGCGACCATCTCGGCGTCGTGTACCGCCTGACAGAACTCGGCGCTCATCATGCCGCGGCCGGGCTGGAGCACGCTGAAGCCCTCCACGGCCGCCCGGGCGATGTACTCGAAGCCGTCGGGCGTGTCCGGCAGCAGGCAGTAGCGCAGCTCCGGGGCCAGCGCGCGCAGGCGGTCGAGCGTGGGCAGGTCGTGGTGCACGATCAGCGCTCGAGGCCCGGCGCCGGCATCCCCGATCTCCGCGAGCACCGCGCGCTCGAACTCGCCAGAGCCGTCGGGGACGGTCTTCAGGTGGATGTTGAGCAGCACCGGCTCGGGCAGCGCGGCCAGCGCCTCGGCCATGGTCGGCACCTGCACACCCGCAAACTCGTCCGCGAACCACGAGCCCGCGTCGAGTGCACGCACCTCGTCGAGGGCCATCTCGGCGAGCGCGCCCGAGCCGTCGGTGCAGCGATCCACCGTGGCGTCGTGCATGACCGCCAGCGCGCCGTCGGCGAGTTGATGCACGTCGAACTCGACCATGTCCACGCCCAGCGCCATCGCCGCCGCAAAGGCCGGCAGCGTGCTCTCAGGTGCACTGGAGGGATCCCCGCGGTGAGCCACGTTCAGCGTCACTGCGATCACCTCAGATGGGAGCGGCGCCCGGTCGCGCCTCACATCTCCATGATCCGGCGGATCTTGGCCGCGGTCGCCTCGAGCGACTCGATGTTCGGGCTGACCTCGGAGATGAGCGCATCGTCGTAGCCGATGACCCGCAACTCCTGCATCACCAGCGGGAAGTTGACGTCACCCTCGAGCAGCGGCGTCCACTGATAGCCCTCGCGCTTGAAGTCCTTGAAGTGGACCTTCTTCACGCCGGTGCCGACGATCTTCACCCACTGCTCGGGGTAGCTCTGAATGACCATGTTGCCGGTGTCGAAGTAGAGGCCCACGTGTGACGAGCCGATTTCGCCGAGGAAGCGGTCGAACTCCATGGGGGAGAGCAGGAAGCGGTTCCAGACGTATTCGATAGCGATGACGACATCGATCTCCTCGGCGAAGGGCGCCAGCTCCAGCAGCGCGTCGCGCGCGTTGTAGTAGGCGACGTCGTAGTGGCACTCCTCGCTCACGCGCCCGGGCACCAGCAGCCAGGTATCGATGCCGAACTTCTTGACCACCTCGAGGATGCGCTTGATCTCATCGATGCTCTCGTGGCGGCGGCCCTCGTCGGCGGTCATGATGTCCGGGCGCGGCTCTCCCGAGCCCACCGCCGCAGCCAGCTCGATATCCATGTCCTCGGCCATCTTCACCATGTCGGCGATCCTCTGATCGGTCATGGTGTCGAGCTTCGTGTCGCGATCCTCGCGGAAGGTCAGCTCGAACGCCTCGTAGCCCGCGTCCTTCGCTTGCTGCAGCGTCTCCTGGTAGCTCCACTCCGACGGCGTGATGATCCCGCTCAGTCCGACCTTCATGGTGTCCTCCCGATCCCTCGTCGCGGCGCATCAGCGCCGGCGTGCTGTCCGATGACCGCTACTTCGCCGCGCCGCGTCGCAGGCCTTCCAGAACCGCAGGGCGGGCGCCCGCTACGGGTAGCTGACATCCAGCCGCAGGTCGCGCACCACGGGTGCCGGTCCTGCGGGCCGCGCCAACTCGACGGTGATCTGATTCGCCCCCGCGCGCAGCAGCGAGGCATCCGGGAACAGGCGCAGCCAGCCGTCGTCCACCACGCCGCCGTCAACGTGCGTGTCGTTGAGTTCCACGACGAGCGCGCCGGGGTCGAGGACATCCTGGAGCTGGAGGCTGAGCGTCACGGCGGGGCCGGCGGCGATGTCCTCGTCGCCGGTCTCGACGGTCACCCGCAGCGGCTCGCCCTGGATCAGCGCCGCGGGCCGGTCGGGGCAGAGGGTGGCGACCTCGTTGTGGCGCTCGCCGCCTACCAGGTAGTACTCGATGCCCTTCGGCCCCATGACCGAGGCCCAGTAGGTCTTGTCCGTGGTGCGCAGCGCCGCCGGGTCGCCGATCTCGCGCCAGATCGGGCTGTACGGGTCGAAGAGGTTGTAGACGTAGACTGCGTCGGCGCCCGCGTGCCAGGCCGCGGCGGCGCGCCCGCGGTAGGTGCCGGGCTGCAGGCGCTGCCGATTGGCATCCTCGTCGGTGATGCGCGGGTCGGCGAGACAGGCGAAGACCGGCACATCGTGGCGCGCGCCCAGTTCCACGCTGGCCCGCCACGGCCGCAGGCGGAAGTAGTCGGTGACGATCAGGATGTCGGCCAGCTCCTCGGCCAGCCACGCCTCCAGGTCCAGCCCCACGTCGCGGCAGTAGTCCACCGAGTCGGGCACGCGCACCGCCACCAGCAGCGGCCGGGCCAGCTTGGACTCGCGCGCGATTACCAACTCGCGCACGCGCCGCAGCAGTTCGGTCATCGCGTCGAGGTCCTCGCGGGTCGCCTCCCCCGCGAAGGCGTGGCTGCGGAAGTAGCACAGGTGGCGGCAGAAGTCCAGCTCGATGCCGTCGATGTCGTAGCGCCCGACGGCGTCCTCGATGATGCGGAAGCAGCGCTCGCGCACGAGCGGTTCGGCGAAGTTAACGCTCGACCAGCAGCGCCCGTCGCGCGTGAACGGCGGCGCCTGGCCCCTGCGGCCGACCAGGCAGCTCGGGTGGTCGCGCTTGAAGCGCGGGAACAGCTCGGGGTAGTAGAGGTCGCCCTCGGGGGTCATGTCGCCGTCATGCACGTCATTCATGCGCAGCGACCAGAAGTACTCCAGGTCGTGCGCGCGGCAGAACTCGCTCATGATCTGCGACGGGTCGGTACCCTGCTCATGCAGGGCGCCGGTGATGTTCCGGTGGAAGATGCGGTCGGTGGTCACGAAGCGCTCGGCGACATCGCCGCGCATCGTGGTCAGCCCGAAGCCCGAGCACCACGGGCAGTAGAAGATGCTGTCCACCTGCGAACCGAGCAGTGGCGTGGTGCGCTGCGCCAGGAGGCTCTCGGCGGTCGGCTCCTCGCACTCGTAGACGGCGTCATCGCCATCGTTGTTGAAGACGATCCGGCGCGGCCGGCGCGCCATCTCGCGTCGCATCTCGCGCACGATCCCCTCACCACCTGTGGGGAGCGTCTCACCATGCCGCGCTCTTCGCGGTAGACTTCGGGCAATGCGCGTGACTTCCGCGCACTGTCGCGGCGCACCTGCGCCTACAGCTCGCCGACCAGCTTCATGGCGAGGAACTGGCCGACCTGCGTGGCCATCAGCGCGAGCTTGTCGGGCTCACCGTAGAAGTGATCGATGCCCTCCACGGGGATGACGCGCGCGTGCAGGTGGTAGTGATCGACCAGTGCCAGGATGTTGGGGACCGAGCTGTACCGGTCATCGGTGCCGGTAACGAAGAGGAGAGGGCGCTCGATGCCGTCGAGGTAGGCGAAGTCCTCGACAGTCACCGGCTGCTCGAGGCCGGTGGGCAGACTGATGGCGGCGCAGGCGAGGACGGTCGGGTCCCGGTGCATGGCCGCCAGCGCCATCTGCGAGCCGTAGGAGTATCCGGCCAGCCCGCAGCGATCCCCGTCCACCGCCGGCTGCGCCCGCAGGAAGGCCAGCGCGCCCAACACATCGTCCGCGCAGACGGCGCCATCGGTCATCTCGCCCTGGGAGCGTCCGACGCCGCGGAAGTTGAAGATGAGCGTCGCCATGCCCAGGCCCAGGCAGCGGTCGCGGATGGCCAGCGTCACGTTGTTGTACATGCTGCCGCCCATGAGCGGGTTCGGGTGGCAGATGACCACGCCGGGGACGAGAGCGTCGGCATTGGGGCGTTGGGGCACGGACAGCTCGCCCTGCAGCAGCGGCGCGTCCTCGCCCGCCGCGAGGAAGGTCACCGGATCCTGGGTGGGCGGCACCGGCTGGGCGCATGCCGCGATGGGCAGCGCGAGCATGCACAGTGCGGTCAGTCCGATCGTCGCGCGCATCGATCCACCAGCCTCCTCATTGCCGGGCCTGCGTCGCCATCTCCGCGGGCGTGCCGGTCGCGCCCAGCGCCAGCACCGGCAGATAGTCCTCGGCCAGGGCGCGCCGGTAGTTGAAGAGTACGAAGCCCTCGCAGCCGAGACGGCGCGACGCCTGGATCTGGTCGAGCACCCCCTGCGGCGTGATCTGCGGGTCGATGTCCGCGAACGGGCCGATGCCCATCGCGACCGGCACCTTGCCGCCGGCCCACGCCTCCTGCTTCGTCACCCATTGCTGGAAGCGATCCATGTCGGCCATGTAGGTCATCGGCGAGACGAAGTCCACCAGCCCCTCGTCGATCCAGCGCTTCCAGTCCTGGCCGAAGCTGTCGCGATGGCCCTCCCAGTTGATGAACACCGCCGCCGAGAGCGTGGCGTCGGGGCGGACCTCCCTCATCCTGCGGCGCACGGTGCGCAGCAGCGAGGTGATAGTCTCGCGCCGCCACTCCAGCCAGCGGCCATGCAGCGATCCGGTAAGCACATCCTCCGGCCAGTTATTCACGTGAACGCCCGTCTCGGTTTCAAAGCGCTCGCGACAGGTCGCGCACACACAGCGGTCCTTCCAGCTATACCGCAGGTAGTCGAACTGCACGCCGTCCGCCCCGTAGGTCGTGACCATCTCGATAGCGGTGTCGATGATCTGCTGCCGGTTGTCGTGGTTCGACGGGCACAGCCAGCTCATGTCATAGCCATCCGGCCGCCGGGCGATGCGCCCCTGCGCGCGGTAGCGCTCCTTCAGCTCGGCCGAGGCGCCCATGGTGAAGAAGCCCAGGATGCGTGGGTGGACGGCGACGCCGTACGCCCGTCCGGCGGCGATGGCGTCACGCAGCGGATCGCCCTGTGAGTTGGCGCAGCGGGGGATGACCGCGCTGGGATAGTACGCCGCCGCGCCGGAGGCCATGTAGGGGAAGACCACGTTGAAGTGCGCGGCGGCCAGGTTGCGGATCGCCTCGTCCCAGCCGCCATCAACGGTGTCGGAGGCCCACACGCCGCGGATCTCCGGAGAGTACGACGGATAGGAGCGGAACCACGCCCGTTGGCCCAGCTCGCGAGCGCGGACGGAGGCTGCGATGGCCTCGTCCTGCCGGCCCTCCATCAGCAGGGCGGTGACCGAACTGAGCAGCCCGAAGGCCTCGCGCACGTCCGCGCGCGCGCCGGCGAGGTACTCGGCGTCATTGGCGCGCAGGGCGGCGTCGAAGTCCGTGAGTGAGCCGTAGCGTCCGATGGGGCCGACCCGGCGCGGGTCGCGCGGGGCCAGCGCCGTCCACAGCTCCGGCGCATAGTGGCCGATGAGCGCGCGCAGCAGTTGCACCAGCGCGGGCCTGCCGTCCGCTGACGGGGGAGCGCCGACGAGCGCACCGTGGTCCGAGACCACGAGGCCGGCGTGCGCGGTCGGGTGCCCGGAGACGGTATGCCACGTGCCATAGCTACGCCCGCCGGCGGGCTTGAGGGGGCGGATGGTGCGCGCGTCGAGGGCGATGGCGTCCGGCTGGCCCAGGAGCCGCCCATCGGGCGGGCGCAGGGAGAAGAACTCGCCGGGGAAGCCCTCCCGGGTCACGGGGCCGAGCGTGGCGCCCAGGTCCGCGGCCAGCTCGTCGCGCGTGGTGTAGAAGACGATCAGGCGCGCGGGGCGGGCGAGGAAGGCGCGCAGGTGGCGCAGCTCCTCATCGCTCACCGCGCGGCTGTAGGGCATGATCGCGACCGGCACGGCCGGCAGGCCCCATTGCTCGACGATGGTGTCCGAGCTTTCCTCGTAGGGGATTCCTGCCGCCTCGAGCGCGTGCAGGACGGCCTGGTAGCGGTCGCGGCTGATCTGCGCGGTGTCGGGGCCCGCGCCGCCGAGGAAGTCGCCATGCACCACCGCGACCGTCGGACGCTCGGCCGCCGGCGCCGCCACCGGCGATGACACCAGCGCCACGGCCACGAGCAGTGCGGGGCGCGCCGACATCACATCTGCTCCGGCGCGCTCACGCCCAACAGCCCGAGGAGGTTGCGCAGCACGATGCCCGCCGCACTCACCAGCGCCAGGCGTGCGCGCGACAGCTCCGGCGCCTCCTCGTCGATGACGCGGCAGGTGCCGTAGAACTGGTGGAAGGTCGCGGCGAGGTCGCGCGACAGATGCGCCAGCCGGTGCGGCGCGCGCTGCGCAGCGGCGTCGCTCACCTCGGCCGGGTAGTCCGCCAGCCAGCGCATCAGGCGCAGCTCGTCGGGATGGGCGAGCAGCGACAGGTCGGCCTCGGCCAGGTCATCGGTGGCGAAGCCGCGCTGTCGGGCCTCGCGGAGGATGCTGCTGATGCGCGCGTGCGCGTACTGCACGTAGTAGACCGGGTTCTCCTCGCTCTCCTTGCGCGCCAGCTCGAGGTCGAAGTCGAGGTGCGAATCCACCGAGCGCGACAGCAGGAAGAAGCGCGTGACGTCGCGGCCCACGTCCTCGATCAGCTCGCGCAGGGAGACGATGGTCCCCTGGCGCTTGGACATCCTGACGACCCGGCCGCCCTCGGTCAGGCGCACGATCTGATGGACGATGAACTCGGTCACATCTGGATCGACCCCCGCGGCCGCCATGCCGGCCTTCACCGACGGCACCTGCGCCGCGTGGTCGGGGCCCCAGACGTAGATCAGGTGGTCGAAGCCGCGTGCCAGCTTGTTGTCCACGTAGGCCAGGTCGCTCATCAGGTAGGTCTTCGCGCCGTTCTGGCGCACCAGCACGCGGTCCTCCTCGTCGCCGAATTCGGTGGTGCGCAGCCACACCGCGCCATCCTGCTGGTAGAGCACGCCGCGCCCCCACAGCTCGTCGAGCTTGGCGTCGATCTCGCCGTCCTCGAACATGGCGCGCTCGCTGAACCACGAGTCGAACTCCACGCCCAGCATCTCCAGGCTGTCGCGGATGTCGGCGACGCACACCTCCTCGCCGAGGATCGCGAACTCGAAGAAGCCGTCCTCGTCCTCGGCGATCTCACCCAGGCCCTCGCCATGCGCGGCGAGCAGTTCGCGCGCGTAGTCGATGACGTAGTCGCCCCTGTACCCGTCCTCGGGCATGTGCGCGGGCAGGCCCAGCAGCTCACGTACGCGCGCCTGCACCGAAGCGCCGAACAGGCGGAACTGCGTGTTGTCGGGCCCATCGTTGAGCAGGTACTCGCGCTCGACCTCATAGCCCACAGCTTCGAGCAGATTCGCGACCGCGTCGCCGTAAGGTCCGCCACGGGCGTTGCCCACGTGCAGCGGCCCGACCGGGTTGGCCGAGATGAACTCGACCTGCACGCGCTTGCCGGCGCCTTCATCGCTGTGCCCGTAGCGCTCGCCGCGCACCAGCACCTCGCGCACCACCTCCTGCAGCCAGGTGGGGGAGAGGCGGAAGTTGATGAAGCCCGGACCGGCGATCTCGACATTGTCGATGAGCGCGCACTGGGGGAGGTGGCGCAGGATGATCTCGGCCACCTCGCGCGGGGCCTTCTGTGCGGGCTTCGCCATGACCATGGCGATGTTGCACGAGAAGTCGCCCATCTCCGGCTGCGGGGGCTGTTCGAGGCGGATCCCCGTCTCGCACGCGGGCAGGTCGCCGGCGTCGCAGGCGGCCCTGAGGGCGGCGTCGATCAGTTCGAGGAGTTGCGCGTCGGCCATGCCACGTCCTCCGGAGGGCGTCGGTCAACCGTGGGTCAGAAGTCGAGCCACAGGTGCAGGTGCTCGTAGACGTGTCCGAGCAGCCAGATGCCGATGAACATGCCGATGAACATCTGCGCCATGCCGCGCCGCCACAGGCTCACCAGCGGCGGCACCGGTCGGCCGAGCGCCTCCCGCCAGCGCCTGAGGACGGTGCGCCCGGCCTCCAGCCCGGCGCGGAGCTGGCGGTCGGTGGGCTCCTTGGTGGCGAAGATCGCCTGGATCAGGTAGCCGGTGTGGAAGCGCATCTGCCAGCCCACGATGATGGTGACCGCCCCGGCGATGGGGCTCAGACGCCACAGCGGCTCGCCGATGAGCAGCAGCGGCAGCAGGCCCGCCAGCAGATTCGAGCCGCAGCGCACGTGAGCCCGCGGCATGGCGCGGGCGCGCTCCATGGTTGGCTCGCCGAAGTGCTCGATGGCGGCGATGACCTTGTGTTCCGCCGCGTGGTAGCCCGACAGCGGGGTCACGCGCATGAGCACCAGGAAGCACAGGAGGGTGAGCAGGTTCAGGCCGATCTCGACCAGCGGCCCCGCTTCGCCCTCGGGCCCGGGCGTGAACATCATCAGCATGCCGGTCAGCGGCAGCGCGGAGAACTGCTCGATGACCCACGAGATGATCCACGTGAGCACCAGCGCGCCCGAGCCCAGCAGCGCGATGGACATGCCGGTGAGGATCAGCCACAGGTCTCCGGCGCTACGCGCGTTGCCGGTGGACATGAACACACCCGCGGGCATGGCGGTGCCGCTGATGCGCGGCGGCCCGGTGGGCTGCGCGGCGGGCTGCATCCAGTCAGGGTAGATGTCGTCGGGTACGCGGCGCAGGATCGTCATCGCCTCGATGCCGACTCGCCGCTTGCGCGGGATCGGCCGGATATGCTATCATCAAACGCCCAGGCAACCCCGGCGGCGCGCCCGCGGCGGCGCGCCCGCCTTGTGAAGGGAAGCACCGACCATGGCCAAGTGTCAGATTTGTGGCAAGCAGCCCAGCACCGGGCACAACGTGAGCAACTCGCAGCGGCGCACCAAGCGCACGTGGCAGCCCAACATCCAGCGCGTTCGTGCGCTCGTCGATGGCGTGCCGAAGCGGATCAAGGTCTGCACGTCATGCATCAAGGCAGGCAAGGTCAAGAAAGCCGCCCGCGGCTGATCCCCATCGGCGCCGTTGTGTGCGATGCGGCCGGGGCTCAGACCCCGGCCGCTTGCCGTGCCTGCGCGCTGCTCGCAGACGGCCTGAACACGCCGATTATATCACACGGACTCCGCGGCGCGCAACACGCCGCGACGGGCGGCGAGCGCTCGTGAGCGACCGCCCGCGCGTGGCCATCCGGACGCTCGGCTGCAAGCTCAATCAGTACGAGAGCGAACAGCTCCGCGAGGACTTCGAGGCCCTCGGCTTCGTGACCGTGCCCTTCGACGCCCCGGCCGAGGTCTATGTTCTCAACACCTGCACCGTCACCCACCGCACCGACCGCGACGCCCGCCGCCTGGCCCGGCAGGCGCGGCGACGCTGCCCCGATGCCGTCATTGCGCTGACCGGCTGCTGCGCGGAGATGCACGCGGGGGAGCTGGAGGCCCTGGGGGTCGCCGATGTCATCGCCGGCAACGACGCCAAGCCCGACCTCGCCCGCATCGCCGCCGAGCGCCTGGCCCGGCACCGGCCCGTGCCTCCTGCAGCTCCGACGTGCGACGTCGAGCGGCTCGTGCATCGCTTCCCCGACAACACGCGCGCCTTCGTCAAGGTGCAGGAGGGCTGCGACGCATCCTGCGCCTACTGCATCATCTCCGCCGCGCGCGGCCCCAGCCGCAGCACACCGCTGGACACCGTCCTGCGTCAGGCCGACCTGCTGGGGCGCGGGGGCCATCCCGAAGTTGTGCTGGTGGGCACGCACCTCGGGGCGTGGGGGCGGGACCTCGACGGTTCACTGCCGCTGGCGTACCTGCTGGGGGCGGTCTGCGACCTCGACAGCGTGCCGCGCGTCCGCCTGAGCAGCATCGAGCCGTGCGAGGTGACCGATGGGCTGATCGCGATGGTCTGCGCCGGCGGCGGCGCGCTCGCCCCTGATCCGGCGCTGCCCGGGCGCGGCAAGGTCTGCCGGCACCTGCACATCCCTCTGCAGAGCGGCTGCGACGCCACCCTCGCGCGCATGAACCGGCCCTACGAGAGCGCGCTCTACCGCGATCTGGTGACCGACATCGCCGCGCGCGAGCCGCGGGTGAGCGTCGGCGCGGACGTGCTGACCGGCTTCCCGGGGGAGAGCGACGAGGAGTTCGCGCAGACCCTGGAGTTCGTGCGCGCGCTGCCGGTGGCGTATCTGCACGTGTTCACGTACTCCGAGCGACCCGGGACGGCCGCCGCAGAGATGCCCGGGAGCGTGAATCCGCAGGTGCGCAAGCAGCGCACGCGGGTGCTGCGCGAGCTGTCGGAGCAGAAGGCCGCGGCCTTCGCGCGGGCGGCCGTGGGGGAGCGCCTGGAGGTGGTCGTGGAGACGCCCCGCGATGAGG
Source organism: Candidatus Zipacnadia bacterium (assembly GCA_029820295.1). Classification (GTDB taxonomy): domain Bacteria; phylum Armatimonadota; class Zipacnadia; order Zipacnadales; family UBA5352; genus JALGVA01. The sequence goes on from JALGVA010000004.1 coordinate 54,964, forward strand.
CGGGGCGTCTGGTCGGCATCTCGGACAACTACCTGCGCGTGGCCTTCGACGGCCCCGACGACCTCGTCGGCCACATCGTGCCGGTGCGGGTCACCGGGGCCGAGGGCGCGACGCTGTCGGGCTCACTGCTCGAGTGAACACTTCTCTGCGCGCTGCGGCGCGGTGATGACCTCGGCGGAGCGCACGCCCACGCGCGGCTCCATCACGAAGGTCTGGCGCACGTAGATCTCGCGCGGATCCCAGCGGTTGAAGGTGACGTAGCTGCGCTGGCTCTGCAGGCCCGGGCGCGTGACCATGATCTCGAAGGTGCACTCACCGCCGGGGCAGTCCTGCACGTTCACCCAGAAGGGGCCGCCGTCCCAGTTGTAGCGCCAGCCACGCCAGTCCGGCGGGAACTGCTGGCCCAGCCGCTCGTACTCGTCGTCGGTGCGCGCCTCCTGTTGCTCACCGTCGATCCACACGGTGACGCCGGGCAACGGGTCGCCGCCGGCGTCGGCGACGTTGAGGTAGAAGTAGATGGTCTTGTTGTAGCTGCCATCGTCGCGCCAGTCATCGTCCCAGTCGTCCTCGTACCAGGCCGAGTCGCAGCCTGTCAGCACGAGCATGCCCGCCGCAGCCACCAGGACGATCAGAGCTGTCACCGTCGCCATCCTGCGCACTCGAGGCACCTCCCGGGTTCTCCCGCCACGTCGTACTACCACCCGTAGTTAATACTATGCATGATAGTAGACGTTCTGTCAAGGGCGGAAAGTTCATTCTTCAGCGCGCCGGGAGCGAGGTCCCGCGTGCTGCGGGCAGGTGACCGGGACTCGCGCGACGAACAGCCACACGATGACGGGAACTTGAGGAGCAGGAGTTGCTGCGCACGTGAGAGCGGTCGTGCAGCGCGTGAGCGAGGCGGCGGTCGAGGTCGAGGGCGAGGTCGTGGGCCGGATCGACCGGGGCCTGATGGTCCTGGTCGGCTGCGGGGACGCCGACGCGGACGAGGATGCGCGCGCGCTGGCCGAGAAGGTCGCACACCTGCGCATCTTCGAGGACGACGCGGGGAAGATGAACCTGTCCGTCTCCGACATCCGCGGCGGAGTGCTGGTGGTGCCGAACTTCACGCTCTACGGCGACTGCCGCAGGGGTCGGCGCCCGAGCTTCACCGGCGCCTGCGAGCCCGAGGCCGCGGCCGCGCTGGTCGATGAGTTCGCGGACCGGCTCGCGGCGATGGGGCTGCAGGTCGAGCGCGGTGTCTTCGGCGCCAGGATGCACGTATCGCTGGTCAACGACGGCCCGGTGACGCTGCTGCTGAGCACTGAACGCACCTTCTGACAGGAGGCCCGTGCCGCGCGGCGGGTTGATGGCTGGCCATGGCAACCGCACAGGACCGCAGAGAAGTGGTCGCGAGGAGGCTGTCGCGGCACTACTGCGAGGCCGGAGACACCCAGGCGCTGCAGGACGACGTGACCGGCGCCATCGAGAGCTACCGGCGCGCCACCGAGCTTGACGAGGACAGTGCGCGCGCGCACCTGAGCCTGGGCGACTCCTACGCCCTGGCCGAGCGCGACGACGAGGCCTTCCGCGCCTACCTGCGCACCCTGCGCGCGCACCCCGACAACGCCGACGCGCACTTCTGCATGGCCGATCTGCTCGCCCGGTCCGGGCGGCTGCACGAGGCGATCGGCGAGATGGAGCTGGCGGTCGAGGCCGACCCCGAGCGCCCCTACTACTGCTACCGCCTGGCGGAGTTCTACGCCCTCGCCGGCGATGACGAGATGGCCGAGGCCGCCCTGTTGGCCGCCATCGCCGGCGACCCCGGCGAAGGGCTCTACCGCTACAAGCTGGGCGAGCTGCACGTGCGCTCGGGCCAGTGGCTGCCGGCCGCTCGGGCCTATCTGCGCGCCACCGAGTGCGCACCGCTCGATGACTTCTACCACGTGCGCCTGGCCTCGGCGCTGATCCGGCTCGACCGGCGCGAGGCCGCGGCCCGGGTGCTGCGCCGCACGGTGCGCATCGCCCCCGACAACCGTGCCTACCGCTACCTGCTGGGCGAGCTGCTGGTGCTCATCGGCGACCTCGAGGCGGGCAGCGAGCAACTGCGCCGTGCGGGGCGGCTCGACGACTACGACCGCGACTTCGTGCGCCGCATCAAGCGCCGCTCGGGCCAGCTTCGCGAGGACGAGAAGCTGGTGCTCATCAGCGCGGTCGAGACCCCGGCGTGAGGATGGTCCCCTGATGATCGTCGAGACCCTCGTTGTCGGGCCGCTGCAGGCTAACTGCTACCTGATCGGCTGCGACCGCACGCAGGCCGGGCTCGTGCTCGATCCGGGAGGCGAAGCGCCGCGCATCCTCGACGCCATCGAGCGGCTGGGCCTGCAGGTCGAGTGCATCTGCGACACGCACGGGCACGTCGATCACGTCGCCGCCAACGCCGCGCTCCAGCACGCGACCGGCGCGAGACTGCTGATCCACGAGGCCGATCGCGAGTTGATCGAGCACCCGCACCCGTTCTGGTCGGCGATGGTTGGCGGCATCGAGCCGTCCGAGCCCGACGGCACGCTGGCGGACGGCGACGAGCTGCGCGTCGGCGACCTGACGGTGCGCGTGGTGCATACGCCCGGGCACACGCCCGGCTGCGTCTGTCTGGCGATCGACGACCTGCTGCTGACCGGCGACACGCTCTTCGCCGGCAGCGTCGGGCGCACGGATCTGCCCGGGGGATCGATGCCGACGCTGCAGGAGTCGCTCCGGCGCATCGTGGCCCAGTTCGGCGAGCAGACGCGGCTGCTGCCCGGACACGGGCCCGAGTCAACGCTGGGCGACGAGCGGCGCAGCAACCCCTTCCTGCTTGAGCTGCGCGAGCGCTGAGCCCTGCGCCCGGTCAGACGCCATCCCCCGGCCGGATGACGTAGTCGATAGCACACTCGCGCTCGAAGCGACACAGCTCCTCGCCCGGCGGCTCGCTGGCCAGCTCGGCCGCCAGAGCGGCGTCGCGCGCGATCTGCTCGGCCAGCTCATCCGTCCCCGGGAAGCGCTCCTCGCCGCGCAGCCAGCGCAGGAAGTCGATCCTGACGCACGCTCCGCGCAGGTCGCAGTGCTGGCCGACGACGTGCACTTCCACGATGCGCTCATCGCCGCGCACGGTGGGCGCCAGCCCGACGTTGATGGCGGCCGGGCGCGGCTGCTCCATCTCGCCCAGGTCACCCTCGCGCACCACCCCGCACAGCCCGGCGTAGACGCCGTCGCGTGGTAGCACCTTCTCGCGCGGCACCCGCAGGTTGGCGGTCGGGAAGCCCAGCTCCGTGCCCAGGCCCCGGCCTGTCACCACCGGCGCGCACAGCGCGTAGGGCCGACCCAGGAGCGCGCCGGCCTCGCCGGCCTTGCCCTCGGCCAGCAGCTCGCGCACGCGCGTGCTGGACACGCGTTCGCCGCCGACGATCACCGGCGGGACCGTCTCCACGCCGAAGCCCAGCTCCTCGCCGAGCCTGCGCAGCAGCGCCAGGTCGCCGGCGCCGCGATGGCCGAAGCGATGCGTACTGCTCGCGGACATGTGGATGACGTTGAGCTGCCCGACCAGGACGTCGCGCACGAAGTCCTCGGGCTCGACGAGGTGGATGTCGCCGGGGAACTCGAAGACCACCGCGAGGTCCACGCCCAGGCGGTGCAGGTAGTACATCTGCTCGTCCCTGGTGGTCAGGCGCTGGCCCGGCCGGCGCAGGCCGTCGTGGAACTCGCGGGGGCTGGGGTCGAAGGTGAGTACCGCCGCCTCGGCGTCGCGCTCGTGGGCGATGGCGCGCATGGCGCGGATGGTGCGCGCGTGTCCCAGGTGCACGCCGTCGAAGGCGCCCAGCGCGGCCACGCGCGGTCGCCGGGGCAGAGTCGTGTCGGGCGTCCAGCGCACGATCTTCATGAGCGCAGCGCGTCCTCACCCAGCAGCACCCGCCGGGGCTGGACCATCGTCGCGCCGTCGGCCTGCAGGGCCTCCGCCACGCACAGCAGGCGCCCGTCCCCGAGCATCACCAGCAGATGCCCGGCCTCGACCGGCGCCCACGCGGGGACCTGCACACCGTTGGTCAGCGCCAGCGCGGTCCGCTCGTCGGCAACCAGGCGCGGCCAGTCGGCCAGCGCGTCCTCAGGGGCGATCAGCACGTCGCGCAGTCGGCCGTCGCGCACCGCCTGCGTCAGCTCGCGACCGGTGAGCGCGTCGGCGATCTGTTGCGTGCCCACGCGCGTGCGCACCAGCAGCGACAGGCAGGCCGGCAGGCCCACGATCTCGCCCGCCATCGCGGCCAGCGAGCGCACGTAGGTGCCGCTGGAGCAGGCCACCTCGGTCAGCGCGCGCGCCGGGTCGCCGGGCTGGAAGTCCAGCAGCTCGAAGCGATCGATGACGCTGGTACGCGTCGCCACCTCGACAGTCCCGCCGTCGCGCGCGATGTCGTAGAGCCGGCGGCCCTCGTGCCAGACAGCCGAGTGCATCGGCGGCACGATCTCCAGCTCGCCGGTCAGGTCCTCCAGCGCCCGGCGCACGGCGTCCTCGCGCAGGGCGGAGGTATCCGCGCGCTCGACGATCGCGCCCTCGCCGTCGAGGGTGTCGGTGGCGATGCCGAAGGTGAGTTCCGCGCGGTAGACCTTGGGGCGGGCGGTGACGAACTCGCTGAGCCGGGTGGTGCTGCCGACCATCAGCACCATCACCCCCGCGGCGGCCGGGTCGAGCGTGCCCGTGTGTCCGACGCGCCGCGTTCCCAGGATGCCCCGCACCGCATCGACGATGTCGTGCGAGGTCATGCCCGGGGGCTTGAGCATGTTCAGCAGGCCCTCAGGCATCTGCTGCTCCCCCGTCGGGCGTGGGCGTGAGCGCCTCGACGACGCTGCGCTCGATGGCCTCGCGTTCGCCCTCAGCCGTGAAGCCCGCCGCGTACTTGTGCCCGCCCCCGCCGAAACGCGCCGCCACCCCCCCCACGTCCACGCCGTTGCCGCGCAGGCTCACCTGCCAGGTCCCGGGCCCGCTCTCCTTCATCAGGACGGCGGTGCGCACGCCTGCGACGTCGCGGAACGAGTCGATCAGGCCGTCCGTGTCCGCCGGGCCGGCGCCGGTCTCCCTGAAGTCGTCGAGGCTGAGGGTCGCGACCAGCACGCCGTCCACGGCCATGTGAAGGGACGCCAGCGCGCGCCCCTCGAGCAGGGCCGCGGACAGCGGCCGGATGGTGAAGACGCAGCGCGCCAGCCTGGACGGGTCGGCGCCCGCCTCGACCAACTCGGCGCCCAGGCGCAGGGCCTCGGGCGAGGTGTTGGTGAAGCGGAAGCCGCCGGTGTCGGCGATCAGCCCCACGTAGAGTGCCTCCGCACGCGCGGGCGTCAGTGGCAGCCCCAGCTCGCGGGCGAGCTGCGCCACCAGGGAGGCGGTGGCGGCGACGTCGGGCGCCACCCAGCGGATGTCGCCAAAGGCCCAGACGCCGCGGTGGTGGTCGATGTCCACGGTGATCGCGGCGGCCATGAAGGCCTCCTCGAGGCCCGCCAGCCGGGAGGCGCCGTCGCAGTCGAGGGCGATCGCCAGGTCGGGCGTCCACGGCGGTGGCTCCGTCCTCAGCTCGGCGAAGCCGTCGAGGAAGCGGAAGCGTTGCGGAGGCGGGTCGGGGGCCGCGGCATGAACCGTCTTCCCGAGCGCCAGCAGCATGTCGCGCAGCGCCAGCAGCGAGCCGACGCTGTCGGCATCGGGGTTCTCGTGTGCCGCCAGGAAGATGGTGTCGGCCCCGCGGACGGCCTGCGCCACCCGCGCGCAGGCGTCAGTGTTGGTCATCGGGCTCCGGCTCCTCGAGGTGCAGCTCTTCGGCCTCCCGGCGCAGGAGCATCTCGATGCGCTGGGCGCGCTCGGCGGTCTCATCGAGCACGAAGCGTAGCGTGGGCACGTAGCGCAGCTCAATGCGCTCGGCGATGCGGCCGCGGATGAACTTGGCGGCGCGCCGGATGCCGCGCGCGCTGTCGCGCTTCTCCTGTTCATCGCCCAGCACGCTGAAGTACACGCGTGCGTGCTTGAGGTCGGGGGACATCTCCACGTCGGTGATGGTCACGAAGCCGATCAGCGGATCATCGATCTCAGTGCGGACGATCTCGGCGATCTCCTCCTGCAGCTCGCGCCCGACGCTCTCCATGCGGTGGGTGGTCATGGCGGCCGATCCTCCTCGCGCCCGGGTGTGGCCGGGCCGGCGGCGACCGTGGCTTCGGCTACAAGATCTCGATCCCGCTGCGCTCGCACACCGCGCGCGGCTCGCCCTCAATCAGGCGCAGTGCCCCGTTCAACACGCGGTGCACATGGGCCTCCTCGTTGGCGACGGTCACGACTGCCAGCTCTGCCTGCGTGGGGGAGTTGTCCGGGCCCATGTCCGCCACCGACACGTTGTGCCGGTGGGCCAGGCGGTCGAGCAGGCTCTTGACCACCCGGCGCCTGTCCTTGAGGGAGGCGGCGTCGGAGATGAACAGCTCGACCGTCAGCAGCCCAACCACGGTGGGCACCGGCACCACCCCAGCGGCCGGCCGTCGTCAGCGGGTGCTCTTGAAGCTCGTGGTGCGCGGCACCTCGACCTCGGCGAAGAACTCGATCCGGTCGTCCTCTTCCCAGCCGCGGAAATCCGGCGTGGAGATGCCGCACTCGTTCGGGGCCTCGACTCGCCGGGCCTCGTCGTCGAAGCGCCGCAGCGAGTCCAGCGTGCCCTCGAACACCACCTCGTCGCGCCCGCGCGTCACCACCATGCGCGCGCCCCGCTGCGCGTAGCCGTCGGTGATGACGCAGCCGGCGACGACCCCCACGCGCGAGATGCGGAAGATCTGCAGCACGCGCCCGCGGCCGATGAGCTGCTCCTCGTAGATGGGCTCCAGCATGCCGAGCATCGCCCGCTGGATGTCGTCCAGGGCTTCGTAGATGATGTCGTAGGTGCGAATCTCGACGTGCTCGGCCTCGGCGGTGCGCTCAGCCGCCTCGGTCACGCCGACGTGGAAGCCCAGGATGATTGCGTTCGAGGCCACCGCCAGCAGCACATCCGACTCGTTGACCTCGCCCACGCCCGAGTGGATGATGTTGATGTCCACCTCTTCGAGCTGCCGGTCCAGGGCGCGCAGTTGGCTCTCCATCACCTGCACCGAGCCGGACACGTCGGCCTTGAGCACGAGATTCAGGTCCTTGACCACCAGCTCACCCAGCTCGCGGTAGAGGTCCTTGAGCGACGCGCGCCCGCTGGCCTCGAGCCCGGCCTCGCGCAGCTCCTCCTCGCGCCCGGCGGTGATCTCACGGGCGGCCTTCACGTTCTCGGCCACGGTCATGATTTCGCCGGCCTCGGGCACCTCCGACAGTCCGATGACCTCCACCGGATGCCCGGGGCCCATGCGTTTGACCGACTTGCCGCGCCAGTCATTGAGCCGGCGCACGCGCCCGTGCCCGGTGCCGCACATGACCACGTCGCCGACCTTGATCTCGCCGTTGCGCACCAGGACGGTCGCGACCGGACCGCGGCTGTCATCCCGGCCGGCCTCGACCACTACGCCGGTGAAGGGCGCCTCAGGGTCGGCCCACAGCTCCTGCACCTCGGCCAGCAGCAGGATCATCTCGAGGAGGTCGTCCAGGCCCTCCTTCTTGAGCGCGGAGACCGGGACCATGATGGTGTCGCCGCCGAAGTCCTCGGCGACCAGCTCGTGTTCGAGCAACTGCTGCTTGGTGCGGTCCACGTCGGCGCCGGGCATGTCGATCTTGTTGATGGCCACGATGATGGGGACTTCGGCCGCACGCGCGTGGCCGATGGCTTCCGCAGTCTGCGGCATGACCCCGTCATCGGCCGCGACCACCAGCACGACGATGTCCGCCACCTGGCCGCCGCGCGCGCGCATCGCCGTGAACGCGGCGTGACCGGGGGTGTCCACGAAGACGATCGAGTTGCCGTCGGCAAGCTGGATCTCGGAGGCGCCGATGTGCTGCGTGATGCCGCCGGCCTCGGTCGAGACCACGTCGGTCTCGCGCAGGGCGTCGAGCAGCGTGGTCTTGCCGTGGTCCACGTGGCCCAGCACCGAGACCACCGGCGGGACATCGATGGCGTGTTCGGGCCGATCGCCGGAGGGACGGCGCGCTTCCTCGGGGAGAGTCACCACCCACTCCTCTTCCTCCTCTTCCTCCTCCTCGAACTCGAGTTCCGCGAGCTGCTCCTCCAGGCTGCGCAGGCTCTCCGGGGCCGCCCAGGCGGGCACCCAGCGCTGAGGCGCCTCCTCCTCTTCGATCTCCTCCTCTTCGACCTCGACGACCTCTTCCTCGCCCTCCCCGGCCGCGACCTCGGCCTCGGCCGGCTCCGCCGCCTCCTTAGCGGCCTCCTCGGCCTCCTCGGCGGCGGCGGCCGCGCGGGCCGCTGCCTCGGCGGCCTCGGCCTCGCGGGCCGCTTCCTCCTCGGCACGCTTGCGCGCCTCCCGGGCCTGATCCGCCAGAATCTCGGCGGCCGCCCGGGCGGTCTCGATGTCGATGCTCGAGGCCGCGCTCACGTCCTCAAGTCCGAGGTCCCCAAGAACCTTCAGGAGGGCCTCGCTGCGCAGTCCAAGCTTCCTCGCGAGCTGGAAGATTCGGACCTGGTCAGCCAATACGTCCACCTCCGGCACGTCCTTCGCCTGCATGCTGCTGCTCGAATCGGCCTCGCGCGCCACATTCCCCATCGTCTACAGCTCGATCTCGATGTTGCCCAGCTCAATGTCGTCGAGCGTGCCCTCGCCGCCGAGCAGCAGATCGCGGATGATATCCGCCTCCTCGGCGGTTACCGAGCTGGCATGGCTCGTGACGTCCATGCCCTCTTCCTTCATGATCTCGACCAGCTCGGGGCTGGGCACGTCCAGCTCCTTGGCCAGCTCGTAGACGCGGACACGCTTGGCCTCGGCGGCGGCCGCCTTCGCCTCCTGCTCGGCCGCGCGCTCGGCCTGCGTCGCCCACTGCGTGTGGCTCTGGATGTCGATGCGCCAGCCGGTGAGCTGGGCCGCCAGCCGTACGTTCTGCCCGCGGCGGCCGATCGCCAGCGAAAGCTGGTCATCGGGAGCCACCACCACCGCCGAGCGGTCCTCCTCGTTGAGGACCACCTGCGAGACCTTGGCGGGCGACAACGAACTCTTAAGGTACTCCGCGGGCTCGTCGGAGTGCCGCACGATGTCGATCTTCTCGCCGCGCAGCTCATCGACGATCGACTGCACGCGCGCTCCGCGGTGTCCGACGCACGCGCCGACCGGGTCGATCTGCGGGTCGCGCGACATGACCGCGACCTTGGAGCGCGCCCCCGCCTCACGCGCTACCGACTTGATCTCGACCACGCCGTCGAAGACCTCGGGTACCTCCTGCTCGAAGAGCCTGACGACCAGCCCCGGGTGGCGGCGTGACAGGATGATCTGCGGATTGCGCGTGGTCTTGCGCACGTCCAGCACGTAGAGCTTGAGGCGGTCGCCAAAGCGGAAGCTCTCGCCCGGGATCTGCTCGTTGGCGGGCAGCAGCGCCTCGGTGCGCCCGACCGCGATGTAGGCGTTGCGCGCGTCCTTGCGCTGCACCTCGCCGGTGATCATCTCGCCCACGCGGTGGCTGAACTCGTCGAAGACGATCTCACGCTCGGCCTCGCGCACGCGCTGCATGACCACCTGCTTGGCGGTCTGCGCCGCGATGCGTCCGAAGTCGGCGGCATCTACTTCGTGCTCCTCGGCCTTCACGCTGGCGAGCTGCTCGCCGTCGTTGCCCTCCAGGGCCTCGTCGTCCACCAGCGTGCGAGCGATCATGCGCACCGTGCGTTTCTCGAAGTCAATCTCAAGCCGCACGTCGTCGTTGACCCCGTAGTGCTTGCGGTAGGCCGACGCCATGGCGGCCTCCACCGTCTCGATCAGGGCGGTCATCGGAATGTCCTTCTCGCGCTGGAGCTGCTCCAGTGCCTCGAGAAACTCACCGTTCATTCCACTACACTCCTTGCGGGAAGGCTGCTGTCAGCCTGCTCGAAGGCTGGTCTCATCGTCCGTTGTGCGCATCCCAGTCGTAGACCAGGTGCGCCTCTTCGACCTCCGCGAGCGGGATAGGCACGGCCTCGCCACCAACCTGCAGGATGACCTGCTCGTCCTCGACGCCCTGCAGCACACCGGTGTCGGTGCGTCGCGCGCCGTCCTGCGTCACGTGTCGCACCGCCGTGAGTTCGCCCGCGAAGCGCTCGAAGTCCTCGTCGCGCGTCAGCGGCCGGTCCAGGCCCGGCGACGACACGATCAATGTGTAAGAACTCGGGATCGGGTCGAGCGTGTCCAGCAGCATCGACAGCCGACGGCTCATGTCCGAGCAGTCCTCGGCGCTGACGCCGCCCGGCCGGTCGATCAGCACCGTCAGCGATCGACCGCCGCCACCTCCGCCGTACTTGAGCTGGACCAGCTCGTAGCCGAAGTCCGTGAGCAGGCGCTCCACCTCGTCCTCGATCTTGCGCACTACCGGATGCTTCCTGATCTTCATGTCCGCCGCGGCGCTCCCCCCGCGACCCGCAACAGGTCGCGGAAAACGAAGGGAGTGGGCCGCGCGGCCCACTCCCAGAAGGAACCCTGAGATGTGGTTTCGTCTGCAGGCATTATAGCGCAAGCGCACGCGCATTGCAAGGGGCATGAGGCGCGATTCCTGCGCGCCTGCGCGTACACGACCGCCCCCGCCACGGACCGATCAGCGCGCCTTGCGGGCCGTCAGGCGGGGCGTTGGAGAGATTTCTCCCGGGTTTTTTCCTTAAGAGGTTGGTAACAATCGGAAATGTGGTATAATACGGGTCGACACTAGGTTTCCTCGCGCGGCTCTGCTGCGTGAGGCACGGGCCGGCGGAATGTCCTCCCCCCCCGGGACTGCCCGCCGGCCCCTGACTTCTGCTGACCTCGTCATCCGCTCTGCGTGTCCTCCCCGCTGTCACCGCCGCCCTCGTAGCGCCGGTGTGCCTCAGCCATCGCCTGCAGTCGCTCCGCGACCAGCGCGGCGAGTGTGCCCTCGGCGAAACGGCCGTCCGCGTCGCGCTCACCCAGCGGCATGCCGGTGAGCAGCTCCACGGCCTCGTCCACGGTCTCGGCCGCGTAGACGTGGAACTGCCCCTCAGCCATCGCCTCCAGCACCTCCTCGCGCAGCATCAGGTGGCGCACGTTGGCCGCGGGGATGATGACCCCCTGGGTGCCGGTCAGCCCCAGCAGGCGGCAGGCGCGGAAGAAACCCTCAATCTTCTCGTTGATCCCGCCCACCGCCTGGAGGTGCCCGTGCTGATTGACCGAACCGGTGACCGCCAGGTCCTGGCGCAGCGGCGCCTCGCCCAGCGTGGACAGCAGCGCGTACAGCTCCGCCGCGGCCGCGCTGTCGCCCTCGACCTCCTCGTAGACCTGCTCGAAGGCCAGCGTCACCGCCGCGCTGAGCGGATGGTCCACGGCGAACTTCTCGCCAAGGTAGCCGCCCAGGATCAGGCTGGCCTTGTTGTGGATCGGCCCGGCCATCTCCGCCTCGCGGTCGATGCTGATCACGCCGGGCTTACCCAGGAAGCTGCGCGCGGTGATGCGCGTGGGCTTGCCGAAGGCGTAGTCGCCCAGCGGCAGCACCGCCACGCCGTTGACCTGGCCCACCACCTCACCCTCAACGTCCACCATGAGCGTGCCCTGCTCGATCAGCTCCAGCAATCGCTGCTCGATGCGGTTGGCGCGGAAGACGCCCTCGTCCACCGCCTGGCGCACGTGCGCTGCGCGCACCACCGATTGCCCGCCGCACTGCGCCCAGTAGGCCGCCTCGCGCACCAGGTCCGCGACGTCGATGAACAGCGTGGACAGCTTCCCCTGGTCGCCGGCGAGCCGCGCCCCCTCCTCGGTCACCAGCGCCACTGCGTCGGGGGCGAAGTGGGGCAGCTCCTCGCGGTGGCAGCAGGCGGCAATAAACTCCGCGTACCGGCGGGCGGCGTCATCGCTGCGGTTCATCTGCAGGTTGAAGTCGGCCTTGACCTTGAAGAGCTTGCGGAACTCCTCGTCGTGCGCGTGGAGCAGGTAGTAGACCAGCGGCGTGCCGATCAGCACCACCTTGACCCTGAGCGGGATCGGTTCGGGCTCGAGCGAGACGGTGGAGATCAACCGCAGGTGCTCGCGCACCGACTCGGGGCAGATCTCCTGCTCCTTCAGCGCACGTTTGAGCGCCTCCCAGGCGAAGGGACGGGTGAGGATGGCCAGCGCGTCCACCACCAGGTAGCCGCCGTTGGCGCGGTGCAGCGCGCCCTCCTTGATCATGGTGAAGTCGGTGAGCAGTGCGCCCATGTAGGAGATGTGCTCGACGTCGCCGGTCAGGTTCTCGATGGTCGGCTTGCTCTCAAAGACCACCGGGGCGCCGTCGTCGTCGCCGTGGCTGATCAGCACGTTGACGGCGTAGCGGTTGTACGGGCTCTGCGACGCGTCGGGCGCGCCGAGGGCCGGCAGTCCTCGGGGCATGCCCTCGGGCGCCTGCTCTTCACCGTGCTCAGCGCGGAAGATGCCCTGGTTGTCCACGATGTCCTCGCGCACCTGCTCCAGGTACTCCAGCACCTGCTCCAGGCCCTCGTACTGGGCGCGTATGTCCTCGAACAGCCCGCCCACGGCGAACTGCGCCACCTCGCGGTCCAGATCGGCGACGCGCCGGCGCGCCTCCTTCTCGATGCGCTGGCCGCGGCGCATGACGTCGTCGAGCTTCTCCTGCATCTCGTGGCGCCGCCGGTCGATCTCCTCGCGCTCCTCGGGCGGAAGCTGCTGGTACTCCTGGGGCGGCAGCACCTCGCCGTCACGCGCGGGTGCGACGATCAGCCCCGCGGGGCCGCGGCCGATCGCGAGTCCCGCCTCCTGGATCTCGCGTTCGAGTTCCTGCAACTGCGCGTTGCGCCGCTCGCGGAACTCGCGCACCGTTTCCTCGCGGCGCTCGGAGTACTCGTCGCTCTCGAAGGCGCGCGTGATCTCGCGATCGACGTCCTCGATCAGCTCCTTCATGTCGTCGCGGAACTCCGTCGCCTGGCCCGGCGGCAGCTCCAGCGCGCGCGGGCGCCGGGGCTCGTCGAAGTTGTGCACGTAGCACCAGTCGCTGGGCACGGGCTGCTCGGCGGCGCGCCGGCGCAGCGCCTCCAGCACCAGCGAGTGACGCCCGCTGCCCGGTTGACCGAGCACGAAGATGTTGTAGCCCTTACTCTCGATCGTGGCGCCGAAGGTCAGCGCGCGCGTGGCCCGCTCCTGCCCGATCGGGTCGACCTGTTCGGGCAGCTCGGCCGTCGTCTCGAACTCCAACAGCTCCGCGTCGCAGTGCCATCGGCACTCGTCCGGCGTCAACTCTCGTGGCTTCGGCAATCGCCGCATCTCCCTTGGTGCAGTTGCGCTGTGGTCTTCCCCCCTCGCACGCCCCCTGAAGGATTGCCGCCCGAGCCGGGGAATCCTCCCTGCATCGCGTCCGCATCGCTGTCCCGCTCCGGAGGCGCGCCGTGACCGCAGAGCACCGCGCAGCTCCCCCGGCCGGCGATCGACTGCCCCCGGCGGTGCGCCGTATGCTGATGGCCGTGCTGCTCATCGCGGCGCTGGCGCACGTGCTGGCGACGCTGCAGCCGGTGTTCTCCGACGAGTTCCTGGTGTTGGGCAGCTTCTGGGACTTCGTCCAGCACCGCACGATCATCCCGGCGCACACGAAGTACCCCACGCTGTACGCCTACCTGACCGCGCCGGTCACCGGCTTGTGCGCGGCGATCGCGGTGGCGCTCGGCCATCCGCCGTCGGCGTACGATCTCTCCGAGTGGGTCGCGCTGCACCCCGAGATGGGCATGTGGCCCGCGCGGCTGGTCAGCCTGGTGTGTTGGGGCGTCTGTCTGTGGGCGGTGTGGCGCATCGCGCGCGAGATGCTTGATGACGCCGACCTCGCGCTGCTTGCCGCCGCTGCCTTCGCGGCGGCGCTGGGGACGCTGAGGTACTCGGGCTACGGATTGCCCGACGTGGCGATGATGATGTTCGCGACGCTCGCGCTGCTGCACGCCCTGCGCCTGGCGCGCGGCAACCGCCCGGTGCGCAGCGCGTTCTTCGCCGGTATGCTGGCCGGCTTCGCGGTCGCGACCAAGTACAGCGCGGTCGCCATCGCGGTGCCCCTGCTGGCGGCGGTGTGGGTGTCGCCGCGCGAGGGCCGCACGTGCGCCCTCGTCAGAATGGCCGCCGGGGCGGTTGCGGGCTTCGTCATCGGCTGCCCGGGCTGGGTGATCGCGCCCGGTCACTACTGGGAAGGCCTGATGTACGAGCGCGCGCACATGGCCCGCGGGCATCTGGGCTACTCGGGCGTGCCGCTGCTCGGCCAGCTCGAGCTGCTCCTGTGCGCCGACCCCGTGCTGATGCCGCTGGCGCTCGCCGGGGCGGTCGCCTTCGCGTTCGTCGGCAGGTGCGGGAGGAGGCAATGGGCCGTGCTGGTGGCGGCCGCCGGCGCCGTGCTGCTTATGGCCGCGCCCGCGAAGAAGCAGTCGCTGCAGTACCTCTTCGTTATGTACCCGGCGATGGCGGTACTGGTGGCCTGCGGGGCGGCGGTCGCTCACGGCCCGGCGCGCCGGTGGCTGACGGGAGCCACGGCGGTGGCGCTGGCGGGGTGCGCGCTTGCGGGCCTGTGGTGGGGTTGCCGCGTGGCGCTGGTGCCCGACAGTCTGGTGGTGGCGCGACAGTGGATCAACGCGAACCTGCCCGAAGGCGCGCCGGTCGCGGTAGACTGGATCGACGTGCCGCGCCTGGTCGTGGAAGATGAGCTGGCCGGCCTGCGCGGTGACCTGCGCACCGACTTCGTGCGCGACCTCTACGCCGGCCTGCGCGGCTTCCCGAGTGTGCCCATGGTCTACGACGAGGCCTTCGCGCGCGATACGCAGGCCCGCTACATCATCACCAGCTCACATCCCGCCGCCCGAGGGCACGGAGTTGCGCGAGGAGTTCGATCAGCGTCGGGAGTTCTACCAGGCGCTCTTCGAGGGGCGCTACGGCTGGCGCATCGTGTATGACCTGCAGACCGGCAACGGCCCGCGCGTGCTCATCTTCGAGCGCACGCCCTGACCGGCGTACGCGCAGACGGGCCGCCATCGTCGGCGACCCGCCTCGTCTCAGTCGCTACACCCGTTCGCCGTCCCCCCTGATTGCCTATTCCCCATCCCCGGCCGGCGCCGTCATCGGCGCGAAGATCACGTCCGCCAGTTCGGTGCGCTCGAGCGCGTCCCCGTACTTCTGCACCAGGTAGAGCTTCTGCGCCCAGCCCTCCTCCGCGAGCGGGATGACCATGAGCCCGCCGTCCGCGAGCTGATCGATCAGCGCCTGCGGGATCTCCTCGGGGGCGGCGTTGACGATGATGCGGTCGAAGGGCGCCTGCTCGGCCCAGCCGGTGTAGCCATCGCCCTGCCGGACGGTGACGTTCGTGTACTCCAGGGCCTGCAGGCGTTGCCGCGCGGCGCCCGCCAGCGCCTCATCGGGCTCGACGCTGTAGACGTGCCGCGCCAACCTGCTGAGCACCGCCGCCCCGTAGCCCATGCCGGTCCCGACCTCGAGCACACGGTGGGTGGGCTGGACCGCCAGCGCCTCGGTCATCAGGCCCACGTAGCTGGGGGCGATGATCATACGCCCGTCGCCGATGGGCAGCGCGGCGTCGTCGTAGGCGGCGTCGATCTGGCCCTGGGGAACGAACTCGTGGCGCGGCACCGCCCTCATGGCGTCGATGACCCGCTGCTCGGTGATGATCTCGTCGGCCACCAGCGCGTCCACCATGGCCTCGCGCTGCGCGGCGAAATCGTCCTGCGCCATCGCCATGGCCCCGGCCAGCGCCGCCGTGAGGCACGCGCCGGCCATGAGCGCCAACCTGCCGCCATGTGTCATCGTCCTCACCTTCCTCGCCGCCGTCCGCAATGCTGCCATGCAGGCCTGCAGTGGCCTCGCGATGGCGTTCATCTCCTCGGGTGTTAGACACGCCCGGCGCGCACGGGGTTCCGCGCCCCGGCGTGCCGACCCGTCACCTCACCTTCGCGCGGTACTCGCCCTGCGTTACGGCGAGTGTACGCGGCGCGGCGCCGGCATCAACAGACGCCGGCGCCGCGATCGCTTGCGCGAGTGTCAGGCTGGTGTCAGGCTAGTTGTAGCGCCAACTGCACTGCGGCGCGCTGTAGCTATGCACCCACATGAGGGCCTGCAGCCACTTCGCGTGGCCATCGGCGAAGGCGAAGTTGAGGCCCCCGTTGTGTTCGGGGCCGGCCGGCGTCGAGTACCAGCGGTTGCCGCCCACGGTGATGCGCAGGTGGGTGAGGGAGTACGGGTAGGTGATGTAGCAGTCGGCGAAGATCCAGGTGGTGGACGGGTGTGAGAGTTCTGCGTCCTTGAGGGGGTCCCAGATGCCGTTGGCGGGGTCGCCGCGCTGCGCCTGGTAGCTGGAGTAGCCGTCGCCGGGGAAGACCAGGTTATAGCCGTAGCTGCAGACGATGGTGCGTCCGCCGTAGGAGGCGGAGGTCGGCGACGGGTCGCTGGGGCATTCCCAGATCTGCTGGTTCTTGATGTAGGGCTCAATGGCGAAGACGAAGTAGCCGCGGGGGACCGAGGCGCTCCCGACCCAGCCCCCTGACACCGGGTAGCGCTCATCATAGTCCTGCACGTACATGTTTACCCCCAGGTCAATCTGCTTAAGATTGCTCAGGCAGTTGCTCTGCCGGGCCTTCTCGCGTGCACGGGCGAAGACCGGGAACAGGATCGCGGCCAGGATGGCGATGATCGCGATCACGACCAGCAGCTCGATCAGCGTGAAACCTCGATG
>JALGVA010000237.1 GCA_029820295.1 Candidatus Zipacnadia bacterium
GGGAGCTCCCCGCCTGTGCCGTCGTGGCTGCTGTTCCGGTCATCTCGCATGCCTGTCTCGACCCCCGCAGGCTCGTCACCATACCAGCAGGCCGCGTCACTTCAGGCGTCCCCCACGGCGACTGCTGATCAATGACTGGCCCCACGGCCCGTTTCGAGGGCGCTGACGTCCCCAAGATACGTGCGGGCATCCTCCACAACAACGCACGGGCCGGTGGGCACGACAGAGTAGAACGTTCCCTCACACATGATCTCACGACCGGGCATTGGTGCCGAGTGCATTGCCGACGGCACCAGCACCCAGATCACGCTTTCATCGCCGCTGTTCAGGGAGTAGACGCCGATAAGATCCCGAGCATCGACGCCCACCTCCCCAAGAAGCCTGAGCGCAGCCGACGGTGCGCTCGCACACTGCTGTGCCACCCCAACGAGGGCCACCCGCTGTTCCTGGTAGATGTCCATGTTGGCGAACAGCTCATCGGACGTCACCAGGGGAGGGGGAGGAGGCTGGGCTGGCTCCGGCGGCTCAAGGATGACGAGTTCCTCGTGGACCTCGTTCTCAGTTGCGTTTGCCGGGCCGGCAGGCTGCCCTCCGACGCTGGCAAGCACGATGATCAGGCACACGCCCACCAGTGCCCCAAGCACCCAGTTCGCCGCTCCAGGTCCGGGACGGCTCCCGGTGCCGTCGGGAATAGCCGCCTGTGGTGGCTTCGCTCTACCGTCCCACTCCTCGTACATACTCGGTCACACCGTGTCCGACACACTCGAGACGTGTCCTCCGCGACCCCTCCCCCGGGCGTCAATTCCGAGCACTCTCTCCACCGCATTCGCGGAGTTCCGGGACGTATTCGCCGAGGGAACGCTATGACCTCCCCGATCTTCGCACCCCCTACCTCACAGTGTCCTGAGAGATACGGACGTCGAGCGTTCGGCGGGCGGCCCATCGACTACCTGCAGCATGTCGACCGAGGCAGTCGGGACCCCGCCGTTGGCGCCATGCTCTCGCGACTGTCGTCGTCCGCCACCGTCAGCACGCCGCCGAACACAACTGGTCGAGCATGACGCCTGTGCCCCAGCTCTGTCCACATCGCTCCTGCCTGGGCACGCTCTCGCGGCGTGCGGCACTGACCCGACGCCCGGTGCGGCATCCCGCAGCGCCCGACCCTCCTCACGGTAGGGCCGGTTCACGATCTCATGGTTCGCCTGCCAATCATCCCGCTGCAACGGCAGTCGTCGGTCCCTTCCTGGCAGCACGTCCTGAGGCACTCACTTCCCAGCGTCAGGTCCACCACCAACTGCTTGACGCGCGCATCCTGCCGCTCGATCTGGCTCAGCCGACGCATCCTCTCCCGGCGAGTTCTGGTAGCGCTTCCTCCTGCGTCCGCCGCGCGCGAACTGGCCTCAACATCGACGGCCGACGCGGGGGCCCCCGCTCAATGCGCGATCTGCTCTTCGCCGATATAGCACACTTCTGATACCGCAAAGGTCGCCCGTTTTCCTCATCAACCGCTCTCTCTAATATGCATACCGAGAAGAAGCCTTCTCGGTATCCTGAGGCATTGCCGGCTCCGCTGCACTGCCTGTCGGTCGCCCGGCCTCCGTAGCGCGGGGCGCTGTCTCCCGGCTCTCGCCAGCAAGGCAGGTGAGCTGGCCGGCACGGCGGGGCACTGCAGACCTGCCCACCAACACCAAGGCCGAGACGGGGCGGGTATTCGCTGACGAAGGTGTGGCAGCCAGGGATGGTGAACCGCAATGTAAGGCGCGCACCCAGGCGTGATGCAGAACCACGAGGTCCTGCGCGGATGACAGTCGGACTGCCATCAGATAAGAGCCTACCGGAGAGCTTCGGGTTCCGAAGCGGGGATCGCGGCACACACACCAGCCGCACGATGATGCTGGCAGAACTCACCGAGCTGCTGGCGTCACAGCCTGCAGACGCGGCCGCTGCTGACTACAGGCGCGCTATCGTGGCGGGCAATGTACTCGCGAAGCGCACCGAGTCAACGCGCACGCTGACGGCTCAGCGCATGAGCGAGCTGTATGCGCTCGATCCCCGCGTACCGGTCTTCCGTGTGCTGCGCAGGTTGTGGGATGCGGATGCTGCAGGTCGTCCCCTCCTCGCCTGCCTGTGCGCCAACGCGCGGGACCCACTCCTGCGCATGACAGCGGAGCCTGTCCTTGTGGCCATGCCAGAGAAGCAGGTCACGAAGCAGGAACTCGCCGAAGTGGTGGCGAGGCAGACGGGGGACCGCTTCAACTTGAACACCATCGACAAGATCGCGCGCAACGCCGCGTCATCGTGGACGCAGTCCGGGCATCTGCAGGGACGGTCCGTGAAGACGCGCAGGCACCCTGTCGCCACCCCGGCCACCGTCGCCTACGCGCTAGTGCTGGGGCGCTTCTGCGGTGCGCGCGGCCAGGCGCTGTTCGACAGCTACTGGACGGCGCTACTCGACCTCTCCCCTGATCGCCTCGACGCGCTGGCGTTCGAGGCGTCACGCGCCGGGTGGCTCGACTACAAGCGTGTCGGCGGCGTTGCCGAAGTCGGCTTCGCCGGCCTGCTGATCAGTCGCGAACTGGAGGAACTCAGTGGGTAAGGTGGAGGACCTGATCCGCAACTACGAGGAGTTCGCTCGCCTTCCGTGGGACGAGCGGATCGCGGGTGCTGAGAGAGTCTGGTTCGTCATCCACGATCCGGCCGACGAGCGTCGCGTGCGACGCCGACTTGGTGAGTTCGCGAACGCCACAGCTAGGGCGGGTCACCTGTGGAAGCCAGTCGATCTCACCGACGCCTTCGCAGAATGGATGGCCGAACACGACTACCGCGACATGTACTTTGAGGAGCCGGAGCAGATAGAGCCCTCCCTTGCCGACTTCGCGCAGCGGGTCGCGGACCGCGTCGCGGACGCGCTGGCCTCGGCGACCCCGGATACCGTCGTCGCTGTGACAGGCGCGGCTGCCTGCTTCGGCTTCACGCGCATCTCAGAACTCATCGACGAAGTAGCTGACGACATCCAGGGCAGACTTCTCGTCTTCTTCCCTGGGTCGCACGAGGGGAACGTCTTCCGGTTGCTCGATGCGCGCGATGGGTGGAACTACCGCGCCGTGCCGATCACTGCCTGACTGGGGGCGTACCATGGCCGAACAGCTCAGAGTTGGCGACGTCTTCGCGACCAACCCGATCACGAACGAGATCCCGAACGAGGGCGTGGCCGAGGTCGACCAGGAGAAGACCCTTCGCTGGGAACTCCAGAACTTCGTGTGTGAGGGGCAGTACGCGGCCGGGCTGGACCGGGTCCTCCGGTCATACCTGACGCACCAGGGCTCAGCACAGCAGCCCGGCGTCTGGGTCAGTGGCTTCTACGGGAGCGGCAAGTCGCACCTCGTCAAGGTTCTACGCCACCTGTGGACAGACACACCATTCGAGGACGACGGGGCCACGCCGCGTGACCTGGCGAAGCTGCCTGCCGACATCATGGACGGACTGACCGAGCTATCGACGCTCGGCAAGCGAGGCAGCGGTCTGCATGCGGCTGCAGGCAAGCTGCAGTACGCGCGCCCGCTCCGAAGGGACCTGCTCGCGATCCTGTTCCGCAGCATGGGCATGCCCGAGGACTACCCGGTCGCGAGCTTCGTGATGTGGATGCGGGGCGATGGTGTCCTCGACCAGGTCACGGCGAGTGTCGAGGCCGCCGGCAAGCAGCTCAGGCACGAGTTGCGGAACATGTACGTCTCTCCGGTGCTCGCCGACGCTCTTCTTGACGCGATCCCGGCATTCGCCGCCGATGGCGCTGCAGTCCGCGCCCAGTTGCGCGCCCAGTTCCCGCCGATCGACCAGGATGACGACATCACCGACCAGCAGATGCTCGACGCCATCACTGACCTGCTCGCCGTGGACGGCGACCTCCCCTGCACGCTCATCGTCCTCGACGAGTTGCAGCAGTACATCGGCGGGAGTGCCGAGAGGGCGACCGACGTGCAGTACGTCACCGAGGCGTGCACGAAGCACTTCGGCGACAGGTTGCTCTTCGTCGGGACCGGCCAGGCGGCCCTCTCCGCCGAGCCGCTGCTTCAGAAGCTCCAGGGCAGGTTCACCGTTCAGGTCGAGTTGGCCGACACGGATGTCGAAAAGGTCACGCGCAGCATCGTGCTCGCCAAGGCCCCCGACAAGGTTCCTGCGGTCGATGCAATGTTGACGAAGTGCAGCGGCGAGATCGACCGTCAGCTGCGCGGCACGAGGATCGGCCCGCGCCCTGAGGATCAGCTAATCCGCGTGGCGGACTACCCCATCCTGCCCGTGCGCCGCAGGTTCTGGGAGCGCGTGCTGCGGGCGGTGGACCGTGCGGGCACGGCCGCCCAGCTGCGGACGCAGCTCCGCACGGCGCACGAGGCCGCCCGCAGCCTTGCCGACCGGCCGCTGGGCGCTGTTGTCCCCGGCGACTTCCTCTATGACCAGCAGTCCACGGCCCTGCTGCAGGCTGGCGTGTTGCTCAAGGACATCCACGAGACCATCCTGGCGCACAAGGACGGCACTCCCGAGGGCGAACTGCGCTCCCGGGTCTGCGCACTGTGCTGGCTGATCGGCGAACTCCCGCGCGAGCCAGGCGTGGACATCGGCGTCGCCGCCACGCCCGAGATGATCGCTGACTTGCTGGTCGATGACCTGAGCATCGACAGCTCGGACCTGCGCGCGCGCGTTCCTGAGGTCCTCGCCGATCTCGAGAAGCGCGGCCACCTCATGCGCGTCGGCGACGAGTACCAGATCCAGACGCCTGAGGGCTCCGCGTGGCTCGGCGAGTTCAACTCGCAGTTCTCCGCGATCAGCAACAGCGCCAGCCGAGTTGCTGAGGAGCGCGCGCAGCTCTTGCGCCAGCGTTGTGGCAGCGAGCTGCAGTCCATCAGGCTGATCCATGGCGCTAGCCCGGATTATTCATGCGTGGTGAGAAAGGAAAACGGCAGGAGCGTCGAAATGGCGTGGTAGTAAGCCAAAGCGCCGTTTCGGGAGGCTCCTGCCGTGAGTGCACAGTGC
>JALGVA010000238.1 GCA_029820295.1 Candidatus Zipacnadia bacterium
CATGCCCCGGTGCATGAGGATGCCGGAGACGCCCCAGCCCGCGCCCGCCACGAACTCGCCCAGAATCAGGCCCAGGAAGAGGGTGGAGGCGGGCGCGAAGGCGCTCATGCCCCCGTAGTGCAGGATGGCGGTCTTGGCCAGCCAGCTTACCAGGATCGACGGCGCGAACAGCGCCATCGACCAGCTCCCCGACACCGCGAAGCCCGCCGGATGGAAGACCCACCACACGTACTGCGTGCGCATCCACGTGAGGAAGATCGTGAAGGCGAGCCCCCAGATGAGCGAGACGATGGCGTACCAGTTGGGCTCCCCGGGGCTGGTGAGCCAGCGCTCGAGCAGCGAGAACGCCTCGCGGCCCTTGCCCGCCCAGCCGCCGCCGCCGTAGCGGAAGAACGCGTCCAGCAGCACGCCCCAGCCCAGCAGCAGCGCCACCGCGGTCGCGACGGTCATGGCGACGGCCATGCCGCGCTGGCCGGTGTTGCTCGCCCCCGCCAGCTTCATGCCCTCGATCTGGTGGGGCATCGGATGGCCACGATGCGCGCGCGTAATAGCGTGCAGATAGGCGTAGACGATCAGGTTCTGCTTGCCCAGGGCATCGGCGCCGAAGACCTCGGTGAGCATCACCTGGGGCCCGCTGAAGTGCAGATCGTGCACCGGCGAGCCCAGCTCGGCGCGCACGCGGGAGATGGCGATGGAGATGAGCAGATAGAGCGCGATGAAGCCCAGGGCCGGCCAGAACGTCATCTTCGCCTGCTGGCAGAAGATCATCAGGGCGATAATGCCTGCGATCGCACCGGCCAGGGCCCACGGGTAGGGCATCGGTTCGCCCGAGTCGTCGATGGCGCGCCGTCCGATGACGCCGCCGAGGGCCGCCTTGATGTGCCGACGGCTGGCCCAAAGCGAGAAGCCCGCCAGCGCCAGGTAGGCGGCGAAGCTCTGCTCGTTGATCCACGGCGCCCCCGGCAGGTCACCCCAGCCCAGCGACGACGAGAAGATGCGCAGGAACTTCCACAGCACGTAGAAGAACCACATCGAGAACGCGAGGTCCACCGGGATGAAGAACGCGAGTCCCACCGCGAACGGGAAGACGTTCAGCGGCGTCCAGCCGATGGCGTTCCACGGGCGCGAGTGGATCATCTGTCCGAGATCGTACTGCGCGCCGCGCGTGCCCATGAGGCTGGGGATGGCCGGGTAGATGAGGTGGAAGCCGTTGATGGCATCGATGACGAAGGCCAGCGCAAAGCCGATCCAGAACAGGCGGTCGGCGAAGATGGTGCGCCCGGGGCTGGTCATCTCCAGCGGGATCTGGGCGATCGGGAAGCTGAGCTTGGCCTCGTCGGTCCAGTTGCGGCGCAGCAGCGTGTTCAGGCACAGCATGACGAAGACCAGCGTGAAGATGAAGCCTGACCACACCAGCGCCGGGCGCACCCACGGGCGCCAGTGGTCGGTCATCAGCAGTGGCGCGCGCGAATCGTAGTAGGCCCACAGGGCGTCGGGGTCGGAGACCGTGAGCCAGGCGGGCATGTCCCGCACGAACAGCGTTTCCCAGTCGTTCTCGGGAGTGGCGTGCCAGACGGGGTAGGCGACAACCGGGAGGAGCGTCTGGAGCTGGTCGAGGCCGACGACCGCCGAGCCGACGCTGAGCATGGCGTAGATGGTCAGCAGCTCGCCGCGTGACAGCGCCCAGGCGGGACGCAGGCGCCGCACCGCGGCGTTGACGGCTATGACTACCAGCAGCGTCACCACTGCGTTGAAGAACAGCGAGACGGTGGTGGGCCGGCTCTCGCGCCAGATGTAGCCGTAGAGGATGAAGACCACGTTGGGCACCAGCAGGGCCAGGCCCAACAGCACGGCCCTCCACGTCACCGGACGCGGAGGGCCGTCATCAGATTTCTCGGCTACGCCGGGGGACGAGAACACCGTCGCCGACAGCTCCAGTGGCGCCGCGCCCGCATCGGGGCCACCACCGGCGCATCAGCCGACACCCCAAGGTGGCGGCCGCTCCCGGCGAGCGACGCCCGATCCGGGCGCATCGCCCTACTCGTCGCCACCGGGCGCTTCGCCCGACGGCCCGGGGGCAGATGTCTCCTCGGGAGCCGGCTGCTCGGCGCCCTGGTCGGCGGCGGCATCGTCCGCCACGGGTTGGTCCGTCGCTTCGCCCTCGTCGGTCGCGCCGGACTCATCGCCTGGGGGCGCCTCGGTGCCCGGTTCGGCGTCAGCGGCCGGGCCGACGCCCACGTCGGGCGGCGGCTGCGGAACGTCCGGCGGCAGCTCGTCCGGCGTTCCCTCCGGCTTACGCTCGACGACCAGGAAGTACAGGCCGACGAGGATCGCCACGATGAGTATCAACACGATCACGACGACCGCGGGACTCACCTGCTGGTCCATCATCTTCCTCCTGCAATCACCGTCGCGCGGCAAGGCTTCTACGTCGTCAGCGGCCATGGATGAGGCGGGCAGATTGCCACGGACCGGGGGGCAGTTCGGCGACCCCTCGGCGGTCACCTCCCCCGGCGGGACAAGTTGTCAGCCGCCGCCGGCCAGCGCGCGCCGCAACTCGTCCATGGGGAAACGGTCGCCCGGACAGGCGGTCGCGCCCAGCTCCCCGTGCTCGTGGATGTCCTCGGGACGCAGGCGGTACTTGGTCATCAGGTCGCGCAGCAGGGACTTGAGTGTCGCCATCTGCGCAGGCGTCGGCCGCGAGGGCTGCTGGGCGCCGTCGGGGTTGGACTGTGAGTCGAAGTTGCCGACCAGGCATATGCCCAGGTAGTCGTTGTAGCCGTACGTGTGCGCGCCCATCATCCAGTCGGGCCGCCCGCGCTGGAGCGTGCCGTCGGGCAGGATGACGTAATGGTAGCCGATGTGATAAACCTCGCCGCGGTACTCGGCGCTGAAGCCGCGCTGCTCATGCCAGCGGGCGATGCGCTCGGCATCGACCACATGCCCCTCGACACGCGCGCCGGTCGCTGTGTGATGGATGACGATCCCCGCCGGCCCGCGAAAGAACAGCCGTCGCGGCCAGCGCGGTCCCAGGCGCATCGACAGGCCGCCCACAGCCACGATCAACACCGCGGCCGCGAGCAGCGCCACCTCGACCCGTCCGTGGCGCGGCCCGCATAGCCGACCGGTTGCCGCAGTGCGCGCAGGCATCGCGAAGCTCACCGGCGGGGGCTTCGCCGGACGGAGCACCGCGCCCTGCGCAGGTCCGGCGGTCGCGCGGAGCGAACACTGTCCGCCGGTCACCACAGCTCATCGTCCCGGCGAGGTCACCATGAAGGCCGCAGTGATCGTCGCGCCCCAGCAGGTCGAGATCCGCGAGGTCGAGCGCCCGACGCCCGCCCCCGGTCAGGCGCTCGTGCAGGTCGAGGCCGTGGGGGTCTGCGGCAGCGACCTGCATGCCTACGAGGGCTCGCAGCCCTTCTTCCAGTACCCGGAGATCGGCGGCCACGAGGTGGTCGGGCGGCTGGTGGAGATCGCCCCGGGCGAGACTCCCGATATCCCCGGGCGCGACCAGACGCGGCCGCTCGAGGTCGGTGCGCGCGTGGTGCTCGACCCGTCTATGCCTTGCGGGAGCTGCTACCCGTGCTCACGCGGGCGCTACAACTGTTGCGAGAACATGCGCGTGTTGGGCGTGCACGCTCCGGGCGCGTTCGCCGAATACTACGTCGCGCCGACAGGCTGCCTGCACGCGATCTCCGAGGATGTGTCGGCCGACACCGCCGTGATGGTGGAGCCGCTGTCGATCGGCATGCAGGCCACGAACCGCGCGCAGGTCGAGGGCGGCGAGACGGTGCTCATCATCGGTGCCGGCACGATCGGCCTGTCGGTCCTGCTGGTGTGCGTGTCCCGTGGCGGGCGTGTGGCGGTGAGCGACCTGTCGCCCGGGCGTCTGGCGCTGGCACGCGATCTGGGCGCGCAGGCCGCCATCAACGCGGGCGAGCAGGACGTCGCCGGAGAGCTGGCGCGCTGGTGCGGCCCGAGCGGGCCGGCGGTGGTCATCGAGGCGGTCGGTCGCCCGGCCACCGTTCGGCAGGCGCTCGAGCTGGTGGCCGCCAGCGGGCGCGTGGTCATGCTGGGCCTGTGCAGCGAGGAGATCGGCATCCCCGGCGCACTGATGGTCCGCAAGGAGCTGGACTTCCGCGGCTCGCGCCTGCACGGTGGCACGATCCCGCAGGCCGTGGCGCTGGTGGAGAGCGGCGCTGCCGCACCCGAGCGCCTGGTCACACATCACATGCCGCTGGCGGACGTCGCCGAGGCCTTCGAGCTGATGATCGCCGAGCCCGACACCACGCTGAAGGTGATCCTGACGCCGTGAGCGCGGCAACGAGCGCGATCCCGCTGTTGGTCATCGCCGGGCCGACCGCCACCGGCAAGACCGAGATGGCGCTGCGCGTGGCCGAAAGGGTGGGCGGCGAGATCGTCTCCGCCGATTCCATGCAGATCTACCGGCGCATGGACATCGGCACCGCCAAGCCCACTGCCGAGGAGCGCGCGCGTGCCGCCATCCACCTCATCGACTTCGTGCCCCCCGACGGCGAGTACACGGTGGTGGACTTCTGCGCCGACGCCGCGCCACTGATCGCGGACATCCACGCGCGCGGACGCCTGCCCATCCTGTGCGGCGGCACGGGGCTGTACATCCGCGCGCTGACCGAGGGCTTCGACTTCCCGCCCGGCCGGCGCGGCGGCGAGGTGCGCGCGCGGCTGCGTGCCGAGGCCGACGCGGTGGGGCCTGAAGCCCTGCACCGCCGGCTGGCCCAGGTCGATCCCGCGGCGGCCGAGCGCATCGAGCCGGGCGACACTCGCCGCATTGTGCGCGCGCTCGAGGTCCATGAGCTGACCGGCGAGCCCATGTCGGCCGCGCAGGGCCGCAGACGCCCCGTTGACGCTGCCGGCGCCCCTGAGTATAATTGCGCGAAGTACGTGCTGACGGCTCCCCGGCAGCTCCTCTTCGGGCGCATCGAGCGGCGCGTCGAGCGCATGATGGCGGCGGGCTGGCTGCAGGAGGTGCGCGCGCTGGTGGC
>JALGVA010000239.1 GCA_029820295.1 Candidatus Zipacnadia bacterium
CGTTCGCCGTGGCCGTCGTGACCCCGGCGCCCCCGGTCGCGTGCGACCGGCCGTCGGGGTGGCGCCCGGAGGGCGCCTGTCGCTGTCGCCAGCATCACGTTGCCGCAAGGAGGGAGTACCATGGAAGAAGGCAGCATCGGTCGCATCGAGCGCGTGGACCTGCGCGAGGTCTGGCCGCGCGAGGCGCAGGACTTCACGCGCTGGCTTGGTGCGAACCTCGACATCCTCTCAGAGGAACTCGGCATCACGCTAACGGACGCCGAGACCGAGGGGACGGCTGGCGACTTCAGGGTGGACGTAGTCGCCAAGGATGACGCCAGTCGTACAATCGTGATCGAGAACCAGCTTGACCGCAGCAATCATGATCACCTCGGCAAACTGCTCACGTACTTCGCGATGATGGGTGCCGAGGTCGCGATATGGATTGTGAGTGAGGCCCGCCCCGAGCATGTCAGCGCAGTCAGTTGGCTGAATGAGAACTCCAGTGCGGATTTCTTTTTGCTGCAGGTTGAGGCGGTGCGGATTGGCAAGTCATCGCCTGCCCCCCTCCTGCGCAGGATCGTGGGGCCTGGACCGGGTACTCGCGAGGCGAGCGGGGACAACCGGCAGCTATCCGAGACTGAGCAACTCCTGAAGCGGTTCTGGACGCAGTTGCTTCGGCGAGCGCTGGACAGAGGCATTAGGCTTCACGCGGGTGTATCCCCCGGGCCGCGCGCCTATGTGGGCACGGGGGCCGGGAAGAGCGGACTAGGCGTCGGCTACGTCGTGGCACGCGAGTGGTGCCAGGTCGAACTCTACATCGACCGAGGAGCCAATCAGGCAGACGCGAATAAGCGCATCTTCGATGAGTTCCATGCCGCACGGGACCAGATCGAGGCGGATTTCGGGGAGTCGCTGATCTGGGAGAGGCTTGACGATCGGCGGGCCTGCCGCATCAGCTACCGGATGGACATCGGCGGGTACCGCGCCCCGGAGAGCCGGTGGCCCGAGATCCACGACGCCATGATCGACGCGATGGTCAAGTTCGAGAAGGCGCTTCGACCGCACATTGAGGAGTTGGACGTCTGAACGGCCGGGCGCGAGCGTAGTCGCGCCCCTCCAAACGGCACGACTGTGGCAAGGCGGCGGGTGGGTGCCCAAGGCGGTGAGCAGATGCGCACACAACTCGCGGTCATGATCGTCGCGATGGTGATGGTCGCCATCGCCCACGCCGGGCCGCGCAGCGAGAACTTCGTCCTCAATCCCGGCTTCGAGCAGATGGCGGGGGACTTCGCGGCCGACTGGGAGCCGGTCGGCGATGGCTGCGAGGTCGCCATCGGCGAAGGGCGCGGGGGCGGCAACTGCCTTTACTTCGCGCCCGCCGGCACCAACGAGAGGCTGGGCGCGCTCCAGGTCATCAAGTTCGACCCGCCCATCATGCACCCCATCGTGGTCTCGGGCTGGAGTCGCAGCGTGAGTGCGGCGGGCATCGACTACGCCGTCTGGCTGGACGTGCACTACGCCGACGACACGCCACTGTGGGGCCAGAAGGCACGCTTCAGCCGCGGCACCCACGACTGGCAGTACGCCGAGTTCACCTTCCGGCCCGCCAAGCCCATCGCCAGCATCGAGGTCTTCGTGCTGTTCCGCGAGATGTCCGGGGAGGCCTGGGTCGATGACGTGCGCGTCGCCCCGGCGCCCTTCGAGTTCGACCGCATGCGCGTGGCCGGCGGGCTGACCGGGCCGGGGAGCGTCGATCTGTTCGCCTCCGCCACCATGCCCGCGAGCTGGCGCGTCGAGGTCTTCCGGGACGGCGCGGTGATCGCCGCGAAGTCCGGCAGCGGCCAGAGTCAGCGCATCTCGTTCACGCCCGCCGAGACGCCCACGCTGCTGCCTGCCGGGCCCTGCCAGCTTCGCGTCGCGGCGACGGATGACGCCCTGGGCGAGCGCATCACCCGGGTGATCGACCTCGACACGTCGGCTCCGCCCGACCGCGGCTACGGCCTGTGGACCGAGCCGGCCATGACGCGCGTGATGCCCATCGACCTGCCCGAGGGCGAGCCGTCGGGTGAGCTGAGGCTGCTGGCCGCGCGCAACGAGCGCGAGAGCGCGCAGATCGTGCTGCTGCCGGGCGCCGAGCCGCTGCGCGACGTGACGCTGGCGATGCAGGAACTGCGCGGCCCCGGCGGGGCGACCATCCCCGCCGAGAACCTGCAGTGGCGCCAGGTCGGCTACGTGTGGGTGGAGCAGCAGACCTCGCGCCCGGACGTCCCGCAGTACGCGCCCACCTGGTGGCCCGACCCGCTGCTGCCGGTCGAGCGCTTCGACGTAGAGCGCGGCTGGAGCCAGCCCGTCTGGGTGACCGCGTACGTGCCGCCCGGCACACCGCCGGGGACCTACGCCGGCGAGATCATCGTCCGCGCTGAAGGCCAGGCGGATCGCACCGTGCCGATCTCGCTGCGGGTCACCGACTTCGACATCCCGGTCGCGGGCAACGCGCGCAATGCCTTCGCGCTGCACCAGGGCTACCTCGAGAAGGTCTACGGGCGCGAGAACGTGACCCGCGAACTGCGCTGGGCCTACGGCGACTACCTGCTGGCGCACCGCATCAACCCCGACGACATCACGCGCGCGGAGCCGCCCTTCGTCGAGGACATCGCGCACTACCGCGAGCGCGGGCTGACCACCTACTGCCTGATCAACTACGTGACGCCGCGCGGCGACGCGCCCGCGCGCATCCGCGCGCCGCTGGAGATGTACACGCCCGAGCTGCGCGAGAGCGTCGCAGCGATAGTCGATCCGGTGGTGGACGAGCTGCGCGCGCGCGGGCTGCTCGACGGCGCCTACGTCTACAGCTTCGACGAGTGCAACGAGGAGTTCTTCCCGGTCATGCGCGACTGGTTCGGGATGGTGCACGAGCGCTGGGGCGTGCCGACCTTCACCACGGCGCACGTGCCGGTCGAGCCCGAGGCGCTGGCGGACCTGAACATCGACTGGATCTGCCCGCACGCGCGGCGCTACAACCTGGAGGCGGCGGAGCGCTGCCGCGCGGCGGGCTATCAGGTGTGGGATTACACCTGCTGCGGGCCGCGTTACCCGTTCACCAACATCCTCGCCGATGACCCTCTGATCGCCGCGCGCATCATCGGCTGGCAGATGTACCAACAGAAGCTGGATGGCTTCCTGTTCTGGGGCGTGAACGTGTGGGGGCGCCGCAACAACGATGCGCCCATCGACCTGGGCCGGGGCCCGCGCCTGGACTGGAGCATCTGCACGGGCGGGACGCAATGGGCGGCGCTGCAGGGCGACGGCATCCTGCTCTACCCGCTGCCCGACGGCCCGATGGGCTGCATCCGGCTGGCCAACATCCGGGACGGCTTCGAGGACTACGAGTATCTGTGGGCGCTGGGGCGCGCGCGCAGCGATGTCGATGCGGTGCGCGCGCTGGCCGAGCCGGTGACGCGCTCGCTGACCGAGTTCACCTGCGATCCGCGCGTGGTCCTCGAGCGCCGCGAGCGCATCGCGGACGCGCTGGAGGCCGCGAACCACTGAGGGAGGCGCCGCCATGACCGACGACATCCGCATCGCCGCACATCCGTACGGCTACGTCCGCGTGCTGGGAAGCGACCTGTACGAGGCCGCCGACACCATCTTCGCCGAGATCGCCGCCGGCGGCTACGACGGCATCGAGGTCATGCACTCGATGCTCGAGGCCGAGGAGGCGGTCGATCGGCTGGGCGCGCTCTCGGAGGAGCACGACCTGCCCATCATCGGCGCCTCGTTCGGCGGCAACATGTGGGACGCGTCGCTGACCAATGATTTCGTCGTGCGCACCATGCGCATCGCGCGGCAGCTCCAGGCGCTCGGGGCCCATCAGCTCGGCATCTCCACCGGCTCGACCGGCGAGCCCAAGACCGACGAGCAGCTCGACATCCAGGCGGCGCTGGTGCGGCGCATGATCGACATCTGCGCCGAGCACGGCATCGCCCTGAACGCGCACAACCACACCTACGAGGTGGACTGGGAGCTGCGCGAGCTGCGCGGCATGCTCGAACGCGTGCCCGAGCTGCGGCTTGGGCCCGACCTGAACTGGCTGCACCGCGCGGGCGTCGATCCGGTGTGGTTCCTGCGCGAGTTCGCCGACCGGATCGTCTTCCTGCATCTGCGCGACCAGACCGGCGAGGTGTGGGAGCAGGTCCTCGGCGAGGGCGAGCTGGACTGGGCGGGGATCGCGACGGCGCTCGATGAGATCGACTTCTCGGGATGGGCGGCGGTGGAGCTGGCCTTCCGCGCCGAGCACCCGGTGACGCGACCGATGGGCGACAACTACCGGATGAGCCTCGAGTTCCTGCGCCGCCTCTTCGGCCAGGAGGGCTGAGGCCGGGACATCACGAGACGGAGATGATTGCGCAGTGAAGGCGTATGACGGTTACCTGTTCGACCTTGATGGCACGATCTACCTGGGGGACGAGCTGATCCCGGGCGCCGACCGCACGGTGGCCGCGCTGCGGGAGCGCGGCGCGCGGGTGCTGTTCCTGTCCAACAAGCCGATCGCGCGGCGCGAGACCTACGCGGCGAAGCTCACGAAGCTGGGAATCCCGGCCGAGCCGTCGGACGTGGTGAACTCGCCGCTCGCGGCCGCGCGTTACCTGGCGGCCGAGCACGCCGGCAAGCGCGTGATGGTGCTGGGCGAGGCGCCGCTGATCGAAGAGCTGACCGAGGCCGGCGTGGCACTCACCGCGCGTGCCGAGGACACGGACATCGTGCTGGTCGCGTGGGATCGGCAGATCACGTGGGCGCAGCTCGACACCGCCCACCAGGCTCTGCTGCGCGGCGCGGGGTTCTTCGCGACCAACCCGGACACGGTCTGCCCGGTCGAGGGCGGTCGCACCGTGCCCGACTGCGGCGCCAACATCGCCTACCTGGCGGCGTCCACCGGGCGCAAGCTCGAGGTGATGATCGGCAAGCCCTCACCGATCATCACGCAGATGGCGCTGGCGGGGATCGGGCTGGGGCCGGAGCAGTGTCTCATGGTGGGTGATCG
>JALGVA010000080.1 GCA_029820295.1 Candidatus Zipacnadia bacterium
GGCCTGCTGGTGGCGGCGGTGCCCGCGCACATGTGGCTGTGGAGCGAGCATGACGAGGCCCTGGGGCATCTACGCCGCTACAGCCGCGGGGAGTTCCGGGAGTTGGTGGAGGGCGCGGGGCTGCAGACGAAGAAACTGACCGAGGCGGTGGTTCTGGCGCTGCCGGCGGTTCTTACGTACCGTGCCGTGCGGCGCCTGACCCGGCGGGCGGGCCGGCCCAAGACGTCCCTGGTACGCCTGCCGAAGGTGCTCAACCGTCTGCTCATCGCTCTGCTGGACATCGAGAACGCCCTGATGCCCTACGTCTCGCTGCCCCTGGGCACGTCGCTGGTATGCGCGGGGGTCAAGCCCGGGGGCTTGCCGTAGCCGCAGGCGCCGCGCGCGGCGCGCATCAGCGCGGCGCGGAAGGAGAGCCGGGGCCGTGAAGGTCGGACTGTCGATCGGCGGCGGGGTGTCTGCGCTGCAGCACCTGGAGCCGCGGGAGCTGGCCGCCGACGGCTTCGCATCGGTCTTCGTGGCCTGCTACGAGGACGAGATGCGGTGGCATGCCGAGGCGGCCGCCGACTTCTCGCGCGCCTGCCAGAGCGCGCACCTCGAGGTCTACGCGGTGCCGCTGGGCTACGGCCTCATCAACGACCCGGACCCGTCCACCGAGAGCCTGTACGTGCGCGAGCACCCACAGAACTGCCAGGTGGACAGCCGCGGACGACGCACTCACAGGGCCTGCCCCAACAACCCGGCCTTCCTCGAGTGGTTCTCGTCGAATATGCGCACACTGGCGTGGCTGCTGGAATGCCAC
This sequence comes from Candidatus Zipacnadia bacterium, assembly GCA_029820295.1. Taxonomy (GTDB): domain Bacteria; phylum Armatimonadota; class Zipacnadia; order Zipacnadales; family UBA5352; genus JALGVA01. The sequence continues at coordinate 800 of JALGVA010000080.1, forward strand.
GGCTTCCTGTGGGACGAGCCGTCGCTCTACTTCGCGCGCGGCGCCTGGGCGTGCCGCTGTCGGTGGTGCCAGCGCCTGTTCTTCGCCCAGCACCAGCAGGAGATGCCGCTGGAGATCGACGACCGCGTGGAGCGCTTCCGGCGCAACACACTGCTCATGTTCATCCTGGCGGCGACCGCCGCGGTGCACGCCGTGGACCGTCGACTCCTGTCCATGGTCATGCCCACCTCGTCGGCGAGCAGCCGCCAGGCCGGCATCGCTGCCGATGCCCTGCAGCCGTTGGCCGAGGCGAGCGGCGTCGACGCGATCTCGGTCTTCGTGCCGTGGCAGAGCGAGCATCGCGACATGGAGGTCGCGCTCCGCAGCACCTGCGAGGAGACCGTGGCCGCGGCGCGCGCCCACGGCAGGAGCGCCGTCATCTGGATCGGCGGCTCGCCGCACCCGCGCGACCGGCTGCTCGACTCGCTCGAGGTCGCACGCAAGGCCGGAGTCGAGCACCTGGTCATCGCCGGTCACCAGACGCTCACCGCATCCGTCGCCTACGAACGCTTCCGAGAGGCGCTGGCGAGCGCCATCAAAGGCGTCGCATGAAGCTGCGTGTTCAGGCGGACAGATCGGGAGGGCACAGCGATCATGACCCGGCCCCCGGCGCAAGAGGACAGCGGCGCGGTCATAGTCCTGCTCATCGCGGTGATGGGCGGCGTCATCGGCGTGCTCGCCACCCTCATGGCCAGCATGGCGCTCATCGGCGCGCAGGCTACCGAGGCGGAGCGCCTGTCGCGCGTCGCCTCCTACGTCATGTGGACGCAGCCCTTCGTCTACATCATCTCCGGCCTGCTGGCCGGGGCGCGTGACAGCCGCTGGGGGCCGGTACGGGCTCCGGTCATCGGCCTGTTCCTCGCGGCCGTGTGCTGGATGCTGTTGCGCCAGCGCCATCTGCTCGCGTCGGAGCCGAACATCCTGGCCCATCTCCTTCCCGCGGGCGCGCTGTTCTCGCTCTTTGGCGCGATGGTCGCGCCTCTGTTGCGCGGCCGCGTCGGCTCGGTGGTCACGGGCATTGTGATGCTGGGCGTCGTAGCCTACATCCTGGCCTACCTGAACCTGGGCGCGATCTCCGGACAGGTGACACGAGAGCTGATCACGAGAGCCGAGGGCATGACCATGCGCATGGACACCGTGCCGGTGCCCGGGGCGCCGGTGGCACTGCTTGACGCGGACGACCGGGAGACGCTATATACCGCGCAGACGCATGACAACGGACGCTACATGTTCACCAAGGTGCCGATCGGCGAGTACCTGCTGCGCGTGCAGGACCCGGCGACGGGAGCCGTTGTCTCCGACCGGACGCGCGTGGACCGCGCCATCTCCGGCGGGACAGCGTGGGAGACGGTCGCGCTGCCCTCCATTACACGCGATTCGGGCCCTCTGTTCGAATGAGCCGGCGCCGACGGCGGCGTGCCCGCGACGACTTGACGCGCCCGGCTCATGTATGTACAATCTGCCCGCCTCTTCATGTAAATCATGCACCCCTGAACCGCAGCAGACTGTTTTCGTGGAGGCGCGACCATGGATCAGCCCGAGGGGCTGAACGAACTCTTCGTGGGTGCCGTGACTGTAGGTGAGCGCGGGCAGGTGGTGATCCCGGCGCAGGCGCGCGAGCAGATGGCGCTGCACCCGGGAGACAGGCTGCTGGCGTTCACCCATCCCACGGGCCAGATGGTGTGCCTGTGCAAGCTCACGATGCTGGAGCTGGCGGCGGAACTGCTCAGCCGCCTGCAACTGGAGGAGAAGGCGGAGGCCGACGATGAAGATGGCGAGCAGTGAGCGGGCAGGGGCGGCTCTGCCGGCGCTGGTGGCGCTGGCGCTGGCAGTGGCCATCGTGCCCGCCGCCGCCCAGCCCGAGCAGCCGCTGGTTGTGCCGGACTACCTGACCGTGACCGATGACGGCCAGATCGTGATGAGCCCCCTCGGAGCCGCGCGCTGGGCGCTGGAGCGCAACACCGACCTGCAGGTGCAGGCCACGAGCGTGGAGGAGGCCCTGGGGCAGTTGCGCCAGGCCTGGGCCATCGACGGGCTGACCGCCGAGGTGCGCGGCAGCGCGATGCTGCTCGGGCCGGTGTCGAGCATCGAGATCCCGGCGGGCGAGGGCCAGGATCCCGTCAGCGTGCAGATCGGCGAGGACTACAGCGTTCAGGGCACCGTCTCGGTCACCCAGCCCATCTACACCGGCGGTCGCTCGGAGCTGTCCGTGGACGTCGCCGAGGAAGGCGTGACCGCCTCGCGCCTCGGCATCGACATCGCCCGCCGTTCGGTGGCGCTGGGCGCTCAGGAGCTGGGCTACGCGGTGTTGCGCACGGTGCAGCTTGCCGGCGTGGCGGCGGCGCAGGTCACCGCCATCGCCGAGCACGTGCGCCAGGCGCAGGCCCTGGAGGACGCCGGGGTCGCGCCCCACTTCGACGTGGTGCAGGCGAACACCGAGCTGGCCCGGGCCCGGGAGAAGCTGATCGCCGCGCAGACGGCAGTCGAGCAGGCCCGGGCGCAACTGCGCCGCCTGCTCGCGCTGCCGCCCGACAGCGACCTCTCGCTCATCGACCCGCCTCCGCCCGTGATGCCCGAGGGCGAGCTGCCCGACTTGATCGACCAGGCGCTGGCGAACCGCCCGGAGGTGCGGGCGTCCGAGACGGCCGTGCGCATCGCCCGCTTCAGCCTCGCCCTTGCCGAGCGCGACCTCGCTCCCAGCGTGGCGCTCACCGGATCGCTCACCGCGCAGACCGCCTCGGGGTTCGGCGGTAACAACTACAGTTGGCAGGTGGGCGTGGTGGCGAGCAAGCCGCTGCTCGACGGGGGCGCGAGGCGGGGCAAGGTTGAGGCCGCGCGGGCCAGGCTGCGCTCGGCCGAGCTGCAACTGCGCAGCACGCAGGAGGAGATCGCGCTGGCCGTGGTGCAGCAGCACCTCGCCATCGGCGAGGCGCAGGAGAAGATCGCAGCGGCGCAGCAGGGCGTCGAGGAGGCGCGCGAGCGCCGCCGCATGGCGCAACTGCGCTACCGCGAGGGCCTGGGCACGGGCATCGAGGTGCTCGATGCTGACACCGCCCTCGCCGCCGCCGAGGCCAGCCTGGTCAACGCCCGCTACGATCTCCAGCTTGCCGTGATTCGGCTGCGCACCGCCATGGGCATCATGGATGTACCCCAGCAGGAGGTAGAGACACAATGAAGTGCGCGTCCGCTCGGGGACGGCCCGGCGCGTCGCCGTGGCGCATGATCGCAGGAGCACTGCTCGCGCTGGCGCTGCTGGCCGGCTGCGGGCGCGGCCCGGGCGCCGACCAGCCCGGCGCCGCCGCGGCCACCCCGACGCGTACCCCCGTGTCGGTGGCGACCGCCATGCGGGGCACCATCGATGAGACCCTGGAGATCACCGGCACTGCCGAGGCCAGCGACGAGGTGGACGTGGTGGCGGAGGTCTCCGGCAAGATCGCGCGCGTTTACGCCGACGTGGGCGACTACGTGCGCCGTGGGCAGGCAGTGGTGCGCGTGGACTCGCAGGTGGCCGCCGCCCAGGCCGACCAGGCGTCCGCGGGCGTGCACTCCGCCGAGGTGGGCCTGAGCCAGGCCGAGCAGGCGCTGGTGCTCACCGACGAGACCACCGCCAGCGCGGTGCGCGCCGCCGAGGTGGGCGTGGCTACGGCCCGCGAACGCCTCAAGCAGGCCGAAGCGGCCCGCGATCTCGTCCGCTCGCAGGTGGAGAGCCAGATCGAGCAGGCCCGCATGGCTCTGCAGAGCGCCGAGACCAGTCTCGCCGAGGTGCGCGCCGGCGCCCGTGAGCAGCAGCGCCGGCAGGCCGAGGCGCAGGTGCGCCAGGCCAAGGCCAACCTCGACCTCGCCCAGCAGACCTACGAGCGCTACCGGCGCCTCTTCGAGGGCGGCGTCATCCCCGAGCAGCAGCTCGACCAGATGCGGACGCAGTACGAGGTCGCGGTGGAGACCCATCAGCAGGCGGTCGAAGCCCTCAGCCTGGTGGAGGAGGGCGCACGCACCGAGCAGGTGCGCCTGGCCGAGCTGGCCGTGGAGCAGGCGCGCGAGCGTCTGCAGCTCGCCGAGGCGGGCCGCACGCAGATCGACGTCGCCGAGCAGGACGTGCGCGCCGCCGAGCAGGGCGTGCGCCAGGCTCAGGAGCAGCTCCGCTCCGCCGAGGCCGCCCGGCGCCAGGTGGAGGTGCGCCAGCGTGACGTGGCCGCCGCCCGCGCCGGCATCCGCTCGGCCGAGGCCGGGCAGCGCATGGCATCGGTGCAGCTCGCCAAGCACACCGTGGCGGCCCCCATCTCCGGGCTGGTGGCAATGCGCAACGTTGACCCCGGAGAGGGCGCAATGCCCGGCGTCCCCGTGATGCGCCTGGTGGACATCGACCCCATCCGCGTGGACGCGATCGTGAACGAACTCGACGTCGAGCGCCTGCACACCGGCGATCGCGGCATGGTCACCTTTGATGGCCTTGAGGGCGAGACCTTCGTGGGCACGGTCACGGACGTCACGCCGCAGGCAGTTCCCGGCAGCCGCAACTACGTCGCGCGCATCAAGGTGGACAACCCCGGCGGGACCATCCGCCCGGGCATGTTCGCGCGCGTCGATCTCGTTCTCGACACTCGTTCGGACACCGTGCTGATCGTGCGCGACGCGCTGGTCGAGCGCGATCACAGCCGCCAGGTGTTCGTGGTCGTGGACGGCAGCATCGAGGTGCGCGACGTTGAGGTCGGCGCGATCCGCCGCAACCTCGTCGAGATCATCGACGGTGTGCGCGAGGGCGAGATGGTCGTGGTCAGCGGCCAGGATGCGCTCGCCGAGGGTCAACGCGTCGAGCCCCTCGAGGCCGGGCCCGACGATGATCCCGACGCCAGTGGTACTACCTGACAGGCGCCCTCCATGGCCTGATTCCCGAGGAGCCAGCTTCGACCGATGTGGGCTTTCGCCAAGGCAGTCATCTCCAAGCGCGTCACCGTGGGCATGTTCGTGCTGGGCCTGGTCGTTCTGGGGCTGGTCGGCTTCGACCGCATGCCCTGGGAGCAGAACCCCAACGTTGACTTCCCCTTCGTGACGGTCATCGTGACCTACCCGGGCGCGGGGCCCGAGGAGATCGAGCAGGAGATCCTGCGTCCGCTCGAGGACGAAGTCAGCGTGCTGTCGGACGTGCGGCGCGTCGAGTCGGTGGCCCAGGAGAACGTGGGCACGGTGGGCATCGAGTTCAACTACGAGGCTGAGATCGACGCCGCCGCGGCCGATGTGCGCGACGCCGTTGCCCGCGTCAAGGCGCGCTTCCCCGAGGACGCCGAGGAGCCGTCGGTACTCAAGATCGATCTGGGTGCGCTGCCCATAATGAGCATGGCGGTCACGGGCAACCGCTCGCCCCGCGACCTGCGCCGGCTGGTCGAGGACGTCATCAAGCCCCGGCTGGGGCAGGTCGGTGGCGTGGCTTCGGTGACCGTGACCGGTGGCGAGGTGCGCGAGATCCAGGTGGTCGCGGACAAGCGGCGCCTGGAGGCCGTCGGGCTGTCGATCTCGCGCCTGTCGCAGTTCATCAGCCTCGAGAACCTGGACGTGCCCGCGGGTACCATCGAGGAGGGACGGCGCGAGTACCGGGTGCGCGTGATCGGGCGCGCCCGCGATCTCCAGGTGCTGCGCGACCTGCGCATCGACACCCCGCGCGGCGGCCTGGTGCGGCTGGGCGACATCGCCGAGGTGATTGACACCGTCGTTGAGCCCGATGAGTACGCGCGGCTCAACGGCGAGAGCGTCGTGGGCGTGCGCATCATCAAACAGTCAGGCGCGAACACCGTGGAGGTCGCCGACGGCGTGCGGCGCGGCCTCGACGAGCTGAAAGAGCGCCTCCCGGCGGACGTGGAGATCACCATCTCCAGGGATGACTCCGAGGATGTGAAGACGCAGGTCATCGACGTGCTCACGGCCATCCGTGACGGCACACTGCTGGCCGCCCTCGTGGTCTTCCTCTTCCTGCACAACGCCCGGGGTATGCTCATCGCCGCGCTGGCCATCCCTACCTCGATGATCACCGCCTTCCTGGTCATCGGCCTGGGGCTGCACTTCACCCTCAACTCGATGGTGCTGCTGGCCCTCGCCATCTCAGTGGGCATCCTGGTTGACAACTCGGTGGTCATCCTCGAAAACGTGCAGAGACACCTCAACCGCGGTGAGCTGCCCGACGCCGCGGCGACCAACGGCTGGTCTGAGATCGGCTGGGCGGTGATCACTACCTCGGTGGTCGATGTCTCGATCTTCTTCCCGGTCGCGATCATGGGCGGCCTCGTCGGCAGGTTCATGTACCCGTTCGCCCTGACCATCGTGTGCGTGTCCGTGGCGGCGCTGGTCATCGCGGCGGTGCTCACGCCCATGCTGGCCGCGTGGTGGTTCGAGCGCAAGCGCAGCGAGGACGAGCAGGTCACCAGTCATCCCAAGGGAGGCGTGGCGGCCGCCGGAGCCGCCTGGAAGAGCTTCTGGGAGAGCTTCTACGCCGTGCTTGATCGCATCTACGCGAGCGTGGAGAGCGTCTACCGCATCATGCTGGGCTGGGTGGTCGCCCACCCCTACCTGACCGTGCTCATCGGCTACGGTCTGCTGGTCGCGATCGCCATGGGCGTCACCCGCTTCAACCTGCTGGGCGCGGAGTTCGCCCCGCAGGTGGATCGCGGCAGCGTGAGCATCACGGTGGAGATGCCCGCGGGCACACGCCTGGACGTGACGGACCGCCTGGTCCGGCAGGTCGAGGAGCGCGTCATGGACGCGCAGCAGTACCCCGAGATCGACTACGTCTTCTCGCAGGTCGGCTCCACCGGCAGCGGCTTCTTCGGCAGCGGCCAGAGCGGGCCCAACTGGGGATCACTCGACATCACGCTCTCCAGCGCCCGGGACCGTCGCACGGCCGGCCAGCGCTCCGACCAGGAGCTCGCCGAGGCCTTGCGTCAGGATCTGGCCGACCTGCCCGCGCAGCTCACGGTCTCCGCGCAGGCGGGCATGGGCGCGGGCGGGGCGCCGATCGAGCTGGAACTCATCGGCGAGGACTACGACGAACTCACGCGAGTGGCCACCGACCTCAAGCGCGAGGTGGCCAACATCGAGGGTCTCATCGACGTGGACACCTCGGCGCAGCCGGGCAGCCCGGAGATCCAAATCGACATCGACCGCCTGCGTGCCGCCGACCTGGAGCTGTCGGTGGGCGCCGTCGCCCAGGCGGTGCGCACCGCCATCGCCGGCTCCACCGGCACCAGGTATCGCGAAGGCGGCGACGAGTACGACATCCGCGTTCAGCTCGCCGAGGCCGACCGCGCCAGCATAGAGGACATCGGCGAGCTGTTCATCGGGCTCGACAGGTCGGACAACCCCATCCTGCTGCGCGACGTGGCCGACCTGTCCATCGGCACCGGCCCGACGCGCATCGAGCGCCGCGATCGCCGCCGGTCGATCACCGTCTCCGCCTTCAACCCGGGGATCGTGCAGGCCGCGGCCGAGCAGCGGATCATGGACGTCGTGGAGCAGATGGACCTCAGGACCGTGGACACCCAGTGGGCCGGGCAGACGCGCTTCCGCGGCGAGTCGTTCTCCGAGCTGGGCAAGGCGCTGGCGCTGTCGATCGCGCTCATCTACATCGTCACCGCGGCGCTGTACAACTCGGTGCTGCAGCCGCTGAGCGTGCTGTTCACAGTGCCGCTGGCGCTCATCGGCGCCATCATCGGCCTGGTGGTCACCGGTAACACGCTCAACATCGTGTCCATCATCGGCATCATCATGCTGGTCGGGCTGGTGGCACGCAACGCCATCATCCTGCTCGACTACACCGACACCTTGCGCGCGCGCGGCATGACCCGCACCGAGGCGCTCATGGTCGCGGGCCCGCACCGCATGAAGCCCATCTTCATGACGGTGGGCTCCACCGTGCTGGGCGTGCTCCCGACCGCGTTGGCACTGGCCGAGGGCGCGGAGATGCGCGCGCCCATGGCCTGGGTGCTCATCTTCGGCCTGATCTTCGGTACCAGCCTCTCGCTGCTGGTGGTCCCGGCCTCGTACTGCATCTGGGATCGCGTGGGCAGCGTCGTCGGTAACTGCTTCGCCGCCTTGTTCACCCCCGGGGTGAGCTGCATGGACGAGATCCGCGGCATCTTCCGGCGCCTGTGGCGGCGCGCCACCGGCCAGGCCGAGTGGTGGCGCAACAACCACGGCGGCGACGGAGAGGAGTCGGACGAGTGATGGATGCCCCTGAGCCGCTCGCCGGCGCCGACAAGCTGGTCTTCATCATCTTCGAGGGGGGCGCCGAGGCCGAGGTCCTGCAGATACTCGACGAACTCGGGCTCGAGCACTACACCACCTTCGAGCAGATCAAGGGCACCGGGGAGACGGGGCGCAAGGAGGGCAACGCGATCTTCCCCGGGATCAACAACATACTGATGGTCGCCATGCCCGGTGAGAAGGTCGTCCCGCTGGTCGAGCGCCTGCATGTTGTGCGAGATTCGTATATCGTCCAGCCGGGAATGAAGGTCATCGTGACGGATTGCGTGATGTACTGACATGGGCGACGGTACATTCGACACCGGTCCAGCCTGCACACCAGAACCTGTGGGGGGCCCACGCTGGCAGCGCACCCTCTACGCCTGCTGGGTGGCGCAGTTCCTCTCGATCATCGGCTTCTCGTTCGTCATGCCCTTCATGCCGTTCTTCGTGCGGTCTCTGGGGGTCACCACCGAGGCCCGGGTGGCCATCTGGTCCGGACTGCTGGTCACCGCTTCGGGGCTCATGGGCGCGCTGTTCGCCCCGATCTGGGGTGGCCTGGCCGATCGCTATGGCCGTAAGATGATGGTGGAGCGGGCGATGTTTGGAGGCGCGGCCATCATGTCGCTGATGGGCTTCGCCGCCAACGTCCACCAGTTGCTCGTGCTGCGCCTCCTGCAGGGGGCACTGACCGGCACCATCGTCGCTTCGACCACCCTCGTCGCCGCCATCACGCCGCTCCAGCGCATGGGCTTCTCGCTCGGGCTGCTGCAGGTCTCGGTGCTGATGGGCAACACCGTGGGCCCGTGGATGGGCGGGCTGATTGCTGACCAATGGGGCTACCGTGTGCCTTTCTGGGTGGCGGGCGGGCTGCTCTTCCTGGGCGGACTGGTCGTGCTGGCCGCCGCCTACGAGGACTTCCAGCGACCCGAGCCGGGCTCAGGTGCCAACCACGGCCTGCAGCGCGCCTTCGGCGGCCGGGGCATGATGGCGCTGCTGGGGTCGTTCTTCATGATCAGCCTCGCCGCCAGCTTCATGGGGCCCATCTTCCCGCTGCTGGTAGAACAGATCTCCCACGCCGCACGCGCCGCCTCAACCGCCGGGATGCTGATCGGCATCGGAGGGCTCGCGTCCGGCCTCAGCGCGCTGGGCGTCGGCCTGCTCGGGGACCGCGTCGGGCACAAGACCGTGCTGGTCATCTGCACCCTTGGCGCCGCCGTCTTCGCCGCCCCCCACGCCATCGTGCAGACCATCGGGCAGCTCGCGTTCCTACGCATCGGCATGGGCCTCAGCCGCGGCGGCACCGCACCTGCGCAGAACGCGCTCATCGGCCAGGCCGTCTCCGCGGACACCTACGGCCGCTCGTTCGGCAACACGCGCGTGGCCTCGGCGCTGGGGATGGCCATCGGTCCGCTGCTCGGGGGGATGGCGGCCGCGCACTTCGGCCTGCGCCCGCCGTTCGTCATCATGAGCGGGCTGCTGGTGCTGTCGGCATTCATCGTGGCTCGCTGGGTGCGGCCGGCACGATCGGTGGCCGCAGAGATGGCCGCGGCCAAGTGAGGCCTGTTACTTGAGCGCGCCCGCGGTCAGCCCCCGGATGATGTGCCGCTGGAAGGCCAGATAGAGGATCATCAGCGGGATGACCGCCACGGTCACGCCCGCGAGGATCGCCCCCCAGTTGGCGATGTGCTCCCCCTGGAAGCTCAGCAGCCCCACCGGCAGCGTGTAGTGCCCGCCCTCGTTGATGAACACCAGCGCGAAGGGCAGCTCGTTCCAGATCCACGCCGCCTGGAAGATCGCCACCGTGGCCACCGCGGGCCGGGCGATGGGCATGAAGATCGACCACAGGATGCGCAGATGCCCGGCGCCGTCGATGATCGCCGCCTCCATCAGCTCGCCGGGGATCTCCACGAAGTAGGCCCGCAGCAGCAGCACCGTCAGCGGCAGCCCGAAGGCCACGTAGGGCCCGATGATCGCCAGATAGTCCCCCACCTTGAGCGCGGAGTTGAGCTGATACAGCGGGATGAGCACCGCATGCGCGGGGATCAGCAGGCCGGTGAGGATGAAGCTCAGCGTCGCCGTCGAGCCGCTGAAGCGCAGGCGGGCGAAGGCGTAGGCCGCGGGGGCGCTCAGCGCGATGATGACCACCACAGAGACGATGGTCACGAAGGTGGAGTTGAGCAGATACAGGCCGATGCGGCCCTCCCAGGCCGCCGCGTAGTTGTCGAGGTAGAGCTTCGCCGGCACCGCCCAGGGGCTCACGCGCAGGTCGCCACCGGGCCGGAAGGACCCGATCACGGTCCAGATCAGCGGCAGCATGAAGACCAGCGCCAGCAGCGCGAACAGGCCGTCGCGGAGCATCGTGTTCAGCCTGCGCATGGCGTTCAGGCCGCCGCGGCCTCCTCCTCTCCCCGCCCCGTCAGGCGCACGTAGATCACGGTGGCGATCAGCGTCAGCACCAGCATCACGGTCGCGATCGCGGCCGCGTAGCCCATGCGGTCGTCGCTGAAGGCCGAGCGGTACATGTAGGTCGCCAGCACCTCGGAGGCGTGGTTGGGCCCGCCCTCGGTCATCACCCAGATGAGGTCGAAGATCTTGACCGAGCCAACCGTAATGAGCAGCGCGTCCACCAGCACGATGCGCTTCATCAGCGGCAGCGTGATGTGGCGGAAGGTGCGCCACGCCGAGGCCCCGTCGATGCGCGCGGCCTCGTAGATGTCGTCGGGGATCGCCTGCAGCCCCGCGAGCAGGATCATCATGTGGAAGCCCGTGTAACGCCAGCACGAGACCGCGATAATGCACACCGTCGCCCACCGCGGGTCGCCCAGCCAGCCGCCGACGAGGCCGTGCAGTCCCAGCGCCTCCAGCAGCGAGTTGAGCGCGCCGAAGTTGGGGTCGTAGAACAGCGTCCAGATCAGGCCGACCGCGACCGCGGGGACGATCAGGGGCGAGAAGAACACGGTGCGCAGGATGCGATGCCGGCGCAGCGCCGAGCCGATGCCGACGGCGAGCAGCATCGCCAGCGGGAGCTGGATGACCAGCGAGAGGACGATCCACCAGCCGTTGTTCTTGAGGGCGGTGAGCAGCACGGGGTCGTCCAGCAGCTCGGCGTAGTTGCCCAGGCCCTGCCAGGTGCGGGCAGGGTTGAGCGCGCTCCACGAGTACGCGCTCAGCACGACCGTGTGGACGAGCGGGTACGTAATGTAGAACGCGAACACCGCGACCGCGGGCAGCACGAGCAGCCAGGCTGTGATCGGGCGATGGCGCGCCCCTCCCCGTCCGGCCGCTGCACGGCCTCGTCTCCCTCCCCCTGGCGCGCCCTGCGGCCCCTTCGGGTCCTCCGTGCACCGTGCAGGAGAGGGGGGCACGGCAGCGGCTCCCGGACCCGCGCCTGGCGCCTTCGCTGCCTGCTGTTCTCCGAGGTCGTCCGTCATTGGCTGTCGTTCTCGGGTCTTGTCACCGTCTGATAGCCACTTTCCGTCCACTGCAGGTCAACGGTGGTGGGCTCGGCGCCGCCCGGGGGCGTGACCCGCACCGTGACCGACTTCCAGTCCTCGGAGTGCCCGGTGATCTCGGCCGCCGCGTCGGGCGACTCCGCGATCGCCGCCAGCTTCGCCAGCTCCTCGCCCGGGCCCTGGGAGACATCGGTGCCGCCCAGCTCCTCCAGCCGCTGCTTGACCTCGGCCTGGCGCGCGCGGATCTCGTCCATGATCTGCTCGGGCGTGGTGCTGCCCTCGATCAACGCCTGGCAGCCACTCAACAGCACCTCGGCCACCGAGCGCTCCATGAGCGTGTCGGCCCACGGGACGATGGTCGGCGCCGCCTCCACCTGTCGCGCGTACTTGAGCAGCGCGTCATCGGCGTTCTCCTCGGTCACCGCCCCGTTCACCAGCACCAGCTCGCGGCACCGGTCCACGAAGAGCTGCGCCGACTCGAGGGAGTTCAGATGCTGCAGAAACTGGATAGCCGCGTCCGGGTGGGCGGTCTTGCTGGAGATCACGTAGCCGTCGGCCCCGCCGTGGATGGCCTCCTGGTCTCCCTCGCCGCCCGGGACCGCCGGGAAGTTGAACCAGTCCCACGAGTCCCAGAAGTCCTCGGGGGCCTCACCGCCTTCGCGGAAGCTGTTGAAGTCCCAGGTGCCGGTGTAGAACATGGCGGCCTTGCCGGTGTAGAACAGAGCGCGAGCGTTCTCGCGCGTGGTGCCGTTGGGTGCGCGGTTGAAGACGTCGCGCGCCACCAGGTCCTGGAACATGCGCAGGCCCTGGACGTAGCCGGGGCTGTCATAGGCGCCCGGCCCCAGCGGGTCGAAGTCGGACATGAGCTGCTCCTGGCCCATCAGGCGCTGCCACAGGCACGACACGTAGTGGTGCGCGGGCCACTTGACCGAGTTACCCAGCGCGATCGGCGCCACGTCCGGCCGGCGCACGGTTTCGCACACCGCCAGGAACTCATCCCAGGTCTCGGGTATCTCCACCTGATCGCGCGCGAAGAGGTCGGTGTTGTAGAAGAAGAAGGTGCACTGGCGCAGGAAGGGAATCCCGTAAGTCTCGCCGCCGAAGGTGTACCACTTGAGCGCGTCGCCCATGACCCGCGAGCGCCACTCGCCACCATTCGCCGAGAGGGCGTCGGTGATGGGCAGCACGTTGCCGCCGCGCACGAAATTGTGCAGCCACTCACCGCTCCACACGAAGAACACGTCGGGCGGGTCGCCCGAACCGATGGCGACGCGGATGCGGTTCTTGTAGGCGTCGGGCTCGACGTTGGTGACCACCACGTCGATGTCCGGGTTGGCGCGCTCGAAGTCGGCCACGATCTCGTCGAGCGCCGACTTGCGCGGCTCGGTGTTCCAGATGGTCCACATCTGAAGCTGGACCTTCTCCCCGCCGGGCGCAACGTCGGGACCGGGGGTGGCGGGCGTCTGCGGGGGCGGGCAGCCGACACCCATGACCATGAGGCCGGCGGCGAGACAGATGGCGGTGACGGCGATGGCGTGGCGCATGGCGAGTCGTCTCCTCGAACGCGTGTCGAACGGCGCGCAAGCTCCTCTCTGCTATTCGTCGCGACGCCCCCGGCATCCTTTGTCGCGCCGCCGCGCCCGGCCTTGCGCGGACGAGGAACAATTGACAGCCCGCCCGCGTCCTACTAACATCGTCCCGTTGCGGGCCATTTCTGTGCCACGGCCGTGGAGTTGTGAGAATGCGGCTCAGTCGCCTGCTGTACATTTCGGCCGTGCTCCTGATCGTCGCCACCGGCGCCCGGGCGGAGGACTTCTTTGAGGGCGTCGGCCGCCTCTTCGAGGACTGGGGCCTCTTCCAGGGCATGCAGATCACGGGCAGCAACAGCTTCACCTTCCAGCAGCACTCGCTGATCGGCTCCGAGGCGGCCTTCGAGGGGCAGCGCTGGGACACCGACCCCATCGTGCGCCGCAGCTCGCTGCACATCGAGGGCCCCATCTGGGGCGAGCTGGGCATCCAGGCCGACATCTCCGCGTCGGGCTGGGGCCGCAACTACTCGCGCTACGTGCTGGGCTGGACGGCGCGCAACACCGCGGTCTACTACGGCGACCTCAACATCCGCCTGACCGGCAACGAGTTCGCCAGCTTCAGCAAGACGCTGATGGGCTGGCAGGCCGATCAGATGCTCCCCGGCGGCGGACTGCTGCGCGCGTTCTACTCCGAGGAGAAGGGCCTCACCCGCCGCGAGACCATCAGCGGCAACAACAGCTCCGGCCCGTTCTTCCTGCGCTACACCCCCATCATCGAGGGCAGCGAGGTCGTCAAGGTCGATGAGGAGGTCATGCGCTTCGGCCGTGACTACCGCCTCGACTACGAGACCGGACAGCTCTGGTTCGAGCCGGTCGATGCCCCGCCGCGCATCATTCCCAGCACCTCGGTCATCTCGGTCGCCTACCAGTCGTACGGGTGGCAGAGCAGCCCGGGAGCGCTCTACGGGGCGCGCGCCGAGATGCCTTTCCTCGACGACCGCCTGCGTGTGGGCATCACCGGCCTGATGCAGGACCGCCGGGAGGCCGAGAACGCGGGGGACACCGCGGGCTTCCAGGAGGACATCTTCCAGGCCTCGGGTACCACCGGCCCGTTCGACGTGAACTTCCGCCCGATCCTGCCCAACGGCGCGACCGTAGTCTACGAGGGTGAGCGGCAGACCATCGACCAGACCATCGTGGTGCTGGTGGACAACGCCGAGCAGGTACAGGGCGTGGACTATGACGTCTATCACGACATCGGCCGCATCATCTTCCGCCGCGCAGTGCCGCCGACGGCCCTGGTGATCGTCCGCTACTTCTACGACCTGGGCGAGCCCGCGGCGGGCGGCGATACCGCCCTGGTGGGCATCGACCTCGACTACCGCCTCGGGCCGGAGATGACGCTGCGCGCCGACTGGGCGCAGAGCGATGCCGACAGCGCGGGCGGCAGCGGACAGGCCTTGCGCACCAGCCTGGCCTACTCGCGCCCGAACCTGACCGCCACCGCCGAGCTGCGCGACGTGCAGCCCCGGTTCAGCTACATCGATAGCGTGGGCTTCCAGCGCAAGGAGCGGGGCCTGAACCTCGCGGCCGAGTGGCAGGCCAACGACTACATCTCTGTCTATGAACGCTTCAGCAGCCTCGACAGCGACAGCGGCCTGTCCTTCGGCTACAGCGGCTACTCCGGCTACGACAGCAGCCTGTTCTCGACGCTCAGCCTGCGCCCGCAGCAGAGCACCTCGGCCGGCCTGAGCGTGGGCACGCAGCGCAACGACTTCGGCATCGACGTGCGCTACCCCAACTGGCCGACGCTGAGCTTCACCCACCAGACCATGGAGAACTCCGGCGGCGCCGGCGGCGACAGCTCGCGCACGGCCGACTCGCTGGCGCTGCGCTACGCGCCCACCGATCTGCCCTTCAGCGTCAATGTGAGCCTCAACAGCACCGACCAGAGCTACCTGGGCGCCAGCAGCACCGACCCGCTCAGCGGTCCGCAGGGCTCCTCCACCGAGCAGTTTCAGGTCTCCGCGACCTACACGCCCACGGCCACGCTCTCGCTCGCCGGGCACTTCGGCGCCAACAGCTCTACCTCCAGCGTCACCGACGACCGCTCCTCCGGCACCGTGACCCAGCTCTCCGCGCGCTGGACGCCATCGAGTCGTCTGAGCCTGAGCATCGATCACACCGCCTCAGAATCCGACGGGCTGGTCAGCAGCGGCTTCTACGGCGGCCCCGGGGGCTTCAGCACCTTCGGCGTGATGGACCCGCGCCAGCTCCCGGACAATCCCGGCGGCGGCGGAGGGGGCGGCGGGGACAATGATGGCACGGACACCGACGAGCGCGCACGCTACGAGGACCGGAACACCCGTGCCGATATCACCTGGCGGCCGCTGGAGACCGTCAACCTGAGCTTCTCGGCCGGCCGGCGCGATTACCGAAGCGGGGGCGGGGTGGGCTACCTGGCCGACAGCTCGCAGAGGTACTACAACGCAACCGCCGGCTGGCAGCCCGGCCGCGCCCTGTCGCTCAGCGCCACCTGGGGCACCGACGAGATGCGCTTCCTCGAGGAGGGGCGCGGCGCGGTACTCAACGACATCCTCGCCTTCGGCGCCAACTGGCGCCCGCCCGAGCAGCCCTGGGGCCTGTCGCTGAACTTCCACAGGCAGACCGGCTCCAGCCCCACGTACATCGGCTTCGGCGACAGCCAGATCATGCGCGTGGTGCCCACCGACCTGTTCGACATCTCCGGCGAGGTATCGTACGAGGTTCGCGATGGCGTCTCGCTGTTCGGTCGCCTGGGTCGCGCCGACTACAGCAGCGGCTACGCGGCCTTCACCAAGGACACGGGCGAGCTGGGCGTGCGCTACCGCATGGGCCCCCTCGCCGACATGACCTTCGGCTACCGCTATATCCGCAACATCACCGGCGATCCCGACCTCCCGCTGCCCGGCGGCGCCGCCGGCTCCATGTCCGGTCAGAACTACATCGCGCACACAGTGCTGTTCGAGCTGTCCACCACGTTCTCGACCGGGCTGGCCGGCACCGGCTCCACGGGCTACAGCGGCTACGGCGGCGGCCTGGCCAGCTTCGGCGGCTACGGGACGGGCTACGGGACGGGCTTCGGCTCGGGCTACGGCTATGGCAGCGGCGGCATCGGCGACTTCAGCGGCAGCACCACCTACCGGCGCACCGACATGACCAGTCCGTTCGACCAGGGCTACGGCACGGGGCTGTCGCCCTTCGGCGGCACGGGCTACGGCGACCGCGGCTTCGACTTCTCCAGCGGCCTGGACCAGACGCGCGGCAGCAGTGCCACATACCGCCCGCCCACCACCGGCGCCCAGGGCGGCTTCGAGACCGGGCTCGGGGGCTTCAGCGAGGATGAGCCGGAGCAGGGCATGCAGATCCCGCCGGCACCGTTCGGTCGCGATGGGATGCCGGTGCCTGGCCCGCGCCCGGGAGACCAGCCGGTGGAGGGCCTTCAGGAACAGGGCCCCGATGAGGGACTCCCTCAGGAGCCCGGCCCCGTGGAAGGAGGCCTCGAGGACGAGGGCGGCCGATGGTGGTGGCAGTGGTATGACTGATCGCCGATCACGCGTGGCGGGGCGGCTCGTCGCCGCGGCTCGTGCGCTTGTTGTGTGTGCAGTGGTGGCGGGCTGCGCCCACGCCTCGCCCTTCCGTAACGTGGTCAATGAGCCCTTCGCGACGGTCAGCAACGGGCCGCAGGGCGCGATCGTGGTCGAGGATGGGCCGATGCGGCCCGCCGGCGCGGCCTCGATCTCACACGCGATTCGCACCCAGCACAGCCATCAGATGCTCGAGCGTGCTCTGCACACGCTGCAGCTCATGCAGCGCAACGGTCTGAAGAGCCCGCGCGCGCGCGTGACCTTCCCGCGCCGCGTGGTGCACCTGCGCGATGGCCGCATCGTGGCGCCCGACCTGATGCGCACGCGCGCGGCCGGCACCCAGATCGGCGGCCCCACCAACACGCTCAGCTTCACCTTCCAGGGCTTCACCGCGGCCGAGGAGACCGCCCTGAGCGACTACCTCAACCGCGCCCTGCCCGTCGCCTACAATGTCTATGGGCGCCCGGCCTTCACGCTCGATATCACCGTGACGCTCGACCCCGAGATCGATGCGCTGCAGGGCGGCGTCTATGATGCGTCCGCCAACGAGATCCGCATGGCGCCGCTGTCGGGCAACTTCGTCGAGGACAGCTACATCCTGCTGATCCTGGTGCTGCAGGCCTTCCACGATGACGCGGCGTTCTTCTACGACTCGTGGGAGGAGGGCTTCGCGGGAGCGGCGGCGACGGTGATCCAGACCCGGCCCGGGGTCGCGCCCGGCTACGACCCCATCGACCCGGGACCGTTCTATGCCACCTCGGTCTACGAGCCGCAGAACCAGCCGGACCTGGGCGGGCCGACCTTCTACCCGGCCTCGGGCTGGGGCGGGATGCTGGTGTGGCGCGTGGCGATGGCGCGCAGCGCCTGGTTCAAGTGCTGGGTCGAGGACGCGAGCTTCTTCCGCAACTTCAACGAGGCCTACTACAGCAGCTTCACCGACACGCTGCCCGGCGACATCCCGGCGCTGCGCGTGCTCGCCTCCCAGGTCCTGCCCAGCGTCGAGGGGATGCCCTTCCAGGAGTGGTACCAGCGCCAGTGGGTGCTCGACACCAGCGTGCGCATCGGCCCGAAGCTCTTCATCTGGAACATCCCGCTCACCCAATCGGTGGCGCTCATCGCCGAGTACTTCTACACCACCTTTGAGGGCGATGAGGAGCCGCGCGGCGGGCAGGTACGCACGACCTACTGGAGCTTCGACTTCCGCACCTCGCTGTTCGCCGAGGAGGGCAACGTGATCAGCATCCCCTCCACCGGTGAAGGCGCCGGCGAGGGCTTCCTGATCCCGACCTTCTTCAATATCGGCGGCCCGCAGAACATCACGGTGCAGGCCGACATCGCCTCCCTGCGCCGCATGCTGCCCTTCCCCTACGGACAGCGCGGCTTCGAGAGCGGCGAGAACAACCTCTACGGCTCGATCATCACCAGCACCCGGGGTACCATCAACGTCGAGGGCGGCGATGGCCTGGCCGACGTTCAGGTAGACCGCGGCGTCTGGGGTGACCGCATCACCCAGGGCGCGCTCAGCCCGCAGCAGCTCACCATCACCTTCGCCAACCCCGACCAGCAGGAGGTCACGCGCACCGTCAATGTGGCGTGGGACAGCTACGTGACCTTCCTCCACGGTGGCGGCCAGGTGGTACTCACGCATACCTGGTCGGGCGCGCCGCCGGGCCTGCACCTGATCTCCTTCCCGCTGCGCCCGCTCACGCAGGACCTGGCGGGGCTGCTGGGCGTGGCCGCCGATGAACTGCTGGTGGCGCGCTGGGATCCGAGTCTGCCCGGGGAGAACAAGTACACCATCTGGCCGCGCACCGAGCCGGTCGCGCCCGGCCGCGGCTACTGGCTGCGCGTCTTCCAGGACGTGGCGCTGTCGCTGCAGGGAGTGCTGGAGCGCGAGGACCGGCCGGTGACGGTGCCGCTCAAGGTCGGCTGGAACCAGATCGGCTCACCGCGCCGGGAGCCGGTGGACGTGAGTTCCCTGATGTTCGAGGTCGAGGGCGAGGCGGCGATGGGCTACGACGAGGCCGTGGCCGCGCGCATCATCCAGGACGGGGTGTTCGGCTACTCCTCCGCGGACGGCTACGCGACCGTCGATCAGATGGTCGCCTTCGATGGCTACTGGATCCGCTGCCTGCGCGGCGACGGCGCGCTGCTGCGCTTCCCCGCGCTGAGCACCGCCGCTGCGCAGGTGACCGGCGAGGCGACCGCGGAGTCCGAGGACGGGCTGGTGTGGAAGCTGCCCATCGTCGCCGAGGCCGCCGGGATGCGCGGCTCGGGGTGGATCGGTGCGGCGCAGGGCGCGGCCGCGGGCCTCGACCGCTGGGACCTGCAGTCGCCGCCCGACTTCGGGCCGGGCGTGCGCGTGCGCTTTGACCCGGAGGGCCGCGGGGAGGCGAGCTACATCTCGGACGTGGCCCCGCAGGGCGGCACACACAGCCACGCGATGCGCGTGACCAGCACCCTCCCCGGCGCGCAGGTGCGGCTGAGCTGGCCGGACATGAGCGAACTGCCCGACGACCTGACTGCGGTGCTGATCGATGAGACGCGCGGGCGGCGGGTGTACATGCGCACCCGCGCGGGCTACGTCATCCCGGCGGGCGAGGACGGCGTGGACAGCCGCCTGCGCGTCGAGATCGCGCCGCGCGATTCCGGCCCGCTGGTGGTCACCGCGATGACCGCCCGGCAGGCCAACGCCGGCGCGCAGATCAGCTTCACGCTCAGCGCCGCGGCGGACGTTGAGGTCGCGGTGCTCAACATCGCCGGCCGCACCGTGCGCACCATCGCCGCCGGCCCGCGGGCCGCGGGGCAGACCACGCTGAGCTGGAACCTGCGCGACGCGCGCGGCAGCGCGGTGCCCGGCGGGCTCTACCTGGTGCAACTGCGCGCGAACGACGAGACCGGCCGTCAGGCCCAGGCGCTGCGGCCGATGCAGATCACACGATGATGAGGGCTACACGGCGCGCGACGATGGGGCACTCGACATCCCGGTGCGCGGGCAGGCTCCCGCTGGCGTGGCTGGCGGCGGCGTGTGCGCTGCTGGTTGCCGCACTTGGCTGCGGCGGGCTGCCGCCGGTGAGCGACACCGAGGATGCCGGCGCGGTGGTGGTGCTGGTCTTCGAGGCCGAGACGAACGCGGCGCTGCAGGTGCCCGCGACCGTCATCGTCGGCGGAGTGCGCGGGGTGCTCAATCCCGAGGACCAGCAGCTCGTGCTGCGCAATGTGCCGCTGGGCACCGGCACTCCGCCGACGCAGCCGATGACGGTCTCCGCCGAGGGCTATCAGACCTACGTGCAGCAGGTGCAGCTCAACATCACCACCGCCACGTGGGTGCAGGTCAACATCCAGCCCGCCGACACCGCGACCACCGGGACGATCTCCGGCGCCGTCACCAACGAGGTCAGCGGCGAGCCGGTCACCAGCGCCTTCGTGCAGTTCACTCCGCCCGGTCAGAGCGAGCCGGCGGTGGCCGGATACACCGACAACACCGGGGCCTTCACCGTGGGCGGGATTCCCGCCGGGGCGCGCGATGTGATCGTGCAGGCGGCGGGCTACCTGCCCTTCGAGGGTAGCGTCACCGTGCGCGCCGATGACCTGGGCAGTAACCCCGACCTCAGCGTCACGCTGATCGGCGGTGACACCGCGGTGCGCGTAACCGGCGTGGTCGTCGATGTGCTCACGCGCGAGCCGATCGCCGGCGCGGAGGTGACGGTGGGCGACCACGAGCCGGTCACCACCGGCGCCGACGGGCGCTTCGAGGTCGCCGACGTGCTGGTAGGCGAGCAGCAGATTACTGTGACCGCGCCCGAGTATGATGACTTCGACGTGACCACCACTGTGCTCCCGGGCATGGGCGACCTGATCATCGAGATGTTCGAGCGCGCGCAGGAGCCGCCGAACATCTCGATGATCAGGTCGCC